>CANQGD010000006.1 GCA_947601445.1 uncultured Clostridia bacterium | reverse complement strand
TTTGATATAAGAAATTATCATAAGCGTAATAAGCACCAAGAAAATTGCAAGCATTATAAAAACAAATATTTTGCCGTAAAGATAAGGAGCCTTGACTTCAAAGTCGGTAAATTCACTCAAAATGGTCAGCAGAGACGTAATTACACCTAAAACCCCGTTATAATTGCCGTAATTGTACAAACCTTAGCCCATTTCTTAAAGCTCTTAATAGTTTCGTTATAATCATTATTTTCCATTTTTATTTCTCCCGTTTGTAGAACCATAGTATCACAAATCTGAAAAAACTACAACTAAAAAACTTTACGAGTAATCCACAGCTAATAACTGTACCATAGATATAGCGCACTATACCTTGCAAGCAAGGTGTGCGCTTCTCAGAGACTTTTAAGTCAAGGCATTAAAATGGCGTGACTTCACGCCACGTCTAATTCTCTTTGAGCGGCGGCTTACCTAAATTTCCCTATGGGAACTCCGGTAATACGGCAGTCCTTATCTATTGTAATTTTCACCCCATTGTTGTTATTTTGCTCCAAATTCGCAAAATCGATTCATTTTATTTTCGTCTGTTTACCATCAAATTACCGTAAAAAATTTTTATATAAGTAAGTCGTCGATTTGACTTGCGAAAGGCGCCGTCGTCGTTTCAACGACGTTTTTACATTTTACGGTATGGCACAAATTCGACGTGAACGTTTGAAAAAATACTATATACAACACATAAAATAAAAAACTGCCGCAAGCATTTTTACTTGCGGCAGACCCGTTTTTTGGTTTTTTAATTTTCACCCGGATTTGGCGTCGATGTATCTTGTTTTACGGGAGGCTGAGTTTCGGCGTTTTCTCTTGTTTCCATATAGGAAATTACTTCTTCTACGCTTTTGCCCTGCATAAGCATATCCACTTCTTCGGTGTGAATAGTTTCCTTTTCAATCAATACGCGCGCCATATTGTGTAACACATCTACTTTGGCTGAAAGTATTTCCGTTGCGCGCTTGTGGCAACTTTCCACTATATCGCGCACTTCTTCGTCGATAATGTTGGCGATTTCGTCGGAATAACTCTTTTCCGTTTGATAATTTTTGCCCACAAACACTTCGCCTTCGCTTCCGTAAAACAGGGGTCCGATCCGATTGCTCATACCCCATTCCGTTACCATGCGATGAGCCTTGTCCGTAAGAGCTTTTATGTCTCCGCTTGCACCGCTGCTGACATTTTTTATAATAATTTCTTCTGCTACTCTGCCGCCTAATGTCATCGTAATATCATCCAACAACTGTTGTTTGGTTACGTGATTGTTGTCGTTTTCCGGACGCGTCATTGTGTAGCCTGCCGCCATACCGCGAGGAATTATCGTTACTTCGTGTACGGGATCGCAGTATTTGAGACTGCAAGCCAAAATTGCGTGACCGGATTCGTGATATGCCGTTATGCGTTTGTCTGGCTCGGTAACGAGACGCGATTTCTTTTGCGGTCCCATAACAACTTTGTTTATACCTTCGTTCACGTCCGCCATAGTAATGACTTTTCTGCCTTCGCGTACCGCAAGGATTGCCGCTTCATTAAGCAAATTTTCCAAATCCGCGCCCGTAAAGCCCGCAGTTATACGTGCAACCGTACGGAAATTTACATCGGGACCGATAGGTTTTTTGCGCGCGTGAACCTTCAAAATTGCTTCACGCCCCCTCACGTCAGGACGATTGACGTAAATTTGACGGTCGAAACGACCGGGACGAAGCAAGGCGGGGTCAAGAATATCCGCACGGTTCGTTGCCGCCATAACAATGATGTTTGTGCTTGTTTCGAAACCGTCCATTTCCACAAGCAATTGGTTCAACGTTTGCTCGCGTTCATCGTGTCCGCCGCCCAAACCGGCTCCGCGTTGACGTCCTACGGCGTCGATCTCGTCGATAAATATGATACAAGGCATATTTTTCTTGGCTTGATCAAACAAATCCCTGACGCGGCTGGCGCCTACGCCGACGAACATTTCAACGAAATCCGAACCGCTCATAGAGAAGAACGGCACGCCCGCCTCGCCGGCAACCGCCTTTGCAAACAACGTTTTGCCTGTTCCGGGAGGACCTACCAACAATACGCCCTTGGGTATACGAGCACCAATATCGCTGAATTTTTTGGGGTCCTTCAAAAAATCGATGATTTCTTGCAGTTCCTCCTTCTCTTCTTCCGCGCCGGCGACATCCGTAAAACGAACCTTCATATTTTGCACAACGCGAGCCTTGCTGCGACCGAAATCGATATTTTGATTGTTTTGACGGGCAATCATGCGAAACATAATAAAGCCGAGAAGAATGATCAACCCTATCCACAACACGGGAAGAATGTAATCCGTCCAACTTGTGGCATTGGGGTCAGTTACCTGAAAATTGCTCTTGCCCGTACGAGTATCGTTTTGCGCAAGAGTGCTGTCAGGATGATCCGATATATATTTGTTGACTTGTTGGCTGAATTCTTCTCTGTTTACCAAAACAAAGGTGTCCTGCTGTCCTTTGTGTCCCTCATCGTTGCGCAGCCCTATCACGCTGTATATATTGATTGTTATTTTGTCGTAGTAACCTTTTTCCAGATTTTTTACAAATTGCGCCTCGGTGGTTTCAGTGGAAGTGGTCGCAAGAATCCGCCACAACAAAATTCCAAACAACGCAAGGACAACAATGGCAATAACCGTATATATGATTGCTCTGCTACGTTTTTGATCCAAAATTTTCTCCTTTACGCCAATATGAGCGTTTGCGTAATATTCTGTTACGCACAACTTTTGCTTTTTCGATGTTGCTGCGTAAACTTATACGTATATATTCTATCACAATATATACATCTTGTCAAATTTTATGTTGATATGCTTACGCTCAATTAGTATTTGTAATTTATATCCGTTTTATGGGCACAAAGCAATACATGGCTATAAATTAAAAACAGGCAATTGGGGTTGTTTTTTGTATACGCACCTTGCCTTTATGCGTTTTGTTCGACCTGCAAAATTGCGTCCGCAATAAATTGCGCAACCCGTGAAACCAACCGATCTTTTTCGGAATTAAGCGTATAAAAATCCGTCATTCCTCTTTCCGCCACTATACCGACTATTCCCAAATCGCCAACAGCGGGTAAATTTTTGTTTGTTGCCGCTCCCGGACTGATTCCGCCTTCGCAAACTTGTATTTTGCCGATCTGCTCCGCCGACCCCACAGCAGCGTCTATAACAACGATTTTGCTTTTTGGATGTAGCGCTCTTATAAAATTGTAGCAATAAAGAAGATTTTCCGCAGTGATATTCTGCTCACACATACCGTAAACAAAAGCAGGATTAAGCATTTTTTCATTGAGCAATGTTCCTACACGCGGCCCGAGGCTGTCCGAAAACACTTTTTCCGTTCCGATACACATATACACGGCTTTTGCCGAACGCAAACGCAACAGCAATTCATTTACTATCTTTTTTACATCTGACGAATTATAAATACTAACTTCTAACATGGTCTACTCCCGATTTTTTTATGAGTTTTGCCAATTGCTCCGCATTCTAAGCCGTTGATATTTGTTTTTGTTCGTTTGTCGGCAAATAATTTGTCGATTTTTTATGTTGTTGATAATATTTTTGCATTTTCAAAATAATAAAACAATATTTGTATTTGTTCATTATTCAGTATGTTGCGCTTAAATAATTTTTATAGAAAGGAGATTTAAAGTTTAATAAATTTAAATTAGCGTTAAAAGTAAGTAGGAATCTACAAATGCTACATCTGCAATATTATTTGTTTTTCACAGTATAATTTCCAAAACAAATTTTCAAAAACGTTCAGGAAAAACGAATACGTAAAATAAAGAATTCAAAAGCGTTTCACGTGAAACATGCAACAAATACAAACATTTTTAACATTTGCTTACATTTACATAAAAAACAAACATCAAAAAGTAAATTTTATCAATAAACGCATTCAAAATCAAAAAACTCCTTGCATTAGGCATTAATACTTAGTATAATTTTCCAAAACTAACATTTATAAAACCACACAACAAAGCAGCTATATCAAAAAAATTGTAATTTTTAACGAGTTTCACGTGAAACAAGCACAACACTTAAAAAAATTCTTTGTTAACAATATTTTTTAATGAGATTATAGTAAAAAATTAAATAAATCGAACTAATTTTCTTATCAAAAAAACACAAACATTACCCCAGAAAAGCTTTCTTATCATATAATCAATTCCTTTTTAAATCGACGTCACAATTTCATAAACTATGCGTTCTCTCCTAAACCCAACCCTGCAATCAATTGTAATATAATAATGTTCCTATGGTTGCGAAAAGTTTCACGTGAAACACTTTAAAATATCCCAATATTTAACAAAAATACAGCAAAAATTATGTTATAAAAGCTGGTTGAAAGAGGCGTTCTAACAGAATTTTTTGTAATCTTTTTCAAAATTTCCGACAATTTTAACCCCTATTCTGTCTGAAAAACACGAGTTTTTCAAGCAAAAATTGGAACAAAAGAAAATTCGCAGCTTAGAACAAAATAAAATTTATAAGGAAAAAGAAAATAGTTTAGTTTGAATGTAAAACTTCATTCTATTCACTTAGATCAATATGCCGTATAAATCTTTTCATTAAAACATCATTGCACGTTATTTGAAAATTTATTTACAAAAATCTTTTAGTAATTATGTTAGATAAAAACCGGCATAATAACCAATACTATGATTTTTGGTCACGAAAACGGAAAGCTCGTTGCAATAGCACCATACATAAAATAACCGAGCTGAAAAGAAATTATTATCCAGTTAGTCGTCACATTTGCTCAAATTACAATTTTTACAGGATTTTATTTAAATCTGTTTCACATGAGACAATAAAATACAATTTTTCCATGCTGGTGCCATAAATCTCCCTTTCTATATTCTCATCTGTTAAGCGTTTTACAATTAACTTGACGGATGAAAACGTAAAAAATCTGTTAAAATATAAATACAAAACATTTTGTTAATATCAATAGTTTGTTTCACGTGAAACAAATGATAAAATAAATTCTCGTTGTTTTAATTGAAAAACGTTTGATAGCATCAAAGTTTGCATAAACACGGTAAATTTTTATCAAAATCGCCTTTATTTTCATTAAAATATTGTGGCGCAAAGCAAATATTGTGGTGAAATAATGTATTTTACGAGAAAATTGCTTAATTTATAAATAAAATGCACAACAAAGCAGTCAATTAACTACCAATTGGAAAGTAAATTCCAAGTTTATCCGAATGCGTTGAAAAACACAATATGTATATATTAGAAAATTGAGAAGATTCTTAATAAAACAAACAAAAAACCGTTTCGGGTCGGCACAATCAGAGTCAAAAACAATAAACTACGATAAATAAATTAGTAATGTTTCATTGCAAATAAAATTCAAAATTTGATACAGAATTATCATATTTTAGTAAAAAACAATAAAACTTATATTTATAATCAAAATTTACAAAAGCGCAAATAAATTATAAAAGAATATAATTAAGAATTTTTCATTTTTGTGTTAAGTTGACCACATAGTTTTTGACTTTTATACTTCAATAACGTCATCAAAGAAACGGCATAATTATACTCATATGGCACAATCAAGTCAAAAACTTGTTTATCCGCCGCAGCAGATAAACAGGAGCAAAGTAAAACAAAGAAATTATTTTTCCAATATATATCTCTTTATAATTAATATCTTAATAACAATTCATAATAACTCAATAATACTTCTAAATTCAATAATAAATAACAGTATAAATAAATTCATTTTTATGATTACTGTAAAGAAACACAAAATTGGTAGCAAGTTTCCTTGTACTTTTTTTAATTTAATTTTGTAGGAAACTTTGACACGATACCGTTTTAGCATAGACAGAACTTTTCAAAATTTTTATATTTCCAAACATACATTACCTAAATATCACAATTTAATATTACTCGGTTAAACAGGGATCAAAGAACCAACATATATATATATATGAAATAATTCTCTGCATCATAGATTATTGTCAATTTCCAATAATGAAAGCTAAAACAAATTGCGCAAAAAACCGATCCGACAATGAATAAATAATACCAAAACAATCTGACAAAAATGCGCTTGTCAATTCTTCCTCACAAATTGTTTTCTAAATTACAATTATAATATCATAAAAAAAAAGCGCTTCGAAACCCGAAGCGCACAAATCAATTGATTTTATTCATCCTTATTGCGGAATTTATCACTCATCCAATCTTCAACAAGGTTACAGATACGGTCAAGATCGTCCGCAGTAAAATAATCGATATAGATTCTGCCTTTTTTGCCGTTTCCGATAGCGGAAACCTTAGTTGCAAACGCGCGCTGCATATTGGCGACGAGGTTCACAAGTTCCTTGCTGTCCTGAATGGAAGGTTTAACTTTTTCCGGTTTGGGATTGAGAAACTCGCGTACCATTTTTTCCATTTCGCGCACGGTCAGTTGATTGTCGCACCCTTTTAACGCTAATTTGTATTGTTGATCGTTAGGAACTACAACAAGCGTACGCGCATGTCCCGCAGAAAGACGTCCCTGCTCGATAAGCCCGATCACATCTTCGTTAAGCGTAAGCAAACGCAAAGTATTGGCAACAGCCGAACGACTTTTGCCTATGCGATCTGCGGCAACCTCCTGCGTCATATTAAACTCGGTCATCAAAGTTTTTATTGCATGAGCCGCTTCAATGGGAGAAAGGTCCTCGCGTTGAAGGTTTTCGATTAAACTTATTTCTTTTATTTGCTGAGCGGTGTAATGTCTGATTATTGCGGGAATATCCTTTTGTCCCGCAATCATGCTTGCACGAAAACGACGCTCGCCTGCAATTATCATAAAGCGTTTACCCATGGGAGTAACCACAATGGGTTGAATAACGCCATGCAGCTTTATGCTATCGGCAAGTTCCTTCAAAGCTGTTTCGTCAAACTTCTTGCGGGGCTGTTCGTAGTTGGGGTCAATGTCCGCAAGAGCAATTCTTACCACATTATCGTTGTTTTCCGCAACAACGTCCGTATTGACAACCGGACGAGTCGGCTGTTTTACGGGCATTTCATCGATAGTGTTAAGTCCCATCAGTGACGCAAGTCCGCGTCCCAATCCTTTGTTTGCCATAATATACTATGCCTCCTCCCTTTCCAAAAACTGTTTGGCAAGCGCCTGATAAGCTACGGCTCCGTTTGAACGCGGAGCGTGCAAAACAACCGGAACGCCAAAACTCGGCGATTCTACAAGTTTGATGTTACGCGGTACCGGCACTGTGTAAATTTTGTTGCTGAAATACTTGTAAATTTCCGCAGTAACCTGCTTGGACAAAGTGGTTCTCATATCGTACATAGTCAATACAACCCCGTTTATCTCGATTTGCGGATTGAGACGTTGTTTTACGATCTTAAAAGTATTAAGCAATTGAGTTACCCCTTCAAGCGCAAAAAATTCACTTTGTATGGGAATAATCACGCTGTCGCACGCAACCATGGCGTTGAGAGTCAGCAAGCCGAGGCTGGGCGGACAATCAATAAAAATATAATCATACTCGGCTTTAACAGCCGTAAGCGCACGTTTTAAGGCGCTTTCCCGTGCAGGCATAGATACAAGATCGACTTCCGCACCCGCCAGGTCGCTATTGCTCGGCAAAATCCACAAATTATCTATGACGGTTTTCAATATTACTTCCTGCGCGGAACTGTCGCCCATCAGCACATCGTAAACTGTGCTCTGCAATACATTTTTTTCAATTCCGTAACCGCTTGTTGCATTACCTTGTGGGTCAAAATCCACCAACAGCACCTTTTTCCCGGCAATCGCAACATACGCCGCCAAATTGATAGCCGTCGTGGTTTTTCCTACGCCGCCTTTTTGATTTGAAAATGCAATTATTTTTCCCATATTCCACCTCGTTTGAAACATTGGACAGGTTTTTATGCGCATACGCAATTTCCAATCGACACAAAAAAATCGCCTCAATATAAACTGCATATATTCACTTTTATAGTATAACATAAAAATCGCCGCATTTCAACAAAATAAACCTTTTTGTGAAACATAATATGAAACAATTTACAATTTGACGTAGCAAAAAAGCAGTTGTCGGTTTACTGTTAAAGTGATACAATATTGTGGGAGATAGATTTATGAATAATACGATAGTTGCGCTGTCAACGGCTCGCGGTCGTGCGGCAATATCCGTAATCCGTATGAGCGGTGACGACGCCATTCAAATAGCGCAAAAAATTTTCCGTCCTTTCCCTCAACAACCGAATATGCTGCGAGTAGGCACACTCAAAACTCAATATTTCAACGAGCATGCGATGTGCGTATATTTTGTCGCACCCCATTCCTATACGGGAGAAAACACAGTGGAATTTCACTGTCACGGAGGTACAGCCGTTGCGCAAGCGGTTATAGAAACGTGTCTTGATAACGGCGCGATAATGGCGCAAAACGGAGAATTCAGCAAACGCGCATTTATCAACGGAAAGCAAAATTTAACAAACGCCGAAGGAATTATCGAAATGATAGACGCGGAAACGGCGTCAGCGGCAAAAGCAGGCGCAAATTTGCTGGAAAACAAACTCGGAAAACGCATAGTGCAATTGCAGGATGTGTTGCTCGATACGGTTTCGGCATGCGAAGTTGCGTTGGATTACCCCGAGGAAGATTTGGAACTGCCCACAGTCGAAACGGCAAAACAGCAAATTTCCGATGTGCTGACGCAACTTAACGCGCTTATTTCCACCTCCACCCTCGGAAAAGTGGCTAAATACGGAATAGACGTGGCAATCGTAGGTAAACCGAATGTGGGCAAGTCCAGCCTATTGAACGCATTGCTCGGTACCGATCGAGCCATCGTTTCGGACATTCAAGGCACAACGCGGGATACCCTATCCGAAAGCGTAAACTATCGAGATATTCGGTTCAACTTTGTGGATACCGCAGGTTTGCGAGAAAGTACCGACGAAATAGAAATAGAAGGGGTAAAACGTGCCAAAAAAGCCGCCGATAGCGCAGACGTGGTTTTACATGTAACTGATGATCCTTCGGACAGATCGGTATATCCCACCGTCCGCCCGCAAATACGCATCTACAATAAAAGCGATTTGTTCGGTAATGAGCCATGCTGTGTAGACAGTTTGGTGGTTTCCGCAAAATCAGGCAACGTAGATATAATCAAAGAGACGCTATATGAAATGTTCAGCGCAAAGGATATTGAAACAAGCGATTTGCTGATAACAAACGAACGTCACCTTTCCTGTATGAAGCGCGCCAAACAACAACTCGAAAACGCCGTTAAATTTTGCGACCAAACAACTCTCGACGTGGTTGCAAATGAAATAAAAGGCGCTTGGCAAACGCTGGGTGAAATTACCGGTACAACCGCCCAAGAGAATATAATCGACAGAATTTACAGCAAATTTTGTCTCGGAAAATAAAAAAATACAAATCGGATAAATTTTTCGTAAAAATTTATATACAACGAGATTCTAAATGACAAAAACAGAAAAAATTTTCGAGGTTATAGTGATAGGCGCGGGACATGCCGGCTGTGAAGCAGCACTCGCTTCTGCAAGATTGGGCTGCTCTACGCTTATGTTTGCAACCAACTTGGATACGGTGGCTTTTTTGGCATGCAATCCGAGTATAGGCGGCACCGCAAAAGGTCAGATTGTCAAAGAAATCGACGCTCTCGGCGGCGAAATGGCAATAAACGCAGATAAAAGTTTATTACAAATGCGTATGCTCAACCGCGGAAAGGGACCTGCCGTTTATTCTCCGCGCGCCCAAGTAGACAAAAACGCCTACCACGTCAATATGAAAAAGACGGTGGAAAATACGCCAAACCTGTATCTGCGTCAAGGTGAAGCAATCAAAATAGAACAAAACGAGGACGGAACTTTTTGCGTAACAACAGCCGTGGAACTTACTTACAGTTGCAAAGCGGTGGTAGTTTGTTGCGGAGTATATCTCAATTCCCGCACCCTTGTGGGTAAATGTATAAGGGAAAGCGGTCCTAACGGATTTGCAAACGCGCGATATTTAACCGAAAGTCTGAAAAAGCTCGGTTTCAGAATATCTCGTTTCAAAACGGGTACCCCCGCAAGAGTCCGACTCGAATCCATAGATTTGAAAAAAACAACGGAACAAAAGGGAGAGAACGACGTATTGCCATTTTCCTATGTTACGCAATCCATTCCCGCAACCAAACGAAGTTGCTATTTGACATACTCGACTGCCGAGACCAAACGGATAATATTGGAAAACAAGCACCTGGCCCCCATTTATAACGGCGAAATCAACGGCGTAGGTCCGCGCTATTGTCCCAGCATAGAAGATAAAGTCGTTCGCTTTGCGGACAAGGAAAAACATCAGATATTTCTCGAACCGGAAGCGGAAGATACTTGCGAATTTTACGTTCAGGGCGCTTCGAGTTCCATGCCGGCAAGCGTACAGGAACAAATTTACCGCAGTATAGAAGGGTTGGAAAACGTGGAAATAATGCGAGACGCCTACGCAATAGAATACGATTGCATAGACGCGACTCAACTAAATTCCGCACTTATGGCGAAACACCTTCCGGGAATGTTTTTTGCGGGACAGATAAACGGCACCAGCGGCTATGAAGAGGCAGCTGGGCAAGGTATTGTTGCGGGAATAAACGCCGCGAGATATGTACAGGGCAAAACTCCGTTTACTTTGCGTCGCGACAACAGCTACATAGGGGTGCTGATAGACGACATCACAACAAAAGAAAACACCGAACCGTACCGTATGATGACAAGTCGTGCCGAACACCGTCTTATTTTACGACAAGACAATGCCGATTTGCGATTGACGGAAACGGGCAGGCAAATAGGGTTGGTAGACGACGAGCGGTATGCGCGTTATCTGCATAAAAAACAGCAAATTGAACTTGCCCAAAAAGAGCTTAAAAGTGTTGTTTCGCCTAAAATTTACGGACCGCTGTTCCAACAAAAACAAGAAGCCGTTACGGGTGCGGGATTGACCGTTGACGAGATGTTACGACGTCCCAATATTACCGCAAAGGATTTGCAAGAGCTGGGATATTTTTCAAATATCGATCCGGACGCAATATATGAAATAGAGTTGGAAAGCAAATACCGCGGATATATCGAAAAGGAAAAAGAGGCTATCGAGCAAGCCAACAAATTGGAAAATAAACCTTTGCCCCGCGATCTCGACTACTCGCAAATAGACGGTCTGCGTATAGAAGCGCGTCAAAAACTCAACAAAATACGCCCCGAAAATCTCGGACAAGCAGGACGAATACTCGGTGTATCTCCTGCCGACATACAGATACTGATCGTGTATCTTGCACAAAATATCCACAAAGACTAATGAACAACTTACGTCGTTTAAGTGTACAACTTACAAAATTAAATTGCAAAATAGGTAAAAATATATTATGAACGACATAGATTTCCACATCGGTCGGGAAGTCAGCGACAAACTTGTGCTGTATCGCGACTTTTTGCTAAGCGAAAATGAAAAATACAACCTTACCGCAATTACCGATAAAGATGAACTGTGGAACAAACACTTCATTGACAGTATGCTGGGCAGCGTAGCCATTCCGCAAGGCGCCTCGGTATGCGACATAGGTTGCGGAGCGGGTTTTCCTTCGTTACCGCTGAAACTCATACGCGACGATATTTCCGTAACATTGGTGGACAGCCTCGGAAAACGTATTGAGTTTTGCAAAATGCTTTGCCAAAAGTTGAGCATTACGGCGTTGTTTTTTCATGAGAGGGCGGAAGATTTTTCCAAAACACACTCCGAACAGTTCGACGTGACCGTAGCGCGAGCTGTCGCTCCGTTGAACATTCTGTTGGAATACACGGCGCAAACGGTAAAAATAGGCGGAGCCGTAATAGCTTACAAAACCGATCTGAGCGAAACGGATTCGGCGACAAACGCATGCCGATTGTTGGGCTTGAATTTCGAAACCCATTACGACTTTGTGCTGCCCGACGGCAGTAAAAGAGCTATTTTGGTTTATCGTAAAGTAAGCCGCACGCCCGCAAATTATCCTCGCGGACAAAACAAACCGCGCAAACAACCGCTGTAATATTGCAAAAGGTCGATTTCACAAGAAAATCGACCTTTTTAGGTAATTCAAACAGACTGATATGTTTTGCTTTATACGATTTGCTTTACGGGCAAAATAAAGTAAAGCACCTCGTCGCTGTCCTTAACGGTGATAACGCAACTGTTATGTTGTGCAAATTCCATTTTTATCGTTTCGGCGCTTATCACTTTCAGGCAATCGTTGATATATTTGCTGTTGTATGCGCAACGCACGTCCTTGCCCGTCAACGAAATCGTAATGTTTTCCTTTGCTGTACCGTATTGACTTGTCGAGGAAAGATTCATGTTGTATTCCTCTATATCCAACACTACCAGATTGTTTTTTTCGCTGCGCGACATTATGGACGCCGTACTCAAAGCTCTTTCGAACGTTTCCTTGTTCACATACAGCGTCGAGAGGAACTCGCGCGGCACGATATTATCGTATTTGATATATTGTCCCGCAAGCAACCGAGTGAGCAACTTGGTGTTTTCCATACAAATTTTCAAATAGTTGTTTTCGATATATACTTTCAGAACGTTGTCGCTGTCGCTGAGCAGCTTGGACAATTCCGCAAGACTGCGAGATGGAATAGTAGCCGAAATAAAATCAACCCGTTCTTCCAATGCCTTTTTGCTCAATGCAAAGCGATAGCCATCCGTAGCCACCGCCGTCAACGTATATTCTCTTGCTTCGAAAAATACTCCTTTGAGCATTGGACGGCTGTCGTCTGTGGCAACGGAAAATATAACGTTGTTTATTATTTCCTTCAAATTGTTTTCGGTAACGGCAAAATAGTTGCTTCCGCCCACGTTCTCGGTTTCGGGATAATCATCCACGTCCAACGTACCGATATTGCACTCGCTATTGGCAGAACTCACCAACAAACGGTTTTCGTCCGTCATTTCCAAAGAAATATCGCTTCCGTTTTCCGCTATATTGCGAATATAGTCGCCGAATATTCTTCCCGGAACGAGGAAGGCTCCGCCCACTATCACGTTTGCGTCGACGGTTCGCTCGATGGCAAGGTCTTTATCCGTGGCATACAGCGTAAGACGATCGTTTTCCGCTGTTACTTTGATACACTCCAACACGGGAGCAACGTCTTTTACGGACAACGCTTTTAGTACTTTACCTACCGCATCATTGAGGTCGAGACTGTTTACGATAATTTTCATAATTTTTTTCTCCTTTGACAGTGAGTGAGCGCACTGAAATATTCCCTTCTTCGGGTAGTGTTGGTTTTAGACTGTGTGAAATTGTGGAATAACGGTTTTCTTTACAAGGCAAATTCAATATATTGTGTGGATTTTAGCAAATTTTTACAATATGTTGTGCTATGTTACGGATAATCCGTGTGGAAAACTTTTCGCACATAAGCCCGAGAGCAAGTGGACAAGCTGTGGACAAAATTCAAGCGGAGGAAAAAGGTCCTTTTCGAACTTGTCGGAACACACATTCCTTTTCGGACGAATTAACGCCCGAACACAATAATTATACTATACAATACGGTAAATTGCAAGACAAAAACAACATTTTATTCTCCGCAATCCAAGCGGAAAACCAAAAAAAAGAATGCGCAGTCGATTCGTTTGTTTGGCGGGGCGTTCTTTGCGATAAAGTTGAGTATTGACAATCGAAGCGATTGCAACTATAATTATTTATAAGCGGCATGTGCCGTCAACATCAAGTAAAAAGGAGTTAAATTATGCCTATACCTACACCTCATATTTCCGCCAAAGCGGGAGATTTTGCACCCACAGTATTGATGCCGGGAGATCCTCTCCGTGCCAAATATATAGCCGAACACTACCTTACAGACGCGGTATTGGTTAACAATGTGCGCGGAGTTCAGGGATACACGGGGTATTACAAGGGCAAACGCGTGTCGGTCATGGCAAGCGGAATGGGTATTCCGTCCATAGGAATTTACAGTTACGAGCTATTCAATTTTTACGGAGTGGAAAACATAATACGTATCGGATCGGCAGGCGCGATACATCCCGATCTGAAAGTGAGAAATCTTGTTTTCGGTCAGGGGTCATGCACCAACAGCAACTACGCCGATCAATTCGGTATGCCCGGAACTTTGGCGCCTATTTGCAGTTACGAGTTGCTTGAAAAAGCCGTTGCAAAGGCAAAAGAGTTGGGTTACACTTATAAAGTCGGCAACATCCTTGCAAGCGACACGTTTTACGATGACGGCGGAAGCAGCGCCGTATGGGGTAAGATGGGAGTTCTCGCAGTGGAAATGGAGAGCACGGCGCTCTACCTCAATGCCGCTCGTGCGGGTAAAAAAGCGCTTTGTATCTGTACGATTTCCGATCATTTGTTGACGGGAGAAAATCTTTCGAGCGACGAACGTCAAAACTCTTTCAATGAAATGATGATCCTTGCTTTGGAAATAGCGTAAATCTCGCCTGTTTCTGTTTTGTAATTATGCCCCGCAGTTTTCCTCTGCGGGGCATAGTTTTACTTGACTGATATATATTTTTTTGTTAAAATATCAATGTATGCTGTCTCGTCTTATACGGCAGAGAGCGAAAAAGTAATTAAAACGGATAAAAAAGGCGAAAAACGCCGTTACAAGGAGAAAGAATATGAAAAGAACCTATCAACCCAAGAAAAGGCAAAGAAGCAAAGTTCACGGTTTTCGTGCGAGAATGAAGACCACCGGCGGACGCAGAACACTCGCAAGACGCAGAAACAAGGGACGTCACAGCATTTCCGCCTAACAGAGGTCTGCTTTGAAGTCTATTTACAGACTAAAAAAAAACTATCAATACAACTACGTGTACAAGCATGCGGTCAGCGTTGCCGACAAAAACTTTATTATGCTTTACTGCGAGTCTCACGCCAAACCCACGAAAGTAGGTTTTTCCGTCAGCAAAAAGTTCGGTAAAGCGGTATATCGCAACCGCATACGTAGGCAAATGAAGGCCGCCGTTTCCGCCGTGATAGAAGAGGTTGTCGGCGGCTACAATATAGTGTTTATTCCCAAAAAACATCAAGCCTACGAGTTTTGCGACGTGCAACAGAGCGTCAACAGGCTTTTGGGCAAAGCGGGGTTGCTGCAATGAGATATTTGGCTATTGCTTTGCTCAAACTTTACAAAGCCACTATTTCCAAATGGAAAGGCGTCAAAAGATGCATCTATACTCCGAGTTGTTCGGTCTATTCTATGGAAGCGTACAAGAGTTTCGGCTTTTTTGTCGGAAGTTGGCTGACGCTGCGACGTTTGTGCAGATGTGCGCCTTGGGGGAAAGGAGGATTCGATCCCGTTCCCGCAAACCTTCGCGGAACAATGAAATGGCACGTTTAGTATTGAAATCGTTTCAGGAGAAAGAATGAAAAAAAAGACAAAAAGTGTACTTATACTTTTGGTATTGGCGGCATTTTGCCTCGGTATGTTTGCCGCTTGCAACCGAACCAAACCGGATTTTTTCAGTTATTCCGAAGAAGACCTCGGCGTCATGGGCAAATTGGTCAAATTGATGCACGGTTGGATAGGAAACTACGGTTGGACGGTTGTGGTATTTACCGTTTTTCTTAAAATTCTGATGTTGCCGTTGGATATATGGCAACGCTATGCTTCGCGTAAAAGCAGTCTCAAAATGCAGCAGATACAGCCGATAATGGAAAGCATAGACAGAAAATACGGCGCCAATACGCAGCGCGCTAACGAAGAAAAGCAAAAGCTGTACAAAAAACAAGGTGTAAGCATGCTCAGCAGCTGTCTGCCGATGATAGTTTCTATGGTGATATTCTTCATCATGTTTGCAGGATTGCGCAACTATTCAACGTACAGCAGCATTACCAACTTTCAGGAACTTACCGACGTATATTATCAGAACTATTCGCAAAGTATAAAAAATGACGAAACCTTGTCCGACGTATATTACAACGGGATAGACTTTACGGACGATAAAGGTAACTTTCATCATCAGGAAGGTTACAACGAGGTTGCTGCCAAATATATAGCGGAAGGAAGAGGAGATACGGACGAAAACGGCGAGCTTACGGATAAGATAGCGCGGCTCAACAGTCAAAGCGCCGGTATTACCGCGGCAATCAAAAAGGACGAAAACAAGGTCCTCGAATTGGAACAGGGAGCGCTTGCGGCAGTCAAAACGCAATATGACAATAATCACGAAAGTTGGCTTTGGATTCAGAATGTGTGGCAACCGGATACCTGGGCGCCGATAATGCAACCCTATGCCGGCAGCGGTTTCAAAAGTCAGTTTTTGGGCGGAGGATTTTCCTCTGTGATAGATATGACAAATTACCCAAACCAAGGACAGACCGTATATGACAAAATACGCGATGCGGTAATGAACGGCAACGGGTACAACGGTCGTGGCGGATGGAACGGTTTGATGATTTTGCCATTTGCGTCCATAGGTCTGAGCTTTTTGTCAATGTTTATCTCTCAACATATGGAACGCAAAAACCGTAAAGGCGAGGTTGTTGAGCAAAATCAGCAACAAAAAGTAACAAACAGAACAATGATGATAATTATGCCTTTGATGATGGCGTGGTTCGGTTTCATCTATACGGGTGCGTTTGCAATATATATGGTTGTAAATTACACTTTGAGCATAATTTCCACTGTCGCATTGCGCTATCCTGTGGAAAAAATGGTGCTTCGCCGCATAAGCAAGGATGAAACCAAAAACCGCTCGGGCAAGGCAAAATACATGAGGTAGCAAAACAATGAAAAACAATACTGAAAACGATCGGCAGCCGCAGGACGCGTTGATTGACGAGTCGTTTGACGGGCTCGACGAAAAACAAAAAGTAATCGATTTTTTGCAAAACATTCTTTGCAAAATGGGGCTCGATTGTCAAATAGAAGCGTCGGAACAGGAAGGCGCATTGCTGTTGAATATATCCGGCAAAGACGCTTCGGGTGCAATCGGTTATCGCGGCGACACGCTGGACGCCTTGCAATATCTTTGCAGTCTTGTACACAGCGGTCACAACGGCGGTTTCAAGAGAGTAACGCTGGACGCGGAAAACTACCGTGCCAGAAGGGAAAAGGCGCTTCAACGTCTTGCAGGCAATTTGGAACAAAAGGTAAAACGTACGGGACGTCAGACGGAGTTGGAACCGATGAATCCCTATGAACGCAGGGTGATCCACACCGCTTTGCAAGGAAGCAAGTATGTTACCACTCAAAGCGAAGGCGAGGGAATTTCGCGTCACGTGGTTATCAGTCCAATTGCAAAAAACGATATTCTCAACAGTCCGAACGCACCGCGAAAAACTCTCAACTTTGTGTACCGCTCGGAAAAGAAACGCAGAAGATAACAATTAAATCAGATTTTACACATGGGGCAGGCGTTTTTGCACTGCCCTTGAACATTTTGTCCTATATCCGGCAACCGCCGAAAAAGTAATTGCGGTTTGCTTGTTCCATATAAACCGAAAAGTTGAAAAACAGTCGAAATCAATTCGGTACACGGTTTCGGTAATGTGCGAACTCAAATTTTTTGTTTTCGGTGTTTAATATCGGTTTATCTTCGAGAATTTAATGTAAAAAAATTATTTCAACGACGATTCGCGGGCAAATTGCCTGAAATCCGTCGAATTTTATTTACATTGTCCGTTTTTGCGGAAACCGTCAAAGATAACGCGCACATTGATTATTTTCAAACAGTCGTTCTCGTATATACTCGGCGGACAGCGCGGCGCACAAATATTCCGAGAGCAATATTATAAAAAGCGTATCCAATAAAGCCGCTATTTTATAATTTTAAGACGTTAAATAATTTCATAATTATAAATAAATGTCAGAAGATTTTACAATTATAAATTTATTGTTAATAATGTTTATAAATTTACTTAAAAACGCAACGTTTTTATGCAGCGTTGCGTTTTTGTATGGTTTTGTTTGTTTTTATTGATTCAAGCTGTCCAATTTCAGACATACGGTGCCTTGTTTTGCTCCGCACAAAGGGCAAGTTTCCCAGGCTTCTTTACCCATTGCCATGTGTCCGCAGCCGGAACACATCCACATTACTTCGTGATCCTTTTTATACAGCGTGTTGTTTTTCATTTGATTATACAGTTCGAGGAAGACGGCTTCGTGCTGCATTTCCACCTTTGCTGTAAGCTCAAACAAATTTGCTATGTCCTCAAAACCTTCTTCGCGCGCAACTTTTGCGGCGGGAAGATAAATTTCATATGCTTCCACGTGTTCGTCGTCCGCCGCAAATTTGAGATTTTCGAGAATATCCCATTTTTCTTTGAAAGGAAACCCTCCGGCTATATCGATATTTTTTATGGGTTTATCGCTTGCCTTTTGCAAAAACGTGTAAAACATGCGAGCATGGTTAAATTCCTGATAGGCGATAGAATCCACGATTTCCGCCATTGTTTTGTAGCCGTTGTAGCGCATTCCGTATTCCATAAATTCGTAACGCGTACGAGCTTGGGTTTCGGCGGAAAAGGCTTTTGCAAGATTAAGATAAGTTTGACTGTCTATTAGTTTCATTGTAATGTTCTCCTTTGCACATATTGTTGACCAAAGAGTGCGAATCTAAACAAAAACACGTTTGTTTCTTAGGAAAAAAATATCCCGAAAATTCCCTGAAAATTGTTGTAAAAAACAGTTGACTGCAAATAGGCACTGTGTTAGAATTGCGTTGCATTGAAAAAGATTGTGTGATGGAGATACTATTGTATCTCTTTTTTAATGCAACAAACCTAATCTCGGCGCATTTGCGCTAGGAAATATTGTCCCAAAATAAAGGAGGAAAAAATATGGAAGGACAAGGAAAAACAGACAGACACCGAAGTGCGTCGGCGATTAAAATTTTCAAAACGGCAGTAATAATACTGTTCATTGCTTTTGTGGCGGCGTCGTTTATTTACGTTGTTCACGGCTTGTTTGACGTACCGCGTGTAAACATTACACATGTTTCCGGCAACAGGTTGAGCAACGTCGGTAACGTCAGGTATCTGAAAGAAAGCAACATGCTCGCTTGGGATGCCGTTAAAAACGCCACGTGCTACGTTGTGGAGATAAACGGAAAGCAATTTACCGTGCAAGAATGCCAATGGCTATGCCCCGACGAACCGAACGTAGATTTCATTCGCGTAAAAGCTGTGGACGCTTCGGGAAGGCGCGGCGACTCCGGTTGGAGTTATTGCGACGTGAGTTCATTCAATTGATATTTTCAACGGCTTTTGTCAAAAGCCGTTTTTTTGTTGCCTAAAACCCGCAATTGTCGTGAGGATTGCATATTTGGCGGCTGTTTGGGATACCGCTTATCCGTCGGATATGTATGTGCGTCATCGGCATTACTCTATATTTAAATTGACATATTTTTTTTGCGGTTATATAATGAACTTAAATAGTTATTTTTCGAGGTACCACCGATGGATCAAGAATCGCAAGATAAAGTTTCCGAACAATCTTCCGCTGAAACAGAGTACATCGCCGCAAGCGATACGGCAGGTCAATCCAAACGCAAAAAAGGCTTTGCCGTTCGTTGTAAAGAGCTTTGGCGCTATTTTACTTTATACGAAAAAATTTGGTTTTTCAGTATATTGGTAGTGGCTATCGTATTTGCGTTTGTGTTTCCGGAAACGGATGAGCCTACCTACACCGTCACTTTGGACAAGTCTCAGTACGTGCAAGGTGCGGAGGGCAATTTCGATACCGTGAGTTTCGAGGGGACGACGGACAGTTACGTTATTTGCAGCGTAAAAATAACGGACGCCGACGGAGTCGAACATTCTTACAGTATGAAAGACATCAACGGTTTCGGAGAGTGGATGGTGGAGCCGGGAGACAGTGAAGACGATAAAAACAGTATGACGCTGAAACTCGGAGAGTACGACAGAAAAAACGACGAAGTCAAACCGTTTGGTTTCGACATAAACGCAAATACGACCGTCGCTCTCGAATGTTACTACAACGGCGATTCCGACGAACCCGCGCCCCTTGTAGTGTCGTTGGTCAACGCAAGCGGTGAAAAGCTTGTTGAAAACGCGCAACTTGTTTTGGACAAAGAACAACCGAACGTCGTGGTCAACAGCTTTTTGGCATCGGCAGGCTTTATCACGTTTTTGTATGTGCTGGACGTTATACTTAACATCGCGTGCGAATTGCTCATCAGCAAGCAAAGCAAATGGAACTTTATTGTGTCGCTGGGTGTGGAAATCGTCGAAATCATTACCTGTATTGTATGTATCTACCGTTTTGCGACAATGGCGGTTACGCTGTTTTTCTGGATACCCTGCGACATTATCAGTTTTGTAATGTGGCACCGTCATCCCGACAAACAAAAGGAAGAACTTACCGTAGTAAAAAAACTTACCTGGTGGCAGGATATAGCCCTCATTGCCGCAATTGCGGTGTGGACGGTGGGCGTAGGCTATCTTTTGACGCTTATCGAAGTTGAGGGAGGTATTTTTGCAACAAATATCACCTTCGAGCGCATTGTGTGCTATCTTGACGCCGCGGCAAGCGCGGTAGGAATTGCCAACGGACTGTTGATATTGTTCAGGTATCGCGAACAGTGGATCGCCTGGTATATTGTGGCGATTTTGGAAACGATTATCGACATTATGGCAGGTCAGTGGATACTGCTTGTACTGAAAGTCGGCTATCTCACCAATACTACTTACGGGTATATCAAATGGACGCAATATATTCGTTCGCATAAAAACGGAGACAAGTCGGATCTGCCGCCCGCTGATTCGAGTCAAATGCGGGTCGCTTGACGGTACGGCGGTAAATTGCGGTTATCTTTTTGTCGCAGAGGTAATATTCTGAAAAGCATACGTTATGTCGTATGGAAAAGGAGCAATCATGAAGGAACTTTTGCAAAACGTATACAAGCGCAGGTCTGTGCGCCGTTACAGCGAGCAGAAACTCACCGATGAGGAATTGGCAAAGGTAGAAGAATATCTGCACGAGCTTAAACCATTGATAGCGGACATTAAAGTGGAATTTCAAATCGTTCCGTGCAGCGAAACAAATTGCAAATTCAATGCCGAGTATTGTTTGTTGGTGTACAGTGAAGAAAAAAATCTTTGGCTTACCAATGTGGGTTATATGTTGGAACAGTGGGATTTGTATCTGACGTCCCTCAATATAGGCGTATGCTGGTACGGTATGGGCAAAGTGGAAGATGAACGTCAATGCGATTTGGAGTATGCCATTATGCTCTCTTTCGGCAAATGCGATCCAAGCCTTTTCCGCAACGGCGACTACGATTTCAATCGCGTTCAGGCAAATGATTTTTGGAAAGGAATGACCGACGCCCGTCTCGGTGAAATAGTTCGTCTGGCACCGAGCGCCGTTAACAGTCAGCCTTGGCGCGTAGAGCAGGCGGACAACAAGTTGAACGTATATCGTCAAAAGGGAAAAGTCCCCATTCTGTCCAATCAATTGTTCAAACATTGGAACAAGGTCGATATGGGTATATTTTTGTGCTTTCTCGATATTGCGTTGGAAAACGAGGGCTACACTTATACGCGCACATTGGGCAGCGAGTCTGATGAAGGCAAACGCGTTTTGATTGCGGAGTATGTTCTCGACGCAAAATAACTTGGCGGACAGTTTTTTACAGGCAGCGTTTCGACGGTAAAAACAGATGTCGTCCATCAAATAGCGATATTTTACATTAAGCAAAAACAACAAGCGACCGATTTCGGTTGCTTGTTTTTATTTGTTGCAAATTTCGGATAGTTATTGTATAATTATTATTATGCTGAAAATCGATCAAATTTGGAAAAACATATTGTTGGAAGCAGAGGCTAAAACCACTACGCTCGCGTACGATTTATATATCAATTCTCTTTCTCCCGTGGGTATTTATCGCGACCGTCTGATTTTGCTTGCCGAAACGCGCGCCATAAAAAACATTGTGGACAACAACTACAAAGAAGTTGTAAAAAAATGCACCAATCTGGTATTTCCATCCATAGTGGATGTGGAGATTATCACCGAAGAAGAATTGGAAAATGTCGGTAACGTCGCAAAAGAGGTGGATATTCCCGTTTCCTCCAACTATGTCAATGACACCGACGACAAAGTAAGTTTTGTTTCGCAATATACGTTTGACAACTTTGTAGTGGGAAAATCCAACGAATATGCAAATGCGGTTGCTCGTGCGGTTGCCGACAATCCCGGCACAAAATACAATCCTGTTTTTATTTGGGGCGGCGTAGGATTGGGAAAAACTCACTTGATGCACGCTATCGGCAACAGTTTACAGCGCAACTTTCCCGAAAAAAAGATAATGTACGTAACCTGCGACCAATTTGTAAACGAATTTATCGAGTCGATACACGACAACAATCCCAACGCGGCAAAAAATTTCCGTGCAAAATATCGCAAATTGGATGTACTGATGATGGACGACGTGCAGTTTCTTGCCAACAAGGAAGGCACGCAGGAGGAAATGTTCCACACCTTCAACGAATTGTATCTTGCCGACAAGCAGATCATTCTGTCCAGCGACCGTCCTCCCAAGGAGATCAAGATAGAAGAACGGCTTAAAACACGTTTTGCCACAGGCGTAATTGCGGATATTCAACCGCCCAATTTAGAAACGCGTATTGCAATTTTGCAAAAAAAATGCAGCAACAAAGGTTATGCGCTCAACATTCGTATTTTGACGCTTATCGCCGAAAAAATCACCAACAATATACGTGAAATGGAGGGTATGCTCAATCGTATAATTAGTTACAGCACCCTTGTCGGCGGCGATCCAAACGATATGAATATAGTGCAGGAGGCGCTACGCGACTATGCAGACGCAAGCAGCGACATTATCACGATAGATCAGATCGTCAATGCTGCGTGCGAGTACTTCCGCGTTCGGCGGGAAGACCTTATCGGAAAAAAGAAAAACAAGGAAATCGTCGTTCCCCGTCAGATTTGCATTTATCTGATTTGCGACATTTTGGGGCAGAGCGTTCCCCTTGCCAGCATCGGCGAATATTTCGGCGGAAGGGATCACACGACCGTAATGCATGCTCGCGATAAGATCAGCGAAGAAATAAAAGTAAGCGACATTACCGCGTCGCAGGTAAAAGATATACGCGACAAAATTTACAATCGCTGAAAACAAAAACAACCGAGGATTTCGGTTGCAGTCAATATCGAATAACAAAAAGTATATCGTAATAGGGCTTATAGGCATATTATGGAAAATCCGAGGGTATGAAAACTCTCGGATTTTTTGATTATTCGGCATTTGTTTGGAAATCGGTGTCTCAAACGAACGATTCAACGGCATTGAGCGCACGATTTCAATCCATTTAATACGGCGTTTTAATAATATGCCTACACTACTGTAAGCAAAAAGATGTCCGCATGGTCGCAAATCATCGTTAAATTATTTGTTCATCGTCGTTTCGGTTTGTTGTTTCCCGATCGGCGTCCGCAATGCGCTTTTCCGCATTTTCAAAATACTGTGCGTACGCTTTTGTCAACATTCTGTTGTAATGCTGTTTTTTCTCGTCAGTTTTGGGGGCCACAAAGGTGTACGGACCGTTGACTTTCCAACCGTTGAACATACCGATACGTATGGCGTTTTGAGGGCAAAGATGCGCGCATCTCATACACATCAGACATTTGCCGCCGAACTTGAACTTGCCCTTTTCGGTAATGCGTATGTTGTGAGTGGGACAGTTGGTTACACATTTACCGCAGTGAACGCATTCCTTGGATACGCGATACATTCTGCCGTTGAGCTGTCCGCCCCATTGTTCGCAACGCATTACCCAAGCAATCGTATTGCCGCATTTTATTCGTTTCAAGCGGTGTTTTTGTCCTTCGAGAATTTCCCGTGCGTCCAATGGCACAAGACGTTTTGCCGTTTCAAACATTTTGTGCGCCATTTCGTCGGAGTGGCGGAACATTATGTTGTAAGGCATGCAGTAATGGTACTCGTTGGTGACTTCGATACGACGCCGACGCAAGATTCCGCACAGTTTCAACGAAGATATGTTGTTCAGTCTCAACGGTTCGCCGGAACTGTTGAATATAAACGCGCGTTTGGGTTGCGCAAGACGGGGCAGTTTTTTTGCAAACGTCAATGCAATCGGAGGCGCATTGAAAGCGTAAACGGGATAACCGAAACCGAGCAAATCGCAAGTTTTTATTTCTTCGACCGTTTCGTCGGGCAATTTTTTATTCAAAGTCAGTCCGTCTATCGAAAATACTCGGACGTCATTATCGTGCTCGCGCATATATTCGGCAAAACAATCGGCAATTTTTCGGGTGTTTCCCGTGCCGGAAAAGTAGCAGATTACTATTTTCATTTTATCTTACCGTACTTTGCCTCGAATTTATCGTTATAGTAGTAAAAGTTGTCCTCGTTTTGATCGTGACTGTCGTACCACACCTGCGCATATATTTTATCTTTTTTTGCAAGGCGGTCGAAGTCCCAACAGTAAGCGGTATAACTCGGATTCCACCAATGTCCCACAGCCACGGTATAACCTCTCATCCTGAAACGCTCGCCGTCGCTGTTTTCCCATTCGAGACGGTCGTACAGTCCGCCCTTCGAACTGAGCAGTTTGCCGCCGTGCAAAGCGGCGATTCGCCTCAACTCTCTGTAACCTATTTCGCCGTCGGGTTTGTAGCCGATGTCCACCAACGGGGCGTCGTCGCGATTGAGCAATTGTTGATAATCTATCGGATTGCCCGCCTCGTCCTTGCCTTCAAACAGCAACGGAAATTTGTTCCAATCCTTTCCTATTGCGTCGAATTTGGCGTCTCCGCCGAAGTAAGCGAGCATACGTGCGGTATCTTTGTGCGTTTTCCAATAGTGCGGACTGTTCGGATTTTTGCACAAACGCTCGATCGCCAACTTTTTTACAAGTTTTTTGGGCGCTATTTTGCCCGCTTTAAGTATTCCGTGTTCCCTTTTGAACTGTTCCCAAAAGTCCTTTGTGCTTTGGCGTTGATAGTGGAACAATTCTTCGAGTTCGTTACTGTCGTAAAACCACACTCCGTGAAAGTTGCGAATGGCGTTGAAATCGGGATCGAAAAAGTTTTTTACCGTGCCTCCGATAATTTCGAATCCGTCGTTCAGCACATCGTAACCCGTTACGCAGTTGACTTGTCCGCCGCCGATGTTGAACACTTTGCCCCAAAATTTCTTGTTGAGTTCGGCGCCGTTTTCCATATCCGACTTAATTATGTTGGCGATCAACAAGCCCGAATCCTCCGCGGTCACCCATTCGAGAGGCGCATTGAAACAAGTGTGAAACATCAATCCGTCGCTCATGTTGTCGCTTAACATATGGTTGTGCAGCATTGCCGTCTGGCGCAGCACCGCTTTGTTTTTTATGTTGCTTTCCAGCACGCGAAATTCTCCGCGCATTTTGGTAAGAGAATAAATGTCAAACGGAGAGATCACCAAAGGATCGCCCACGCGCGCCCACATGTGTTTACTGTTGCGGTTTCCGTAGAGCGCAACCGTGGATATATGTATCAGTTTGGGTTGGTCGTGCAGCGCTTCTATGGCTTCGCACAGACAATTTGCGCCGCGTTCGTTGCATGCAATTGCGTAAACGGGAAATTGATCGCTGTGCGGCGGAATGACCGACGCCATATTTACAACGTAATCCGTTCCGGAAACAAGTTCGTCGCACACTTCGCGACGGTTGACGCCGCCGTATACAAATTGAACGCGATTCATTTGTCCCTTGCAGATTTTTTTCAGTTCGGCAAGACGTTTTTCTTTTGGAAAAACAAGCAGCTTAAATTCCAAATCGGGAATTTTGATCAATTCGCGCAACACCTGCACGCCCATATTTCCCGTGACGCCTGTCAATGCTACTTTCATTTTTTACTCCTTGGTAAGTAGTCAAACGGGCACAATACCCATTGTAACCCACACATTATACTATATATTTGCAACAAAATCAAGGCAAAAAACAACAAATCGACAAAATAGCATTATTCCGACGCTCGATAATGCTTTCAAAATTTAAGGCTCGTCAACTTGACAAGCCTATTTGATAACAGTATTTTCGATAAAATAATATAACATTCAGTTGTTGTTTCGGAACTGTGCCAAAGAAACGCCCGTTTTCTTTTTGAAAATGCGGTAAAAGTGGTCGTATGTATCCATACCTACGCGGGAAGAAATTTCTCTTACCGAAAGTTGTGTGGTCAGCAATAGCTTTTTGGCGAGTTCTATACGGCGGTTAATGATATGTTCGAGAGGACTCGAACCGAAGTTTTCTTTGAACATCTTGTTTATCTGATTGCGATTTTTGTTGAACGCCCTGCCGAGGGAATCCAGCGTTATTTTTTCCGTAATGTGGTCTTCGATGTATTTATCCAACTCGATTGCGGAAATATCTCTTTCGATACGTATTGCTTTTTCGTCGCAAATATAGTAGATGAGCGATTTCAAAATGATAATGGCGTTGTCTATCGACGATTTTGTAAAAAGCGGCAATTGGCAATAGGCTTTCAGCAGTTTAACTTCATCTAAGCCGTAAGTCTTTGCCGCGTTTTTTACCATTTCATCGGAAGAGTAGTACTTTTCGACGTCGCGGAATTTGCCTATCATCAGGTACGCGATAGGTTTATCTTCGATAAAAATAGGCACAACCGCTTCGCAAATGCCCGCGTGACAGGTATAAATATGCGTATCGCGTTGATTGAGCGCTTTTGCGGCGTTGTCTCTGTTGCAGCCCTCGCATTTTGCCAGCAAATTCGGTTCATTGCCGATTGCAAGGCAGTACTGTTTCCATTCGCCCGCGTCGGTAATGCAGTTCAGCTGGGTGTCGAACAAAGTTATCGTCATCTTTGTCAAATCGCAAAAAGCGTTCAGCAGATATTTCAATTTGGGCACGTCGAATTTAACTTTCATAATTATAATTATATCAACAATTTCAAAAAAATCAATATCGGCGGAAAATTTTATCGAAAATGCAGATTGATACGACTTTTGTTCCGAAACACTATTTACGTTGTTAACCGGCTTGTGGTACAATAAATAGAGCGACAGTAAATTTCGGTTCGGAGCGAGCGCGATGAAAAATTTTGCATACAAAGTTTCGGCGGCGGGCAGAGTAAACCTGATAGGCGAACATATAGATTATTGCGGCGGCAAGGTGCTGCCGTGTGCGCTGTCTCTCAAAAACACGGTGTACATCAGCCCCAACAACGACAACTGCATAAATGTCGAGTGGACTACTTTGAGCGAGAAAGTCAGCATGCCGATAGACCGTTTGGCGGATTTCAAATCGCACGATTATGCAAAATACATAGCGGGCAGTGCATATTTTTGGAGAGAAGCGGGACACGTCGTCAAGGGTTGCGACATTAAATTGGATTGTACCGTTCCTTTTGGTGGCGGATTGTCCTCTTCCGCGGCTATCGAGGTATCCGTCATAGCGGCGCTTGCAACCGTTGCGGGCGAACCACTTTGCAAAACGGAAATAGCCCAAACGGCGCAAAAGGCGGAGCATCTGTTTGCCGGAGTCAATTGCGGCATAATGGACCAATATGCTTCGGCGTGCGGAAAAAAGGATCACGCAATGTTGCTTGACTGCAAAACTTTGCAATGCGACTACATTCCGGTTTGTCTTGAAGATTGCCGCATAGTCGTCATTGACAGCCGCAAACCTCACAGTCTCGCGGACAGCAAGTACAACGAGCGGCGCGCGGAGACGGATGAAGCGTTGCGGGTTTTGCAGCGCCGATTTGACGTGAGTTGTTTGGCGGAAATTTCGACGGAGCAACTCGAACAGGCAAAAAATTTGCTTTCGGACACCGTTTACCTGCGCGCAAAGCATGTCGTTTCCGAATGTGAGCGAGTTTCGCAAGCGGCAAAAGCCTTGATCGACGGGGACGCGGCGTTATTCGGCAGTTTGCTCAATCAATCGCACAGGTCGCTTTCGGAACTATACCAAGTTACGGGTAAAGAATTGGACGCGCTTGCCGCCATTGCGCAAAATCATCCCGCATGTTTCGGGTCGAGAATGACGGGCGCGGGTTTCGGCGGCAGTACCGTTTCATTGGTAAAAACGCAGTACGTAAAAGATTTCGGTCAATACGTGCTCAAAGAATATCAAAAACAAACGGGATACGAGGCAAAAATTTACGAAACGGAAATTTCCGACGGAATAATCGTCGAAAAATTATAATCAAGGAGAAAATTATGAAAGTCTTAGTCACAGGCGGAGCGGGGTATATAGGATCGCACACGGTAGTGGAGTTGCAGCAATCGGGATACGAAGCGGTAGTAATAGACAATTTCAGCAATTCGTCGTCGGAGTGTTTGCGCAGGATAGAGCAGATAACGGGCAAACAAGTAAAGTTTTACGAAGGTGACGTCAGAGACGAAATTTTGCTTGACAGGATATTTGCGGAGAACGAAATAGGCTGGGTGATACACTTTGCGGGCTTAAAGGCGGTAGGCGAATCCTGTGCCAAGCCGTTGGAGTATTACGACAACAATATAGGCGGCACTCTTAAATTGTTGGAGGCGATGAAAAGACACAATTGCAAGAGGATAGTGTTTTCGTCTTCCGCAACGGTTTACGGAGAACCCGAGAGGTTGCCCATAGACGAAGAATGTCGCGTCGGAGGCACAACCAATCCGTACGGAACGAGTAAATATTTTCAAGAGCAAATACTGAACGACGTATACAAAGCGGATAACGGTTGGACGGTGGTGTTGTTGAGGTACTTCAATCCCGTAGGCGCACACGAGAGCGGACTGATAGGAGAGGACCCCAACGGAATACCCAACAATCTTACTCCCTACATAGCCAAAGTGGCGATAGGTCAATTGGCGGAGATACGGGTATTCGGAGACGACTACGAAACGCCCGACGGAACGGGAGTAAGGGATTACATACACGTAGTGGACTTGGCGAGAGGTCACATATCCGCAATAGACAAACTGACTCAACCGGGAGTATACACATACAATCTCGGAACAGGCAAAGGATACAGCGTGTTAGAGGTAATAAAGGCATTTGAGAAGGCATGCGGGCGCAAACTGCCGTACAGGATAACGGGCAGACGAGAAGGGGACATAGCATGTTGTTACGCAACTAGCGAGAAAGCCTACAAGGAATTGGGTTGGAAAGCGGAATACGGAATAGACGAAATGTGTAAATCGTTGTGGAAATGGCAAACAAAAAATCCTTTGGGGTACAAGACAAAATGAAAAACATAAAAGATATTCTTATACAACACAATCAACAACACCTGATTCCCGTTTTGGAAAGTTTGCGGGGCGACGAACTTGCCCGTTTTGAAAAGCAGATAGAACAAATCGATTGGGATACAGTGGATTTGTGGAAACATCCCGAAGATTTGAGCGGAAAAGGCAGAGTAGAGCCGATAAACGGTCTTACTTGTACAGAAATACGGCAAAATCGTGACAAATTTTTGCAAGCGGGCGTCAGCGCGTTGCAAGCGGGCAAGGTGGGCGCCGTGTTGCTTGCGGGCGGACAGGGCACGCGTTTGGGCTCGGACGCTCCCAAGGGCGCATACGATATAGGTATAACACATCCCGTTTATATTTTTGAAAGATTGATCGCCAACTTAAAGGACGTGTGTCTGCAATGCGGTTGTAACGTGCCTTTGTTTGTGATGACAAGCGACCTCAACGACGGCGCCACGCGCGAATTTTTGAGCAAACACGATTACTTCGGCTATCCCGAGCAATTTGTGCGTTTTTTCACGCAGGACATGGCGCCCGTTGTGGATTTCGAAGGCAAATTGATGTTGGAAAGTCCCACAAAGGCGGCATTTTCGCCCAACGGAAACGGCGGATGGTATTCTTCGTTGGTCAAAGCGCGGGTGCTCAACGATTTTCCCGATATAGAATGGCTAAACGTGTTCAGCGTGGACAACGTGCTTCAACGTATTGCCGATCCGATATTTGTAGGCGCCACGATACTCAGCGGAACAAATTGCGGCGCCAAGGTAGTGCGCAAGTGCGACCCGTACGAAAAAGTGGGGGTGCTGTGTCTGGAAGACGGCATTTCATCGGTTATCGAGTACTACGAAATGACCGACGAAATGGCAAACGCCACCGATTCGCAAGGAAATCTTGCCTACTCGTTCGGCGTGATACTCAACTATTTGTTCAATCTTGAAAAATTGCACCAAACCGCGGGCAAACACATACCCGTACACGTTGTCAAAAAGAAGGTACCCGTTCTCGATTCCGACGGAAACGCCGTCAAACCCGCTGCGGAAAACGCTTACAAGTTCGAAACGTTGATACTCGATATGGTGCGGTTGATGGAAACCTGTCTGCCTTTCGAAGTTGTGCGCGAGCGCGAATTTGCGCCGATAAAGAACAAGACGGGCGTAGACAGCGTTGAATCCGCACGTAAGCTGTTGCAGTTCAACGGAGTGGAAATCTGATTTTATTTTAATAAGAAATTCAAACTTACCTTAATATATTTATTTAAGTTCAAACCGTCGCAAAGCAATGCGGCGGTTTTTTTATGCACAAAACGGCAAAACGGATAAAATTGCCGCGTCGAAAAATTTGCAATACGGTGCAAAAAAACGCAACCCTGTAATTTGGGGCGTTTTGCGAAAAATGAACGGCGTTCATTTTTGAAAACGGGCAGAAAAAAAATCCTATAAACCGCCCCAAGTCGAAAAATTTTTCAAAAATCTTTACCCATTTTTCAAAAAAGGCTTGACATTCACGCGCGTAAGATGTATTTTTATATATCATAATGTCGAAATTTGCGGTATTGGGTTCATTTACAAAAGCAAATAGCGCGAAAAAATCGAAATGGGTAAAGAATTTGCGGATTTTGTCAAAAAACGGCGAATTTTCTTCAAAATTTTGTATCGGTATCGCGTTTGCCGCCGCCGAATGTAAACAAACCGAAACGACATTTACAAAAGAAGGCTATTCTGTACAAAAAGGAGTGTCAATATGAAAGGTAACATCAAGAAAAATCTTGCGGTAATCTTTTGTGCATTGATTGCGATCGTGTGCCTGTGCACGGCGCTGTTCTTGCAGGTGACGGACAAAGTCCTGTCTCCTACGGCAAGCGCCGAGGAACCCGATCCGTTTCCGCAGGAAATAGACACGGATATTCAAGCCTATACGGGCTGGGGCACAAGCGGCGTCAAGCTGAAAGACGAACGCGTGTTCAAGGAGACCACTTTGTGGGACATCAAAACACGTATCGCCGCTTATGCAAATGTTCAAAGGCGCGGTTTAGAGGACCAAACGGACTCGCCGTTGTCGGCAAACGAATTTAATATTCAATTGACGGTAAACAACACGCTATATTCCGACACGGATATAACAGAGTCCGACATCCAGGGCGACTTGAAAGCCACGCCGTTTTCGTCATACGGCGACGATGGCTCACTTTTGAAAGCGGGTGATACTTTCAAAGTCACGGTCACGCCCCTTCGAGATGAAAGCATTTCTACAAGCTCGACAATGACGGGAACAGGCGCCAAAACGGTCGAGGTAAAACTGTCCGATCATCCCGAATATTCTCAGTTGGACGGGATCAAAATCACCATGGGCGACATTCCGGAACAAAATCCTGTGTATACGAACACGCAGTTCCGCAACTTCACTCAATACGAATTTTTCTACAAAGCCAGTATCAAGGGTGTTTTGCAGGAAAATGCCGGTCAGGAAGAGTGGGAAGAAATCCCTCGCGAACTTATCGAATGTCGTTTCACCAACGACGCGTCTTCGTTTGTATCAGGTAAACAGGAAGCGAATACGCTGACCGTTACCTATAAAAATCCCGGCGGCGCATCTACCGTTACGGGACAAATCTTCGGCAGCAATATCAGCGTAGAAATCGCCACCGTCAAATCGATAAAGTTGGAATTCAACGACGGCGAGAACGGCACGCTTAAAAATGGATCGACAACCGAGGAAGGTGTTTGGAATCGTACTGGCTTGCCTGATTCTTTCGATAAAGGTGGCGGTCAATATTATGACAGTTTTTCAGGAAACTACTACGAGAATGGCACGCATGACCGTTACGGACGCTATGGCGAAACTTCCTATCGAGCGTTTGTTGGCGGTATGAATCCCACTCTTGTCGGTTACGGCTTGCGCGTTGTCATACGTGACACCAACGGCGACGTCCAGGAGATTCGCGGCGACGACGCGCGCGTCACCGTGGGATATGTTCACGATGACTTTTTCGATCACGACGTAATGCCGGACCCCAGTGGCAGCGATAATATATATTACGATATTCAAGTACGTTACTCCGCTACGGTAAGCTCTTCGAGCTATGTTGAAAGTAACAAACTTTCGGTAAGATTTTTCCGCCGTGCCAACAGCTATATGTATACCAACGTCGATAAAGAAACCGAGCAACAAATAGACATAACGGCAGATACACCCGCCAGTATAGAAACACTGGAAGCGGCATATCCCGATTTGAAAGTTATTCGTGTTGAAAACGACGGACGTATGGTAGATATGGACAGCGATTTGTATAGGATTCCCGACTCGGCCGGTTTTGCTCCCTCTACCTACTATCAGGACGTTACGCAAAACCCAAATGATTGGAAAGATAAAAACGGTACAGACCAATATGGCAACAACGATGTGGGTAAAGAAGGCGACGGCTATTACTACTACAAAAGTATAGCTCTCTACAATGACTCCTATACGGGAATTAACACTGTTGTCGCCTATGTACCCTTCAAGGTCAAGTACACTCCAATAGAAAGTATCAATCTGACAGGTACGATCGGTACCACGACATACAACGTAAAAGAAGCTCTCAATTTGTCAGGTTACTCCATACAGTTCCAGCAGGGAAGCGGTCAGCCCAACGGTTTGTTGGCACTGAACAGCCAAAATACCATTTACAAGGATTATACTACTTTCTCCAACGCCGGATTCCGTCCGTGGGCCACTTCTCAAAGCAACCAGTCGCAGATGGCGTTCGGACAGTATACTGTTTTGTATTACTCCAAAGCAGACCTTGTCGAATTAACAAAGGAACCGTCCCCCGAAGATTCTGACGATTATGCTGCCGCACGAAAAAGCTTTTTCAGCAGCATAAGCGGAGTTGATTCGGATAGCATAAGATCTACGGCTTACCCCGGAGCTAACAAACAAGTGGGAATGGTTGACGTTCATACCGAAAATGTGAACGACACGGAACACAGCGAGATGGACTACATTCTCAACCAACTTGCCGCTCCTAAAGACAGCAAAGGTAATGTACGTACCACTTTGGGTGCGGATACTGTTTTGGTGCGTGTAATTTATCTTGTGGCAAGCAGAATCGACGACCTTAATTGGGGTATTCAAGCGCAAGAGCAAAGCGTCGCCATGTATTTCGACCTGGTTGTTGGTTCCAACATTACCGTTTCCAGACCCACCGCCGCAAACGTTTATGTAACTGCGAGAAACGGTACATTCGGTGAATTGAACGTTACCAAAAACGTTATAGACGGCGTTACGACAGGATGGGAAACGCGTTTGTTCGGCTGGAACAAGAATTTGAATTACGAGTATAAAGACGGAGCAAGGAATGCGGATTACAACGTCAAAGTGCATTTCGAACACGAAGTCGTCGATACCGAACAGGGCGGTATGAAATACGTACCCGCCGACAAGGATCATGGATATTGGGCGGAAATAGTCGAACCTATCAGCGGCACTTACTATATTGTCTTTTACGGCGACAGCGTAGTGGGCAATTGGCGAATGTATCTGGAACTTGTCGAGCCTGACCCCGCGGAAGGTCCCACTGGTGGTGGGCGCACACAAGGATATATGTGGCCCGCCGACATGAAAGGTACGCGAATGTTCAGGACGGTGGATGAGCTTAATCAACCCACCAACACTTATGGTTATTATCAATTTAATATCGCGGGCGCTTCTGCCGATATCAGCATAGCGCCTAACAACTTCGATTGGGGCGGAAAATTTACCTATACCATAACTTACACAGCCGGCGGAAGCCCCATAACCTACACAGAGGAAAACGAAAACCGCCGCGGCGACATCGGCACGGTACAGGATGGAGGGGTCGCGCTCTATCAGCTGTATTTTTATCAAAACGGCTATCTGATGGAAGGCAACACGATCCCCACTGAACCGGGACACTATCAGGTGTATGTTTCCGTGTGGCCGCAAGGCAACTACTCCACGGCGACAAGCGCAAGGGCGGAGTTTGACATTTTCGCCTTGAACCTGCGCATAGAGTGGGTAGGTGACGGCATTGAAAATGGCAACAATATAGTGTATGTCCCCGACGGGCACAACCCCTACGATTACTTCAAGGTAACTTTGGGTTCGAACCCCGGCGTGGAATTTCCTTACACCGATCGTTGGTATTTGCAAAATTCGGGCGATAAACTTGACGCGTCCACCAAATACATAAACGCAGGCGAATACACTCTGGACATTGTCCTGGACGAAGTTGCCGTATCGAGCGGCGATTACCAAGTGGGCGAAGGCGGTATGCGTAAGTATTACCGTTGGGAAAGTCCGTCCGTTGATTACAATTTGCCCGACAACATCACTCGCTCGGGCGACTCGACGTTGCGTATTCGGTTTGTAATAAAGAAATACGAGGACACCGAGTTTAAGATTAAGATGCCCGACCGTCATTATCGTGACAAAAACAAAACGGTAGAACAAAGCAATCTCGCTCAACTTATAACCGAAGGAGAGGGCATAACCGGAAAGTTTTACGGCAAACCGGATTTGGTAAAGTTTGTCTATATAACCAAAGAAGATTATGACAACCATTATAATACTTACAAAGCTCTCCAACCCGAACAGAAGGCTACCTATCCACTCGGTTTTTACAGCTATCTTGGAGAACAAAGCGTATCGCCGTTTGGCGGTGAAAGTTTGCCCGAAAAGGAAGTGGGCACGTACTATGTGGTTGCTTATTTGACGGCCGACACCACAGAGAACAGCCCAACATACAATCTCAACTTCGCCAACTACGCGTTCTATGAGGTTATCCAATCGTTCGAGATACAAAAGCGTCTTATCACTCTTCCGTCTATACAGCCCGACGAATACATCTACGATGACGGCAACACCGTGTATGCCAACGTGCTGAATTTCGACACGACCGGCGACAGTCAATGCGCAATCGTTTACAGCCAAACGAGCGTATCCGATAATTTGACGCAATATCAGACCAGAGCAAGTTTCGATAATGCTTCCGCTTTGCTTTACGCAACGGACGCCAAAGTTTATTATGCGGTATTTCGTCTGTTAGATGCAAAAAACAACGATTGGAACAAAGAGGGCTTTGAAGAAGACGAAAACGTCGCGTTCTTTGAAACCGGCAATTACGAATGTTTCGTTTTGGTGTGGACCATCGAGCGTGCAGAAGCGGACCTTCCTGCTCCCAACAAGTTGACTTATAGATTTGACGCTACAATTTTGTCCAATCTACAATATGTTGAATACACGGGCAAAACCACGGCGTCGGGACAAAGCGGAACTCACAGATTCGACGAAACAGCGCCCTACGGCTTCATCAGAGATACCCAAAAGGGCGACGGTTGGGAGTCCGGAAACAATTCCGTATTTTCCGCAACCGAAGCGGGTACCTATTCGTTCTGGATCAAGGCGGATGAAAACCATTACTACACCAAAGATACAGATGAAACGAAATGGAAAAATCCCGAGCAAGAACCGGCATGGGTAGAGGTGCAGTGGACGATAGACAGGTGGAAGATCGAGAACTACAAAGTTTATTTGTCCAACAGCATGCCACAAACCTCTGAGGCGGTATATACGGGTACCCGTCAGAAATTTATAGTAAACAATTATGATACGTCCTACAACAAATATATGACGTATACCCTCGAAGGTGAAACTCAAACTATCAACGGGGAAAAGATTACATTTAACAAAGCGACGGAAACCAATACGGTTCACTATTATACTTCGGAGAGCAACAGCCAAATAACTTTGAACGTAACCTATGTGGGTACTTATACGTTCACATTCAAGCTTAACGAAGGTTACGACAAAAACTGCTATTGGGAAGGTCCGGACGAAAGCCAATTGACAGAGTACTCGACCACGTTCAAGATCACTCCCGCAACGTTGAAAGTAGAGTGGGATGAAGAAGGGCACAATCCGTTTACCTACGACACAACAGCCAAGTACTACAACCCGAAATTTACCTGCGAAGCAGCCAACGGGGACAAGTTTACCATAAAACCGTGTTACTTTGTTTTGAATGACGACGGCACGTTGGGCGAAGAGGTTACCGAAGACAAACCCACGGCGGCAGGAAAATATGTTGCCATTCTCACTTACGATCTCGTAACATCCAACGACATAGAGAATCGTGGCAGTTCCTTCCCGGAGAACAACTATTCCGCTTCATACACGGGCGGCAAGTTTACCATATTCGACAACTTCCGCTTCAATCCGAGTGACGTAAAGAAGTTCACTATCAAAAATGGCGGAGACATAGAAGGCATTTGGTGCGAATTGACGATCACCACGTCGGCAGTGGCGCGCCCCTACCTCAAAGCCTTAGAAGAAGGCAATTTGGAGAACTACAACGACGGCACAAACAACGTCATCGTCGTTCCTTTCAAGGGTACCGACAGCTTTTACGATATGTTGAAGTTCTTGTTCTTCAACGATACGGTAAAGGGCGAACAAGGTTGGAATGACAGCGATTACTCCAAACTGCTCACCATTGTGGACGAATCGGGAGACAACAACACGAAAAGAGCCACGGTAAAATGGAACGGCGACGCAACCGCGTTGGACTACTACATGTTTACCATAACTCTCACCAACAAAGACGACTATTCGTGGGCGAAAGACGGAGAAGACACTATTCCGTCGGATATGGCATTTGTGTTCTATATGCAAATCACCCCCACCGAGATTACGCTTGCGGAAATTGGCGGAACCCAACTGACAGTAGGTTCGGGTCTGACTTACCAAACGAACTACAACGACGCCACGCAGCCGTTTACCGGCGGTATTTCCAACTACGAGGTATTTGAAGCTTATTCGTCTTTCTCGGGAGTAAAAGCCAACCCCATCGAAGTGTACGCAAACGACACTAATGCAAAAATTTACGGTGCGGAAAACGTTGTGCGTATCAGCGACAACGCGGTAGGCTCCTATACCGTATATGTCGCACTTGTGGATAGCGTCAACACCGTTTGGAAGGGCGGACTCGATCACGAGGCGCGCACATTCTCCTTCCAAATCAACCCCGTTGATATTGTGGTGAATTGGACTGCCACCGAAACCATTTTCGAGCCGGGACGCGCGCAGCAACCCGCAGCCGCAATAGCCAATGAATTTGGCAGCGGCACCACAAAGGACGAAGTAACGATTGTTTTCGACCTTGATACATCGGACGGCACGGACAGCGCCACGATAACTCACCGCCTTGAAAACACAAGCGCAACCGCTATCAACGCGGGCAAATACACCGCCACGGCAGTTGCAATATTCGGCACAGACGCAGGCAACTACAATCTTGCAACCGCCGCGCCGAATACCGAGTTTACAATTTACAAAAAGAACCTCAGCAAGCCCACAGCGAAAACAGAGGGATATGTCTACGACAGAACGCAGCAAACGATAACGTTTGAAGGCTCCGACAAAGACATAATGGAAATCTCAGCCAAATCGGGCACGGTGCTTGTTGCAAACGGAACAATTCCCGCCGGCACAATCACCACAGGGGAAAAAGACGGAAAACTTACGCTCTCTGCGATACGCGCAGGTAAATATTCCGCGAGCATAACCCTCACCGATACGGGCAACTACTATTGGGGCGACGTCGAGAATGCAACGTACAAAGCGCCCGACGACAACACGGCTGGCCCTGTTGCGGTGTACACCGACTTTTGGACTATCGCACAGCGTAAGATCATCGCGCCGTCATTGGAATATCAACGCGGTCAGGCGTACGACGCGAGCGGCTATTTCTTCCCCGTTTTGTACGGCGTAAACAACTCTCTTGCAGAGAACAATCCGCTGACGGGAGAGTCAAACAACAACAAATTGTTTGGCAAAGACGTTTCAACCAGCACGCGCGTGTCTATGGACGGCTCGGATTACCAAATACTCATAGACGGCAGTTGGTATGTCAAATTCACTTTCAAGTACTACGATGAAAAAGGCAACGAGCTGAATCAAGCTGACATGACAGACCCCGGCAAACTGCTTGCCGGCACCTACTACATCGAGTTGACTCTTGTGTTGAAGACGAGCGACAACGAGGGTTACAGCGACTACGTATGGGATTTCGGCTACTCCATCGACGAAAGCAGGCAGCTGACTCAGTTTGACCTTAACGGCAAAGACTCGCAGGTAAGCGATGGTCAAAACGTTACCGTAAAGCTATTCTACCGTATTACCAAAGGTATCTACAATCTCGAATTCGAGGTTTCCGGTTGGACCTACGGCGAACATCAGAAACAAACGGTAGCGAACGGCGCCACGGGCGACAAGTATCTGCAATTTAAGCGTACGACGACGACCTTGCCGTCATCGTTGGAAAAAGAATCGTCCGGACGTTCCGTTGAATACTACACGGTGAGCAATGTCCAGCGCGACGAAGACAACAATATCACGGGCGGCACCCTGTCCGGATCACCCGTAACCGACGCCGAATTGGTTGGAAATGAGTATACGGGCGGAGAAGCGCACAACGACGACTCCAAGGGCAACAACCCGTATTACACTCCCGAAAAATCGCCCTACAAGGCGGGCGTGTATGCCGCGCTTATTACCTATGCGGAAAACGGCTTGGTCGAAGGAAGTTACACTTTGGAAGAACTCACCTTCACGGTGTATTTCGAAATCAAACCGCTTACCGTCACGGTAAAATGGGCAGACGCAGACAGCTCCGTTTACAGCGGGCTTGAACAAATCCGCACGGCGACGATCACCAACAAGGTAACCACAACTTTGTCAAGCGGCGATCACGAGGACAACGTGGAGGTTACCACCAAGTGGACGGACAACAAAGACAGTGAAAAAGCCGGCAGCAGCGGCTATCCCATCAACGTACGCCGCGATTCGAGAAGCGCCGAAGCTCAACCATACAATCTGTCTCTCGACACGCTGACGGGCGAGGACGCAAGCAACTACACAATAGACAAAGGACAAGGCGACTTTACGTCTACCTTCACCATAACTCCGTACCAAGTCAAGTTGCAAGCCAACAACCTTGGCAAAGTATATGGCGACTCGCTTGAAGCAAGACAAAACCTTATCAAAACGGGCGCCGATTACAACTTCGAATTTGTCGGAAACAAATTTATCACCGATCAAAACGACGACGAAACAAGTCTCGATCACTTCCTGCTGTACGCTTATATTGACGGTACATACAGTACTTTCGTCACAACGACCACGGGCGTGGGCGCATACAAGCTGCACCTCACGTTGGGCGAACAATATGAGTCGTATTACACCAACTACAATATTGATTTCGGAAACGACGCCACCTATACGATCACACCCTACATGGTGGACATTGTCTGGACGTCTCAATCGTTCACGTACGACGGCACCGATCAATACGCAGCTTTCAACGACAAAGGCGCAAGCAGCAACAATTACTTTGTATATTTCCTCGGCGTTGAGGCGTGCGGTGAAAAAGTGGTTAAGCTCAACCCGACAATTAAAAAGGACGGTTCCGAGGCTACATTCAAGGACGCGGGCAACTATACGTTTGAATTGAGTAGCAATCCGCAATCCGGGTTGGACGTGCAAAACTATAAATTCTCCACAGAATCTTTGAGGAACCTTACAAAGACTTACAACATTGCAAAGAGACACGTCTATTTGCAAGCCAACAGTTTCGCGTCGGAATACGGCATCGATATTGCCGACGATTCGGAAAACTTCAAGTGGCTGTATGCGGGAAGTTCTGATACAAACGACCTCAACAAGTTTGTCGATGACGGCGGCAGCGTGATAACGGGCTGGACGTACAACAAGCAAATTTATGACGGAAATCAAAACATTTCCTTCAAGACTGCAACGGAAGCGATTCTCAACCGCAGCGGCGGAACCCTTACTTCCGCAGGTACCACGGTAACCACCTACATTGCAAACGGTGATGGCGGTAGAATTACGTCGAATACGGTTGAATACAACAACTACCAAGTAACCATTTCCGGCACGGGCAACCACGAAATTCTCAAACAAAAGCTCAATGCCGACAACGGACGTCTGATTTGGGACGCAGCTCAACTTGTGTTTACCTACGACGGCACCGATCAGGCGTATGAAGGTACCAACCCCAAGGCGCAAACCGTTTACTTTGTGGATTCTCAATCGGGTAAACCCGTTTATTTCAGAGCGCGTGCCGTTAAAGACCAAAGTTCTACGGACAGAATCGAGTTTATCAACGCCGGAGAATATTGGTTCTACATTTACAGTCTGCCCGATGGTGGAACGGAGTCCGGAAACTATTCGGATAACTATGAACTTCCGAGCAGCGCCAATGATCCCGACTGTTATCACAAGGTGGAAATGCGTCCGCGTGACGTTACGATAACCGCGTCCGCAATTACCGACCATGAATACGGCGAGGCATTTGCCGAAACTCTCGGCTTTACCAATACGGGCAAAGTTTGGGAGTACAAGGGCAGCGAATGGCAACTTGTAGACGCCGCAACATCAAGCGCAACCGAAAAGGGCGGATTTGTCATTGGTTTCGAAAGCAACTTCCGTGTTTACACCAAGCTGGACGGTACTACCACGGTTGGCGTTTACACAGACGCCCAAAATGACGGTGTATTTGTACTGCAAATGTCCAAAGAGGGCGTGTTCAGCGACGTTGATTTCGCCGGTCAAGATTACATCACCACCGAAGGCGGAAACTACCATGTACATTTCGATACATCCAACAGCATAAAGGTCATTCCGCGCCAAGTTACGCTTACCATCACATCGATAAGCCACGAATACGGACAAGCGTTGCAAGACATCTCCGGTAGCGCCAAACTCTCGCGCGACGGAGGAGACGCGCTTGTAAACGGCGATGAAAACATTTACTCTATCATCACCCTCGACGCAGCAGGCAACGATTTGTTTAAGTTCAGCGGCACAACCTATCCCGATGTGGGCGGATACCGCGTACAAGTAACCTGCAACAATGCCAACTACCAAATCACGGTGGTGCACGACGCCGAAGGCAGAGGTTCTCAGCATACGCAAATGGAAGCTCGCGAGAACGCAACGTACACAACCGAAGCAACAGACGGCGTGTACAAGATTGTTCCCTCCACAATATTAACCACGGGCGAGGACAAGGTGAGCGCCGAAGCTTACAGCGGCACCTATGACGGACAAGCGCACACCGCGGCACAAGACGAGGCGTTCAAAGGCAAGTACTATACCAACAAATTGGCAGACGGCAAGGGCAAACAAGCGGAATTTGCTTTGGGCGGTTCCGGCAATACTTCGTTTGAAGCTCCCGGCGACGCCAACGAACTCAAAATTTACTTCCGTAAAAAGGCAGGCGCGGGTGACGGCGAGGCGCTTTATCCCCAAGAGTGGGGCGATCCGACGGTCGATCCCGGCTCTCTCGAAATTTCCGATGCCGGTTACGAATGGGTAACGGAAATGCCTTCGTTTACGCATGCCGGTACATATTACGTCTACTATGCAGTAGTGGCTAAAAACCACGAGTCGCTTATCGGCGAAGAATACTGTATGGAAGTAGTGATAGAGCAAAGGGAAGTAAAAGTTTCCTTCACGTTCTCTATCTACTTCTCCGAGTCTCTCCCCGGAGGTTGGACTCCCGACATCGACGGATTCACCTTTGACGGATTTATGGACGGCGAAAGCATTGCGTCCGGCAAAATAACAGGATACTCCGCAGACGATGACAAGATCACGGTTTCCGCACCCGACTACGTTGCGGGAGACGACGCCAAGGGAATAGCGGGCGCTTACGCCATCACTCTCGGATTTGACAACTTTACAACTACCGACTACAAGTTCGTTCAGGACACGGCAGACAGCAAGTGCAGTATGACGGTAAAAGTCCTGCCCCTTGTGTTGGTGGTTAACCCCCATCTTACCAATACTTACTATCTCGGCGGCGAGTGGAAGAGCGAGCAAAAGTTCGACCTCACCAAACTCGGCACGGGAGAGTTCACAAGCAACTACACTTCGCACACTTACACATTGGCAGTTGCTCCCGGTACCCAGAGTATTTTGGGCAAGCCTATCGAGGATATTTGGGCAGACGACTATGAGAACGGCAAGTCGGGACAGAAGATATTCACACTCACAAGCGGCGCGTATGCAAGCTACTCGGGCAACGTAACCGCAGGTGTGGGCAGCTATCCCGTAACCTACAATTTCAACTCCGGTTACGAAAACAAGTATTCTATCCAATACTCCAAGACCGAAAATTACGTGATCACCGCGGCAAAGTTCAAGGTAGACGATTTGCACGGCTACGGCAAGTTGACGGGAACGGGCGAAACATTGGCGGGACGTCCCTATGACGAAAAGGACCACTATGTTTTGCACCAAGGCTTGTACCATTCCGAGGACGAACCCCGGGAAAGCGCATCTCCCGCAGGATTTGCACAATCCGCCGACGGAAAAACCATCCAATGGAGCTTCATCTTGCTGAAAGCGAACGCTGTGGAAGCAAATTACAATGATGAAGCATTCTGGACGACTCACAATGCGGAGATTGTAACGGGTACAATTCCTCAAATAATCGACGCAGGTACCTACTACATTTATTACAAGCTCGAACTTGCCAATCACGAAACGGTCTACGGCTATCAGCAAGCCAAGATCAACCAGGCAACCAACACGTGGACCACGCAATACAGTATCAACGGTTCCGAAAGCGGATATCACACATGGATGTACGGCGGTTACAGCACCGACAACGACCGCGAAATTTTGCCGATGCCGCAGTTCAGCAAGGTAGTGGACAGCACCACGGAAAAACTTGTTCCTACGATCACGTTGTCCCGCAAGCCTCTCGACGGCTCGGGCGAATACACTGCGTATGGCGAGTATCGCATTACGTCGGATTTCAACGAGTATTACGGCAGCTATCAAGGTTGGCTATTTGCAAACGGCATAAAGCTGCCGGCAGGCGATTATCAAATCACCTACGAGTTGGCAGGCAACGAAAACTTTACTGCAATTGCGTCGCAAACCTACGAGTTCAGGGTTGAAAAAGCCACTTTGACCGTCACCGCAACCAACTTCGAGCTGGTTTACGGCGAAGAGGTACAAGATACGGACAAGAAATTTACCGCTACCGGTTTTGTCAACGGCGAACAGCTGGCAGACATTCTCGGCGACGCCCAACCCACGTTCAGTATAGCAAAAGACGGTCACGCCTATCAGAGAGGTTGGCAATTCGGCAGCGTAGGCGAGTATACTATCACCCTTACAGCCGGTGGTTTCGCATCCGTACTTGCCGAAGGCGGCAGAGCTGCCAACTACACAGTGGAGTATGAAGAAGGCACGATGACCGTTGTCGCGCGCAAGATCGAAGTAAGATTCGGTTCGTTGATAAACAGTTACTATTACAATCAAAGCGAAACCGGTTACACCGAAATTATCAAGTGGAATGATGAAATCGAGAACAACGGCAATAACCTTATTCAAAGTATAAGGTTGTTAAGCGAAAAAGCTACGAACAGCGCGCTGGTTAGTGGAGACTACGTCACCAACAAATACGACAACTACGTATTCTCCTACACAACCGAAGCAATCAATTTCAATTCCGACGGCAAAGGTTCGCTTGAATTGGGTACCAATCATGCTCATTCGACGCCGTACAAGATTAAGGGCACTCAGTATACCGCCAAAGACGGTGACAAATATCTGCACGCCCAAAACTATGACGTCACTTTCATAGAAGGCAACTATACAATCAATCCTGCCCGTATCAACGTCAAACCCACGCTGCCAAGCGATTTGGTTTATGACGGTACGCAGAAAAAGGCAACAATGACGAGTGTTTCGGGCAGTATCACCTTTACCATTTGGTATGAAACGCTGTCAAGCGGCGATTACGAAAGCGGCGAGTTTGATGCGAGAACGCAAGACGCTCCCACAAACGTAGGCACCTATCGCGTTTCTTTGGAAGCGTCAAGTACCGACTATATTGCTTCTACGGCGTCCACAAAAATGAAGATTACCCCCAAGCCGATAGACGTTTCCATCGAACTGCAAAGCAAGCAGCAGGGCGGCGACTTCGCAAAGCATGCGGAAGGCGGCGTATACAAAGACGTAGTCTACTATCTTGACGAGTACCGCGTGGTTGCAAGCGCAGATATGGACGGCTCCGGCTCCAAAGACCACAAGGTGATTACGGCGGATGCGGAAGACTTCGAATTCAGCTACGCATATCAACGCAACGGTGAACCGGCGGACAAAGCTATTTCCGCAGGTCACTACACCGTAACGGTAACTTGCAACAACGCCAACTATCAATTGGTAATTAAACTCGAAACGGCTGATGAAAAGGTATTTACGCACCACACCGGCAACACGGCAGACTTTACAATTGCCCGCAAGGCGATAACCAAACCCGCGTTTGCAAACGACAAAGACAGCCAAGTCTATGACGGAAATCCGTTTGCCTTTATCGTAACGGGTTACACCGAGGGTAAGGATCACGAAAGTAAAGACATTCTCAACATCACCTTCAACGGACAACCGTCCGACGGTATAGCAACATTCGCCGAAGGCAAGTGGACATGGAAAGTGACCAATGCCGGCGAATACAAGGTTGTTGTCTCCTTTGAGTCGGACAACTATATGTGGAGCGCCACAAGCGACGATAATAGTCCCATAACATTTACGTACACAATCAATAAGAAAGATTTGTACGTAAAGGCGGAGGATAAAAACATCACCTACGGCGAACCATTCTCGTCGATTGAGATCGGTCTGCTGTTCAGCGAATCCGCGAGCGGACAATATACGACAAACGGCGGATTTGTCAACAGCGAAACTGCGGAAAACGTGATAAAAGGCATACCCACCGCCACAGCGACATTGTTTAGCGCAACTTCGAGTTCACTCGGTGGTTACGGTATCAATTCGCCCGCGGGATCGACCTTTACAATCAATGTCAATGATGGACAGCTTTCCGCAGACAACTACAATCTGATACTCAATTCGCAAACGGGAACGCTTACGGTTGACAAACGCGCAATCACTTTGACTATTGCAAACGGCAACAACGACCTCAAAGCGAAAATGACTTACAACGGCAATGCGCCTTCGTTTGTCCCAACCGAACTGTTCGAGATTACGAGCGACATCGGGCTGCCGAACAACGGCGACACAAAAGCCAGTCTTAATGTCAGTTTCGCCGTGGACGGCACAATCGCCGCCGGCAAGTACGACGCAACCAACCGCACAGGTGCGGGACAACACCGTCTGACCCCGTCTTACGCCAACACGAACTACGACATAACGTTCGAAGGTGATTGGAACGGCGAAGCGGGCGATACGTACAACAACAAAGCCGGTATTTACGTGATCGAGCGCGCAACTCTTACCGTCACGGTGGGCGTCATGCATGGCGGTCCGTTTAACCAAAACGGCGAAATCACCTACGGCGACAATTTGGAAGACTACGTAACAGTCAACTATTCCGGTTGGGTAAGTACGGACGGCAGCGGCTTGTCTCCGCTTGCTAAGTATACGTTCTCCGCAATGAAGGACGGCATCACACCGTACACTCCCGGCGAATCTCATGCGGGCGACGTGTTCACGTTGGATATTGCCAACAAGGAAGACGGCAACTTCTTCCGCGACTACACACTCAACGTCGTTACGGGCACTATGAAAGTGGTAACGCGCTACATTTCCGCGACAGTCTCAGACAACGTATTCGAATGTGGTAGCGATTACAACACCTACAAGGATATTCCGGCGGTACCCGTGTATACCAACACGGTAGACGGACACAATCCCGACGCAGTACTCTCCTATACGGGACAATTGGCGGGCGGATCGCCGCTTAGCGGTACTCCGCAACGCGTGGGTGACTACAACGTCACTATCACGTTGCAAACAAACGACAACGGCGAGTACGACTACAAGTTCGGTTCGTCTGCCGACGCGCGAGAATCCACTTCGCTCGAATACAAGATCACTCCGAAAGAAATTGAGTTGCGTTTCGAGTCTACTTCTATCGACTTGTCCACGGTCGAAGGCGGTAAAGGCGAAAACGAGCTTATCGGCTTCATAAACGACATAATGGAAGTAACCGCCTATACCTTTGCCGGAGCGGACGCACATGATAATGCGGTTTGGGACGGTGCAAAAATGGTAATGAAGTTCGAAACCGTCGGCACCGGTTCCGCTACTATCACTCTCACAGACGATCACGCTTACGACTACTTGCTTGTCGCGACGATAAACGGCACCAAAGCAACCAGCATCGCGCTTACGTTCAACGTCAATTCCAGCTCGGTAGACTTCCACGTGGAGATAACGGGTTGGACTTACGGTAAGTATGACGTTGCTGTAAACTCACCCAAGCCACGCAGCTCGCAGCTCGGCATCGAGATCAATACGGCGTTAATAGTGTACACGTATTACACATTCACCGATCAATCCCAGTATCAGGAATGGTTGGATCGTATCGCACAGTACGACGCCGGCTCGATGAGTGCCAAGGACCATCAACAGTTGAGAAACGATCTTGAAAAATTGGTTTGCAGTTCGATACTGCCTACCGACGTAGGATACTATCTTGTACGCGCTCAACTTTCCGAGATGTCCGAGAAAGGCATTTCCGGGTCCTTTGCGGGAGCGGTATTCCAGATTACCAAGCAGAAATTGGCTGTGCCCACATTGGGTCAACCCCAAGATTCTCACCAAGGTCCGTGCACCTACAACGGTACCGAACATTACAACATTATCGAAGGTTACAACAGCGCAACGATGTCTGCGGCAGTTAGCAGCGGCGCAACCATTCAAATCGAAGGTGACACTGTAAACGTTCATGCCGTGAACAGAGGCGAATACACGGTAACCATCACTCTGTTGGACGACAGAAATTACGAATGGGCTGATAGAAGCGGCAACTCTGTAACGATCACTTACACCATTGAAAAAGGCATCGACGAGATCAACGGTTTCGAAGATCAAACGGTGACCTACGGCGAAGACATAACGTTCTCCGCAACGTCGCAATTCGGCGCAGAAATAACATATCAATATGTATTGCTGCAAGACGACGGCAGCGAACCGAGCGAAGCAGTCAGACAAGACGGATTCCCGACAAAAGCAGGCAAGTATCACATTTATGCGACTTCCGCCGCGGACAGCTCGGGACACGAAAACTGGGATGCAGCGGAAGCGTGCGTAACGCTCACAATCAACAGAGCGACGTTGGCGCTCACCGTACAAGACGCAAGCGTGGTGTACGGAGAAGATTTGCCGACATTTGACTACACGGTCAGCGGTTGGAAATTCACCGACGAAGAAACGCTGTTGGAAACTCTCCGCACGGCTCTCGAAGGCAAACTCGCTTTCAGCGCGGCAGATTATACCAAGGGCACAACCAAGGCAGCCGAGACGGTTAGCGTTAGCGCAACCGTAACGGTAACCGACGATGAGCTCGGAACCGAATTGTCCGACTACACGATAGACGGCAGCGTTACAAGCGGTACTCTCACCGTTGCAAAACGCGCGATACTCATCGACATCAGCGACAATTTCGAAACCTATTTCAACAACAAGGCTTACACAATTGCGGATAAATCCTCTACGGAAGACGATTACAAGCAATTCTGGACTGCCACAGCTGCTCCGGAAAGCGGTTACTATGGTATTTACGGCAGCGACGACATCAAGGTTCACTTCACCATCGACGGCGGTGCGATCAATGCCGGCGTCTACACGGTAACGGGCGAAACCGTCTCCACGGACGACCTTGGCAACTACGACGTGAGTTTCGTCGACGGCAGATTGCTCATCAGAGTCAACGTGGTTACGATAAGCAACGTCACAATAACCTTGAACGGCGAAAGCAGCGGATTTACCTACGACCACGGTAATGTGCTCGACTTCAAAGTTACCTATTCCGCAACATTCATGCGCGACGGCAGCGAAACAACGGTGGACAACATCGTAGCGGGAACGGGCGCAAGTGCATTTGACTTTGTTCAATTCTTCAAATTGAGTTGGCAGGGCAGAGCAAACGGTTCCTCCCGTGAATACAAAGAGGATGTTGCTCCCAAAAACGCAGGAACGTACCGTGTATTTGTGGAACTCAACGCAGCAGGTCTTGCAAACAACAGCATACAGGCTATCCCCGAAAGCACAAGCTTTGTGATAGAAAAGTTTAATTTGGATGTATCTGAATTGCAAGAGTACATCAATGACAACTTCACCTACACTTACAACGGAGAGCCGCAAGGACCTTCGGAAGCGGAACTGAACAATCAATCTTTGTCCTTGTACGGAAAAGAAGGTATTTACACAATTCCGTCAATTGTAAAACAAACGGATGCAGCCACATATACCACGATAAGCGCAAGACTTACCAACGCAAACAACTACGAGTGGTCGGATACATCTGACGCAACAAGGTTGTTCAGCTTTACGATCAATGCAATCACAGATTTGACATTGACGGCAGCGGCAGGTTCGGGCAACTCCGAATGGAACTACGACGGCACAATGCACACCGATTGGTATACGCTTACAGCCGCCGTCGGCGGAAGAAATGTTGGAACAGGTCTCACGTCCTACTACATCTACTTCGTGGCAACGGGAGATAGCGCTCCCACTTGGAACACGATAGAAAACGCCGCAACCAACGGTTGGACGCGCTACACCGCAACGCAATTGGCTGCAAGAAGCTCCATCGCCGTCAATGCGGGCAAGCATTGGTTGGTAGTGGCAGTTGCCGAAACGAGCAACTACAACGAGACGGCAACCACGGCGCGAGCCTACACCGTGAACAAGCGCACGATCGACGTTACGGTATACGGCGGCAGAGACTTTACCGCGGGCGTTTACAATCAATCGCTTACTCCTGCGGGATTGTCCACACCGGAATACACAATTGCGGTACAAGAGGATGAAAGCGCACTCAACGGCATAGAAATCGATAGTTTGTTCACCTATGCGTTGACTCTCAGCTACACAGGCAATTCTTGGAGCGGCAAGCCGTTCGGCAGCGACGGCTATGTCGAAGCGGGTAAATACACCATCAACGTAAGTTTGCCCGAAGCCGCACAGAGCAACTTTGTGCTGGGCGAAACGAAAGCCGGTAACTACATCGTACAACGCGCGCCCATCTACGGCGACAGTATCCCCGTCAAAACAATAGTGTACGACGGCAAGCCGCACGAACCCTCCGAATTTGTCACGCCGGATACGCTCGGACGTTGGACGGCGGAAGGTACAGCTCAAACCAATGTCGGCACTTACACCTTCCGGGCTACGTTGAAGGAAGAAGCCGCTTACAACTACTATTGGTTCACCAATAATGACCAAAATGCCGATACGGTAAACAAAGTAAGAACGCTTTCGTTCAATATTACCCGCGCAACGTTGACGCTAAGCAACGGTAAGTACATCTATACAAACGGCACCGTCGGCGAAGACTCAACTTCGGTTGATTTCGGCAATACGACGAGCTGGACGTATGCGGACGATATTCGCGATATTTCGGCGTCGGCAATGGTACAAACAGCAAACGGAACAGCCCTCGAAGGCGTTGAGATCCAATTGCAGTACCGTCCCGTCAGCGGCGGAGACTGGGTAAGCGAATTGCCCACCAACGCAGGTACCTACTACGTACGTATGTATGTGGCGCAAACCGACAACTATGGAGCGTGCTACTCCGCTACGGGAAATATCGATGGCAGCTACATAACGATAACCATCAACAAAAAGCAACTTGCAAAGCCCGCTGTACCCTCGGGAAGCTATTACTACACCGGCAGTCAGCAAAACATAACGTTGGAAAACTTTGACGGTACATTGATGAGCATAACTCAACCGGCAGTAAACGCAGGTTGGACGTTTATGTACGTACAGGGCGACGGCGGCGTTATTGAAGCTTTGATATTAGCCACCAAACAAGGAGACTACAACATATCCGTCAATCTGCGCGACACGGACAACTACACTTGGACGGACGGCGAAACGGGAACAGTCACTCTCGTTTGGAAGATACTCGGCGCTGAAAACCACATCACCGGTATTGATGTTCCGCAAGGAGTCATCTACGGCGACTCGTATGTGTTCCAAGCAAATGCCGATTTCGGCACGGTTAAGTTTGCATACGTCAAGGTGGAAGAGTTCGGCGACGACTCCGGAGCCAAGTCTCTCTCTTACACCGACGGACAACCCGTAAATGCAGGTTTGTATTGGATACGTTTCAGCGTGGACGGAACAGACGATTACGCCGAAGTAAACGAATACAAACAATTTACGATAAAACAAGCCACTTTGACCGTTACTATCAATGACGCAACGGTTACCTACGGAGAAACAGCCTCGGGCAGCAACGGATTTACAGTTAGCGGCTACAAGAACAGCGACAATGCTGCGACCTATCTCGTAAGCGTAACACGTTACAACATTATCGGTTATACGGCGGGTGACGATGTTAAGGATTACGCAGGAGCGATAAGCGCCGAAGTAACGATAGGCGGTCCGTTTGAAAACTACACAGCGGAAGTCGTTGCCGGTACGCTGCACGTAACTCCCAAAGACATCACGGTAAACGTCAAATCTCCCGATCCGGTTTACTATATCGAAGGCGGTAAAAAACCCGTAATCGACACAAGTGAAAGCGCTTGGGAAGTGTTGGATGTAAACGGCGGATTGTTCGGCAGTGACAAGATAGAAGTCGCAATCACTTTGGAAGAAAAGGAAAAATACAATGTCGGCTCCTATGTCATCAGCGGCACAGCCGGCAAGGGCGAAAAGACCGGCAACTACAACATCACGTTTGTTGCGGGCGCGCTTACCGTCAACGCCAAAGAGATTAACATTGACAAGATCAATGCCGCGGATACCGTCTACGGCAGCATACAAGCCGTTACATTCGATATTGACGTAAATAAGAATTTGACGGACAACTACTCGCTCAGCTCAATCGACAATGTGTTCATTCGCGTAAACTACTTTGCAGACAATGCGCCAATGAACACCGAGTTGCCCGAAAATGCAGGCACCTACAATGTCAAATTGACTTTGGAAGGAACGGACGCAACCAACTACACGCTTGTGGGCTCGATAGACGCAACGTTTATCGTAAACAAAAAGGAATTGAACTGCGAACAAATCAAAGAACATATTCCCGATGTGTATTACACGGGCGAAGAGCAAGGACTTCTCAAAGCGGAAGTCGAAGCGTTCAGCTTGACAGAATTCGGCGAAGCAAATCTGTACACAGCTCAGGGCTTCGATACAAAGCAGACAGATGTCGGCGTTTACGAATACACGCTCACTCTCGAAGACGAAGTATTTGTAAACTATCGTTGGGTTTCCACCGACGGACAAAGCGTAAGCCGCAGCTGGTCGATTTTGCAGGCTGCTAACTCCGTCGAATGGACTCCCGAACAATCCTACACCGCAGAGTACGGAGTTTCCTATGAAATCACGGCTTCGGCAACATTCGGTTCGGTAAGTTACGCTCACGCGGTGAAAAAGCTCGACGGTCACTACGAAACAACCGATTGGATACTCGGATTCCCCGCAAACGCAGGCGAATATGTCATTCGCGCTTATGTGGAAAGCACCAACAACTATGCGGGCGCAGATGTTCAACACGAGCTGCAAATAACCCGCGCAACTCTGAGTGTTTCCATAGAAAGCAAAACGATAACTTACGGCGATGAAGCAGGCGTAATAACTCTGTTGGTAGCCGGTTACAGGCAACCGTACAACGGCACGATTGCAGGTACCGTGGACGACGAGGCAACATCGGGATGGGTATTGCAGATAGAAACCTTCCGCAGCAACCTTCAAATCAAGGCGCAAGCGGGCGGCAAGGAATATTCCGTCGGCGACCCGATCGGCACTTACGACATCACCTACATCGGCGAGAACGTAGAACTTACAAACTACGCGGTTGTGGCAGCGGAAGTAACAAGCGGAACTCTGACGGTTGAATCACGCAAAGTGACGATAATCATAGAAGAGCAAAGCATGGTTTACAGCCCCGACTACAAGACAGTCGCGCCCAACCCCGATCAAAGCAGATGGCACGTCGGAGACGACTATTCGATACTCGAACAAGACAAAGAAGCGCTCAATATAGCGATCTCTATCGTAGGCGGCAGCGCTCCCTACATGGTCGGCGTCTCGTATACGCTTGACGGCGCATGGGAAAACGACAACTACACAATAGAGTTTGTCAAAGGCACGCTCACTCTTACCGCTTTGGAAATCAATGTCACGGGCATTTCCGTAACAAACGACAAGGACGGTTCGACTACGATAAACTACGGCGACGCCTATACGGCAAAAGTCACAATCGGAGAGATCGAATACGAGCTCAACGACATTGTCGAAGGCGGTACGATCGGATTTGAGTACTCCGAGCAAAGCACAAGCGAATTTACGGCGGTAAAACCCTCAGTTGCAGGTTTGTATGAAGTACGTCTTGTGTTTATCGGCGAAGACGCAGTAAACTACAACATCACCGGCAACGGCACAGCCGCATACATTATCGCCAAGAAAGCGCTGTCCGTATCCGATTTGCAGGCAAAGGCTTACGAACAGTTCACTGAGGAAGAAATCGAAAATCCCGGACCCTTCGAAAGCACATACGACCGCTATCACTTCAAACCGTACTATACGGGTGAAGCGCAAGGCGTAACGCAAGCCGATTTGAGAGCATTTATCGCATTTATGCAAAGCGCCGAAGATTTCCTGCTTGAAACAGACAGAGTAAACGCTCCGTTTACGGCGGTTTCAGACAAGGGAACAAATGTAGGTACTTACGCGGTACATCTCACTCTTACGGAAGAAATAGCCGCCAACTATATGTGGGATACAACCAACTCCGACATCGCGGATATTTCCTTCGAAATTCGCAAAGCGCGCTCCAACAGCGTATCGCTCGTTGTCTCGGGAAGCAGTCCCACGGCAACTTGGGAGTATGACGGTTACGAAGCGGGCACAAGCGAAGATCAGACGGTACAACCGCACAAAGGATTCTTCTCCTTCGAAGCTCAGTTCGGCAGATCGACGGCATTGTATCAATTCTACAAGACCGTGGACGGACGCGATACCAAGATCGATTACACACCCGTCGAAGTGGGTAGCTACAAATTGCAGATTGTCATTCCCGATACGGAAAATTATCCCGGATGCGAATCGAGTCTGCTGCCCATTGAGATCACTCCTCGCAAGTTGACGGTAAGATTCCGCGACGACTCGCTTATGGGCGGAGAATTCGGCGGAACGATACTTCCCGCTTCGGCAGTTCTGTCCTACTACGGCGGAGAACCTGCAAAGCACAATATGTTCCTCAACCTTGTAAGATTGGAGTACTGCTACTTCGGAACATCCTTCGACGGCACTTGGAGCCACACCGCGGAAAGCCGCTTCGGTTCGGCACCCGACAGAGCAGGTAATTATCAGGTTCGCGCTTCACTTGCCGACGCCGAGATTTCTGCCAATTCGTACAACAAAAACTTCGTTTTGGTAGACGCGTCCGGCGAAGAAATTCACCACATTGACGCAACGTACTCGGTTACCAAGGCACGCGTGTTCAGCGATTTGATCCATGTGGAAACCTTCGATTGGGACGGCGTGGAACACTCCGCTGTCGAAGCAGTAAGAGACAACCCGGATTACGGCACAGTCTTTGTGGTCAAAAACGAGTACAACATCTCGTCCAAGTCGGTAGGCACCTACGAGTTCCGTATCCACCTTGTGGATTCCAACAACTATTGTTGGGTTCCCGATGAGGGATCGGATTGGAGACTGCTCTCCTTCTCCATCATGGCAACCAGCGGCGAGGGCAGAAATATCACCATCGTGGAATTCTTCGGAATGGACGCCAATTCGCCCGAACTTGAATTCCCGTATAGTCAAGCGCCCACCGAGAGCGCAAAAGTCGCCTTCTATTCGGAAGGCGTAACACACTTCTTCCAATTCGGCTCAGACTTCATACTGCTCTACGCGCCGCGCGGCACTGCAACGCCATCGGAATTTATCAGCTGGAAGACGGGCGGAAGAGATGTCACACCCGAGGGCTGGTCACGCGAAGTCCTTGTCAATGCGGATCGGTATACGGCAATCGCGTGGATCGATTGTGAAGAATTCAAGGGCTACTCGGCACAGCTTTACTTTGCGATCAGCAAGTTGGAAGTCAAGGTCATCATGGAAACGACCAAGAACGGCGTCTATGGCGAATCCGAACCGGAATTCTCCATCCGTGGTTACGACGGTAAGGACATTATCGCCGAAACGGGCGAACTCAAACCCGACGCAAAGGCGCTCAGATTCTTCCCGCAACTCGATCTGTCCGATAACGACCGCTTCTTGCCTCACGCAATCTATTATCGCGGAACGGGTAATACCGTTTACGAACGCAGTACGATAATGCCTACGGAAGCAGGCACCTACATCAGAGAATTTGTTCTCAGCAGCAACTACACGTCCAACACGGGCAAGATCGAATGTCAATTCACAATTTTGCCCAAGACCGTTGTTCTCGGAGACATCGCAACAAGCGAACATGATGTATTGTATGACGGCACCCGTCATTTCATCGACAGCGAGTTTATCGAACAACAGATGAACGGCGTGATCGAAGTTGTAGGCGGATTGCCTTTCACCGAAGGCGTGGTGGATGTACGCGAAGGCGGCTATCCCGTTGAAATTAGATTGAAAGACAGTCGCAACTACATGTTTGAGGGCACAAATGTCGGCTCTTATGAGGCGTCTCACGCAACTGTGTACTACTTTATTCTCAAATCTTCCGTAACAATGGACAAACCCGTTGTCGGCAATTGGACATACGGACAAAGTCACAGTTTGCCCACTGTAACAGGTAAATACCAGTCGGGAGCTGAATATGACGGCGGAGTTGTGTTCGAATACGCAGTACGCGGCACCGATGATTGGTCAACTCAAATTCCTGTCAACTACGGTGATTATTCCGTTCGCGCAAGAGTAACGGAAACCGCAAATTACAGCGGCTATCTGACGGAAGCAGTCAACTTCTCGATACTCCGCGCGAGGTTGATCAAACCTTACGCAGGCGATCCGGTAGTCGACCGTGACGGAAAATATCTGTTCATCCCCGAGGATTACTACGAAGATTTGCTCAGCATCACGGGCAATACCGCAAATGATGACGGCACCTATCGTGCAGTAGTCAGTATCAAGGACAAACTGAATTACGAATGGGCAGACGGCACGCAGGACGACCTGATTATAGAATGGATTGCGCAACGCAATATGAATATATTCTACATCATATTGTTTGCATTGGCAGTTGGCTTAGCGCTTTCGTTGCTGTGGATGCTCGTGTTGTGTTTCGTGATTTTGGCGAGAAAAAGACGAGAAAAACGTTCGCAAGACCAACAAGCCCAACAGGGCGAGGAGGTGAACAATGGTTAACGCATTGATTTGTTCCGGTTTTACACTTCCGGAAATGGGTATCATAGCTGCACTTGTATTTGTTCTGTTGGCTTTATTGGCAACGGATATAGCAGTCAGCGCCAGGGAAAGACGCCTCAGAAAAGAGGCGTCCAGACCCGAACCCGAAAAGGTAATAGTTTATGTGCCGACTCCTCAGCCGGCACAGGAACCCGCCCCCGTTGTTATGGAAGCGGCGCCTGCGGCAGAGTCGCGGACGATAGTGGCGGCAATTCCCATTGTGTTGGCGGATTCCGACAAAGAAGCGGTATTCGACCGTATAAAGTTGGACAGAAGCTTTACCGCCAAGTTGGTGCAGTCGTCCGATGAAACCAAAGA
>CANQGD010000005.1 GCA_947601445.1 uncultured Clostridia bacterium | reverse complement strand
CCAAGGATAATTAGCACATACGACGTGGAATTGCAAGTACCATATAGTGTTTGCACCCAAGTACAGGAGAAAAGTGTAGAGAGATTAGGACAAGTCTACGTCAGTTGCTCGAATGGTTTACCGCGATTTTGACCAATCCGTCAATTCGGAATATGTCTGCGCGCGGCATAAACCCATTGGCTCCAAGGCGCTGTTTTTTGTGTTCGGGCTTATTTGGACAAACGGTAAATGGCTTCGAGGTACAATTCCGCCATGATGCGTAAATTTTCAAGCGAAATACATTCGTTGGGCATGTGTATCGTTTGTTCTTCTCCCGGGAATAAAGGTCCGAATGCCACGCAATTGGGCAGACACCGACTGTAAGTTCCCCCGCCTATTGCCAGCGGCTGTAAATGTACGTTCATACGTTTGTTGTATACGTCCATCAATGTGGTAACGAGTTTACTGTCGGACGGCACGTGAAGCGGTTCGCTAATGTGCTGTTCGATTATCGCAAATTCGTCCGGGGTGTTGGAACGGATCGATTCGTACATATATTTGCAGTTGTAGCTGACGGGGAAACGAATATCGAATGTGGCAGTCAAAAATCCGTCGGAAGAAGTACGAAGTACACCCAAATTGCACGTAAGATCGCCGCTTTCGTTGTCATGCAGCGCAATTCCCCAACGTTTGCCGCTTGTGTCGATTGTTTTGTTTACCAAAAAATCAAGCGTCAAATTGTTCGGATATGCTTTTGCAAGCGCGGTAAGCAAGCGATGTGTGGCGTTTATGCCTTCGTTCGGAGTGCTGCCGTGCGCCGCTTTTCCCGTGCTTGTGTAAGTGTATCCCTCGTCTGTTTGTGTTTGGAAACACGTCATTTCCGGCAGTTCCTTACGTGAAGTCGCAACGCATTTTGACGGTACGACGTTGGCGCGGTCTCCCGCAAAAATCGTAACCCCTTCGGGCAATTTGCCGCACGCCAAGTCAAATTGATAAATGCCTTTTTCTCTGTTGATTACGGGAAAATCTCCGTCGGGAGAAAATGAAACCGTTGGGAAGGGCATTTTTGTAAAGTAATGCTCTACGCATTGCATTCCGCTTTCTTCATCGCAACCGAAGATAAGCCGTACGGTTTTGTCGGGCGTTATTCCCGCATCTTTCAGCGCTTTTACCGCAAACAGACATGCTATCATGGGGCCTTTGTCGTCCATTGCCCCTCTTGCATATAGTTTGCCGTCGCGGATTTCCGCGTCGTATGGGGCACAAATCCACCCGTCGTCTTTGTTTGCGGGAACGACGTCAAGGTGTCCGAGTATGCCCAGCACCTCGTTGCCTTTTCCCTTCAAATCCGCATGTCCGGCATATCCGTCGCAATCGTACACGTCCAATCCGAAAGACGCCGCCAATCCGAGTGTAAAATTCAAGCAGTTCTTTATGTTTTCTCCAAAAGGAGCGCCCGGCAGCGCCGCGGTTTTTTCGGTGTTGAAACGCAATACTTGCTGTAATGTACTCACCATTTCGTCAAATCGATCGTTTAGTAATTTTTTTGCTTTTCCCATATTAACTCCGAAATTTTATAGTTATGGCGCCGATTTTCGGCAAAGCGCCGGTCGTCGCGAGAAGCTGATTTTTTGTCGCGTCTGCGCGATTTACGAATGCACAACGTGTTTTGTAGAAAAATTCGCAATCGGACAAATAGTTCCGCCGACAAAGCTGTCTGCCGATTTAGATCGGTACGCCTTTTTGTGCTTATATTATACACAAATTCGAGATAATGTGCTATCATATAAGCGACGCTCACAAAAAATTTGTTAAAAATCAAAAAATTTAAGGAAAAACTATGGCTCACGAAAACGACGGACATCGCGCGCGGCTCCGCGAACGAATGATACGAGAGGGCTTGTCGTCTTTTCAGGATCATGAAGTTCTGGAATTGCTGCTCTTTCAATATCTGCCTCGCAAGGATACCAATAAACTTGCGCACAAATTGCTGGATAAATTCGGGACTTTTGCAGGAGTATTGAACGCTTCTCCCGAGCAACTTATGACCGTAGACGGAGTAAGTGAAGTTACCGCATGCAATCTTGCTATGCTCAAAGAAGTATGGCGCAGATACCGCCAGAGCGATTTGAATCGAATTTCACTGAGCGGATTCGGCTCGATAGTGCAGTATGCTCAGGGATTGATTTCCGAAAGTTACACCGAACGCCTGATTGCCGTGTATGTGGACAGCGCGACAAGATATATTTACCGCGACGTATTCGTTTCCGACAGCACGGATGCTGTCAATATAGACACAAAACAAATATTGGCTTCGGCAATGCGTACGGGTGCGGCGGGAGTAATTCTGTTTCACTGTCATGTAACGGGAACATGCCGTCCCAGCGCAGCCGATATACATTTCACCGAAAAGCTGTATCACGCGCTTGCAAGCATAAATTTGGTATTGTTGGAACACATAATTTTCAATAGCGCCAACGATTATTACAGCTTTTTCCTCAACGGAGACATCGAAACAATACAAAACAAGTACAAAAATTTAAATTGATAACGAGGTTTATATGACACAGTTACGTACGAGATTTGCTCCCAGCCCTACGGGATACTTGCATATCGGTGGATTGCGCACCGCGCTATATTCTTATCTTTATGCCAAGAAAAACAACGGAAAGTTTATTTTGCGCATAGAGGATACCGATCAAGGCAGATACGTGGAAGGCGCGGTTGACATTATTTACCGCACGTTGCACGAAACGGGACTAAACTATGACGAGGGACCCGACGTGGGTGGCGATTACGGTCCTTATATACAAAGTCAGCGCACAAACGAATATATGAAATATGCCGAACAGTTAGTGGAAAGCGGTCACGCATACTATTGTTTTTGCAGTGAAGAAAGATTGGAAAGTTTACCTGCCGTAAACGGCGCTCGCCGTTATGACAAACATTGCTTGCACCTCTCCAAGGAGGAAGTGGCAATGCGTCTTGAACGCGGGGACAAATTTGTAATTCGTCAAAATATGCCTACTTCGGGCAGCACAACCTATCACGACGCCGTATATGGGGATATTACCATTGAAAACAGCGAACTCGAAGATCAAATTCTGATCAAGTCCGACGGTATGCCGACATACAATTTTGCCAACGTCATCGACGATCACTTGATGGGTATCAACTGCGTAATGCGCGGTATCGAATATTTGAGCAGTACGCCCAAATATAATCTTTTATATGACGCATTCGGTTGGGAGCGTCCTATGTATATACACATGCCCCCTATAATGAAAGACGCACAGCACAAATTGTCCAAACGCAACGGCGACGCAAGCTACGAGGACCTTATTGCAAAAGGATTTTTGAAGGAAGCTATAATTAACTACATTGCGCTTCTCGGATGGTCTCCCAAGGACGATACCGAAAAAATGAGTTTCGACGAGTTACTCGCAAAATTCGACATTTCGGGAATAAACAAAAGTCCGTCCATTTTCGATCCGTTGAAACTTGCTTGGCTAAACTCCCTCTACATCAAAGAAATGACTCCCGAGGCGTTTGCGGAGTACGCCACGCCTTGGTTAAACGGATGTTATCTGAAAAATTTCGACAAAACGCTTGTGTGCAAGCTGATACAAAGCCGCATTGAAACTTTTGCGGAAATAGAGGAAAAATTGCGTTTTTTGGCAGATTTCGGTGCGTTTGACAACAGTTTGTACGACAATCAAAAACAAAAAACAAATGCGGACGTCGCAAAGGAAATTTTGCCGTCCGTAAAAGAAAAATTCAAGAACGTAGAGCAGTGGGATAATGAGCATCTGTATGCCGCGCTTGTCGAATTGGCGCAAGAAAAGGGCATAAAAAACGGAAAAGTGCTTTGGCCTGCCCGTATTGCGCTGACCGGACTTGCCGCCACTCCCGGCGGTGCCAGCGAAATTGCCGAATTGCTCGGCAAAGAGGAAACGTTGCGCCGTCTCGAACAATCGATTGCCAATTTGAATTGAACGCTTTGCTTGCGCTTATTTCGTTTGCCGTTTGCCGAGTTTTTGCAAACATTTGGCGAGTGTAAGCGGTTTTAACATAAGAGCAGGCACACCGAGGTATAAGAATGAAAATCAACAAAAAAGAAATTTGGCGTGCGGTAAAGTTTACGCTGTTTTCCATTTCGGCGGGAGTGATACAGGCTGTAAGTTCGCTGTTGCTCAAATTGGTAATCCTCGACCGCGTGATGGACCCAAACGCCACCATGAAGTTTATTATCGAGCAACCCACAAGCACCTTTATCGCCGATACGGTGGGGTTGGCGCTGTCTGTTATATGGAATTTCACATTCAATCGCAAGTTTACGTTTAAGGCGGCGAACAATGTGCCCATTGCAATGTTGTTGGCGTTTGTGTTTTACATACCCTTTTATCCGTTTCAAATTTGGTATGTGGCAATGGTGGAGCAAGGGCTTTCCGCTATCGGAGATTGGGGTTATATAATCGGTTTGGGCACTTGCATGATAATCAATTTCGTGTTGGAATTTTTGTGGCAGCAATTTGTCGTATTCCGCGGGAAAGTAGATACCAATTCGCTTGCAAGAAAAGAAAGCGCTGCCGCGACGGAGGAAAGTCAAGTAAAGCAGCTTGAAGGCTGTACAGAGGATACAAGCGTGATGGCAAATGTTTGTGACGAACATTTGACGGATAAAAAACAATAATATTCCGTTGCAACATTAAATTGCAACAAACGAAGCGTTGTTCTCTATAAACAACACGTAAAAATAAAATGCCGAGAAAACGGAGGAAACTAAAATGAGTGTTTTAATATGCGATGCCGACGGAGAATTGTGGTATACTCGTGCGGAAGAACTCGGACTGTATTCGATAGCCATGCCATATAGTTACGGCGGCAATGTTTACTATTACGATTTGGGCAAAAACACGGATTTCCGTGCTTTTTACGACGCTGTCAGAGGCGGAGAGATTCCCAAAACAATGGCGTTAAACCCCGAGGAATACGTTCAAATTCTCGAACCCTATTTTGAAAAGGGTGAGGACGTGCTGTATGTAAGTTTTTCTCACGCCATGAGCGGTACTTTCGATCATCTCAACACCGCGTTGGAGCAACTGCAACAAAAGTATCCCGATCGCAAGTGCACGGTTTTCGACACCAAATCCATTTGTCTCGGAGCGGGTATACAGATGGAGTATGCCGCCGAACTTAAAAACAGCGGAGCGTCGGACGACGAAATTATAGAAAAACTAACTTCATTCCGCGATCGCGTTGCGGTTTATTTTGTAGTTGACGACCTTATGCATCTCAAAAGGGGCGGCAGACTGTCCGGTATTGCGGCATTTGCGGGGACTTTGTTGAGTCTCAAACCGATGTTGACTGTTGATGAAAAGGGCAGTTTGAAAGTATTTGAAAAGATAACGGGCAAGAAAAAGGCTCTTCGCAAAATGGCGGATCACGTAATTGCCGAATTGACGGGGACGGAATTCAACGTTTATGTTTTGGACGCCGACTGTCCGGAAGAAGGAGACGCATTTGCAGCCATGATTAAGGAAGCACGTCCCGAGGCGAAAATTGTGCGGCAGACTGTCGGACCGGTAATAGGGTCTCACTGCGGACCCGGTACGATCGGCGTTATTTTCATAGCCGATTCGCGCCCTGTTCCTCTTTCCGCAGAACAGTGATTTTGAAAACAGAAAACCGCTAAGTAAAACGCACCGCACGCATATTTGCACTCGTCGCGTTGCGGGTCATTTTTGAAGTATATTGTTTTTTATTTATTGTAAATTTGAAAAGATCGGCGTTGAGGTTGTTTACCGCCGATCTTTTTGTACGTATTTTATTGAAAGAAGTATTTTCTATATTTTGCAAATGTTAGAAATCAAAAAACATTATTCTCGTATTTGTGTACGACATTTTAGGGAGCAGACGTCGCTATCCGACAGTAAAGTATGTCCGACGGTATTGCCGTTGGCTTTACGGTTGAAGTGTCTATCCTCTAAATTTGCAAACGGCAAACAATTTATCGGGTGGTACGCGGAAACATTCGCTCCAAAATATCCGCTTCGGTCTACGGAGATTGACTAAACGGTATTTTTACGGACAATTCAAAACAATCCGACGTCTTTTCAATATTGCAAAAATGTCTTTGACAAAAGTTTTGCAACATACGGGTAAAAAACTTCAAGTCACAGTACTATCAGAGAGATTGTAAACGGCACAAGCAGATATACGGCAAACCAAATCCAACTTTTGGTCTTTATTGCGCGCATAACCATATATATCGAAACAAATCCCGACAAAAACGCCGCTACAATTCCTATAACTATGCAGTACCACGGAGTGGCTATTGCGGTCTGCACAGCCTCCCACCCTTCGACCGCGGCGCTTGCCACTATCACGGGTATTGACAGCAAAAAACTGAATTCTGCCGCGTCGCTGCCGTTCATTCCGAACAATTTCATCACGGAAATGGTGCTTCCGCTGCGAGATAATCCGGGAAACACCGCAATCCCCTGAGTCAGACCGGTAATTACAATGCAAATGCCGCTTGCTTGTTGAAGTCTGAAACGCGGTCGAGCAAGTTTGTCGGACAAAACTATCAGCACGATAGTCAGAGCAAATCCTATGGGCAGCGCAATTTGCATGATGTTTTCCGGCACAAACAGCTTGACGATAAGCGCCAACAGAAATGTGGGAATGCTTGCAACGGTCAGATAAAGCAATTTTTTGTCCGCAAGCGGATGACGCAATGTTTGCAGCAAGGTATGCCGCATTGCGATAAGCACCGCAAGCAGCGTTCCGAGATGCAGCATTACGTCGAAAAACAATCCCGCTTCTATGTCAAACAGCTTTTCCGCGAGCATCAAATGGCCGCTGCTTGACACGGGCAAAAATTCCGTAAACCCCTGCAACAATCCCAAAAATATACTTTGCAAAACTGTCATATACGTCCTTTTCTATTTACTTTTGGCAAATAATATGCTAAAATATAATTTATCTTACCTAATTTTATTTTTGGTAAGGATTGCGCAATACAATTTTACGCAATTTTTGTATGTTTTAGACCGAGGATTATATGAAACTTGGAGTTGTCGGACTTCCCAATGTGGGCAAAAGCACTCTTTTCAATGCCATTACGCAGGCGGGCGCGGAAATTGCCAACTACCCGTTTTGCACGATAGAACCCAATGTGGGCGTGGTGGCTGTGCCTGACGAACGGTTGGATAAATTGGCGGCGTTGTACAACAGTAAAAAAATCACACCCACCTATCTTCGATTTGTGGATATTGCGGGACTTGTCAAAGGCGCGTCTAAGGGCGAGGGTTTGGGAAACAAATTCCTTTCGCACATACGCGAGGTGGACGCGATAGTCCATGTCGTCAGATGTTTTATCGACAGCAATGTGACGCATGTGGACAACAAGGTCGATCCCGTTCAAGACATTCAAACAATCAATCTCGAACTTATTTTAGCCGACATCGAAACGGTAACGGCGCGGCTTAACAAAGCTGTCTCCATGCAAAAAACGGGCGACAAAAAATACAAGACGGAGGCGGAGCTTTTGCAACGCATTTTGTCTCATTTGGAAAGCGAACAGCCCGTACGCACGATGAGTTTCGATGAAGAAGAACGTCAAGCCGTGGAAGAAATGTTCTTGCTGACAAGCAAACCCGTCATATATGCCGCCAATATATCGGAAGACGACATCGGAAACGACGACAATCCGCTTGTAAAGGCGGTGGAGCAACAGGCGGAAAAGGAACATGCCGAAACGCTTGTTATATGCGCCAAGGTGGAAGAAGAACTTTCCAAGTTGGATAATGAAGAGCGGCAAATGTTTCTTGAAAGCTACGGTATTGCGGAAAGCGGTTTGAATCGCCTGGTAAAAAAGTGCTACAAACTGTTGCACCTTGTAAGTTATCTCACCGCGGGTGAAAAAGAAACCCGCGCTTGGACGATAACCGAAGGTACCAAAGCGCCGCAAGCTGCCGGGAAAATACACTCCGACTTTGAAAAGGGCTTTATTCGTGCGGAGATCGTCCCCTATGAGACAATGTTGGAGATGGGCGGTTACAACCAAGCGAAGGAACACGGCAAAGTGCGCAGCGAAGGTAAGGACTATGTAATGAAAGACGGAGACGTAGTCTTGTTCAGATTTAATGTGTAACAGGTTTTATTAAACTATCCGTACGGGAGAATTTTATGACTGAAAAAGCAAAGAAAAGAAAGACCCTTGCTCCCGGCAAGGTCAGTCTCGGCAACAAACTTGCGTTTGCCTGCGGCGATATATTCGGGGGCGGAAGTTTCAACATTATCAACTTTTTGTTTACGCCGTTTTTGACGTTAGTAGTCGGTATCCCGATGATATATCTTACTCCGATACTGCTGCTTACAAAAATCTGGGACGGCATTATCGACCCGTTTATCGGCAAGATCACCGACGCCAAACGCCCCTGCAAGTTCGGCAAACGACGGTTCTTTATGCTTATATTTGCACCTGTGGTGTTGGCGGGATTTGTTTTGTTGTTCTTCCCTTGGAACCTTGTTACCACACAAGTGTGGGCAAAATGTCTGCTTGTGGTATTTGTGTATATGATATATGCCACGGCGCAAAGCTTTGTGCTCATCCCCTACTATTCGCATGCCAGCGAAATGACGGACGATTTTGCCGAACGCAATCGTACAAATGCGGTAAGATTGGCATTTTCCATTATGTCCAGCCTTATTTGCGTTGCCGTTCCGGGAATGATTGCCTCTCCCGAAAAGGGCCCGACTTCCTACATAATCATGGCGGCAACCTTCGGCGGAATATTTATGCTTTCGGCGCTTGTCACGGCATTGTTCAGTCACGAGCAAGTGGTCACTCCCGCCGTCAAATCCAAATTTGACATCAAAGATTTTGTTCGCCCTCTCAAAATGGCAACCTATCGCCGTCATCTCGGCATGCAGATGTGCGCCAGTTTCGGAATGGCGGTTATGAGCAGCTTTTTCTTCACGTTGTGCGACTTTTATCTCCGCAGTCAATCATATCTGTGGGTAAGTATGGGTTTGGAAGGCGCGACATCGCGTTTCCCGATAGCCACGGTTGCCGCTGCGGCAATGTTTTTGGCTCAAATAATTGCTTTGCCCGTTTATCTGAGAATAATAAAGAAAAAGTCCAAACGTTTTGCCTATATCACGGGTGCGATCGTTTGGATCGTGGTGGCGATGTTTATGATCTTTCTGCCCGGTGAAAGCGGCACGCCTACTGTAAGTAACGGCAGTGTAAAAATCAGTTTGGGTGCGCCCGATTGGCTTCTGATAGGATTCGGATTGCTTCTCGGTTTGGGTATCGGCGGCACGGTATTTGTTCCTCACAGCGCGTTCGGCGACGTGTGCGATGTGGGCGAGCTGTATTTCGGCGAACGTACCGAGGGCAACTTCTCCGGACTTAACAACTTCCTCAACACAACGGCACAGGCAGTCGGTCTTGCAATTCCGCCGTTGATTATCGGTTTGGCAGGTTATGTAGAAACGGATTACGTGGCGCTGGAAGATTTTACGGAACATCTCGCCGATTACGGAAACATTGCGGAAAGTTTTGTCAATAACTCCAAAGAAGGATTTTTCCAAATGGGTAAAAATTCGTTGTTGTGGTGGCAGTACACTGTGGGCAACGACGTTGTGCAACTTATGCCGCTTCAACAACCGCAGAGCGCGCAAATTGCGATTTTGCTTACTTTTGTCTTGTTGCCGATAATAGTTGTCGGTTTGGGAATATTCATATCTTCCCGTTACAAACTTACAAGCAAGCTGCAAAAGCAAATTGTGGAACTCAACCGCCGCAGTGACAAAAACAGCGAAGAGTGGCAAGCCGAGCGCAAGGAGTTGCTTGGCGCTCTCGGAGAAAATGTAGACAAACTTCCCGAAATAACCGTTCAACAAAATGATACGGAGTATGATGAACAAGCGCAACAAGTTCCCGAAACATTGTCCGAGTCGCAAGAAAAAGTCTCCGACGGGACAATCGACGTAACCGAGGAAGACCGCAAGTAAAATAATTTTCATTCAAGAACCGTCGCAACAATACCGCGGCGGTTCTTTTTACAATCGGTAATCAGGCTAAGCGTTAGTTGTTGTGCGCGGATAATTGTTGTCGATTTCGTTGCGGTGTGATATAATGATTACATTACGTCAAGGAAAAAAATCAATGTTGAAAATTTCGCCGTTATTCAGCGGCAGCAAGGGAAATTGTACACTTATTCAAAGCGAAAGCGTCAACATTTTGTTGGACGCGGGATATTCTTACCGTGCGATACTGAATGCGCTTGAAAATCGCGGTCTTGAACCGAAGGATATTTCCGCTATCGTGATAACGCATGAACACGCCGACCATATTGCGGCTTTGCCGATGTGGACTCGTAAAACCGCCACCCGCATATACGCGCCGGAGAATATCGCCGATTTGATACGGCAGCGCGTGTACTTTTCCGATGTGTCGGAAATAAAGGAAAGTTTTCAAGTAGGGGATATTGACGTTTCGCGTTATATTTGTTCGCATGACGCAGTCTGCTGTTTCGGATATAAATTTGTGTGCGGCGGCAGCCGCTTCGCTTGCGTAACGGATACGGGGTGTTATTCCCAAGATTTGATTGATTTCCTCGGCGATTGTCGCGCGATTATGCTGGAAAGCAATCACGACGAAGATATGCTCCTGCGCGGCGAATACAACTATTCTCTCAAACGACGCATTTTGTCCGAGCGCGGACATCTTTCCAACGCTCAAACGTCGGAAATACTGAAACAACTTGCTCACACATCCGTAAAAACAGTGGTGCTTGCACATCTTTCCGAAAATAACAACACCAAGGAAATTGCCTTTAATTCCGCCGTGGCGGCATACGCTTCTTGCGGAATAACGGAAGGTCGCGATGTGATGATATATGTTGCCGATCAATACAGCAATGAGGTGACGGTTTGCTTAGATTAAGCTACAAAAAGCGAGATATTGGGTTTTCTTTCGGATTTGTCGTGACAATTATGTTGACGGCGAGTTTTGCGCTGTCTCTTATTTTCGGCGAAAATCCCGAAGGTTGGAAGTTTTGGCTGATGCAGGCGTTGTATACTTTGTGCATAGGCGGTTCTGCGTTTGTGTATGCCGCCATTACAAAGACAAACCCGATTGCGGCAACCAAACTCAACGTCAAACCGAGTTTTGCGCATATGGGGTGGGGATTTTTGGCAATCGTTTGCCTTATTTTCGGAATGATGCCGCTAAATTCGATGTTGTTGGATGCAATTGAAGCAATGGGGCTCAAACGCCCGGAAGTAGAACTTGACGATAATCTTGCGGGACTGATTGTTGTCGCGGCGTTTCTCCCAGCGATTTGCGAGGAAATCGTTTTCCGAGGAACGGTTGCACAGTCTGCAAGGAATATGCGTAGCAAAGCGGCAGCGCTTGCCTTGTCGGGAGCATTGTTCTCAGTATTTCATGTAAATCCGGCGCAAACTATCCATCAATTTGTGCTCGGAGCCTTTTTGACGCTGTTGCTGTTTCGCAGCGGCAGTTTGTGGACCTGTATCGCCGCGCATCTTTTTAACAACGCGTTGGTGGTCGCACTGAACGGCACCCCGTTGGGAAACGACGCGTTTTGGAACGTAAAAACAAACACGGGTGCGGTACTTGGCATAATGTTCGCGGGATTGGCGGGTTTTTGCCTTTGCGTATTCGGTTATATTAAAACCACCAAAAGCGCATGGCAAACGGAAAATGCCGACGATGAAAAAGACAGTCTTTCTTTGGGCGTTTTGATTGCCGCCGTCGCTGTTTGCATTGTGCTTTGGATAATGAAATTATTTGTATGAAACTGAAAATTATTGCAGTCGGAAAAATAAAGGAGCAATATCTGCGCGACGCCATCGCCGAATACGCCAAACGTATTTGTCGTTTTTGCAAATTGGAAATTGTGGAAGTTGACGAATGTCTGAGTCGCGGTGTGCAAAGAGAGGCGGAGATAGAACGCGTAAAAAACACCGAAGGCGAAGCTATTCTTTCCAAAACGGAGGGATACGTCGTTGCAATGGATATTGACGGCGAACTTGTATCCAGCGAGCAGCTGTCGTCGCTGATTGTACGGCAAAAGCAACGTTTTTCCGTAATTACGTTTGTTATAGGCGGCAGCAACGGTTTGTCGGACGCGGTCAAGTCGCGAGCGGATACGCGAATGTCTTTCGGAAAGATAACGTTGCCGCATCAATTGTTTCGTTTGATACTTTGCGAACAACTGTACCGAGCGTGCTGTATCGAAAACAACGTATCCTATCACAAGTGATTGTATATATTTGACAAAATCGATATTTGTGCTACAATAAATGCGGTGAAATTATGGAAAACGTACTGACATCACAAACTCTGTGGGAAAGTTTCGATCCTACGGCGGAACAACTTGACATTGACCCGATAAAACAGACAGAACAGGGCGGAATAGTGACCAAAACGCTGTATTTTACGGGAAGAACGCTGCCGAGCGGCGCAAAAACGCGTGTGTTCGGTACGCTTTGTTACAAAAAAAGCGCTTTGGACAAGCCTGCCGTGCTGGTAGTGAGCAACTATTCGCATCCGATAGAAGAGGATACGCTGAAAGATTTGGCCTCGCGCGGTTTTGTGGCGATGTCTGTGGATTTGTGCGGCAAACGTACAAAGGGACTGCACACCATATATCCCGAAGAAATACTCTATTGCAACAATGAAAACGCTTTGTCGATGTTTGAAATTTCCGAAACGGCGCGCGAAACAAAGTTGTACGAATATACAGTATCCTGCCGCAGAGCAATAACGTATCTTTTGAACGAAGAGCGCGTGTCTCAGGTGTCGGTGCTTACCGCCGGGAAGGGTGTATATGTGGGTATTATTGTGCTGGGTGTGGAAAATCGCGTAGCCAACGGGGCAATTTTATTTGGCAATCTGTATCGCAATTTTCCCGTTATCAGTAGAGACGAAAACGTTTTGGACGCGGGCAAGGATGAATTGGAACGGCATATAGCCTACGATACGCGTCGTCAGCAATGGACGTTGGGGCTTGCGCCGCAAACATACGCGCAACAAATCAAAGTGCCCGTATATGTAATTAACTCCGCAAACAGTCCTTTTGTGGATATTCTCCAAACAGGCAAGACAATGTTGCGTATGAATTCCGAAAGTCGGCTGTTGATATTGCCTACGTCTATGGATTATCTTCCCAAACGTTATGTAGACGGCGTTTTGGAATGGCTGAACGGTTATGTTGCCAAGTCGAAGACGGAAATAAAATCTTTCCGTAACGAAAGGGGCGATTATTGTTTGTCCGTAAAGACGGATGTCCCGATCGAAAAGACGTCTCTTTGGTATTGCACCGATGCGGATGCACGCGCCAAGCATTGGACGAAGGCAACATTGACTCGTTCTTCCGACGGATATGTGGCAAAATTGAACTTGTACGAAAAGGAATGTACGATAGCCGGCTTTGCTACATTTGATGATGAGGTTTCTTATTCCACTTTGGTGTTTACCGAAAAAGTGATGGCGACAAACATAACGAAATCGCTAAATATTATTTTCAGCGGAACGGGAAAACAAACGCTTGTACCGTTGTCGACCGATCTTCGTTGGTGGAATGTAGACCTCGAACCGCAGCTTGACAAAGGTTATCTGAACATATTGGGAGCCAAAGGCAAAGCGCTTGCAACTTTTGCCATAAACGACAAAAGTATACGTATAAACCAGGCGTTTACGGTCGTTTTCGATGTGTGTTGCAACATACGACAGCAAATAAGATTGGTGGCAATCACAAAATTCGGTTCGGACAACCAACAGTACAGTCAGCGAGTTCAATTGGCGGGAAACGGCAAGTGGGAACACGTCACGTTTGACAAGGTCAACTTTCATCGCGATGACGACGGCAAACAACTGCCGGATTCCGAAAAGGTGGAAATGTTGGCTATTGTCGCCGATAATGAATTTTTGGTAAATAACATTTTCTTGGTATGACGACTTTCGATGTTGGAGACACTGTAACGACGCGCAAACCGCACGCGTGCGGCTGCAAACAGTGGACGGTGGTGCGAACGGGCGCGGATTACAAAATAAAATGCGTCAAATGCGGTCGCGTTGTGATGCTGTCCGGCGAGAAATTTCACAAGGTAGTTCAAAATGCAAAGTGACAACGACAAACAACTCGATAAACTCTCCGATGAAGCCGACTCTGTTGAGAAGGCTTCTTGTGAAGAGCGCTGCGAACAACGGGAAACGGAAATATCTCATGAAAACGCCGTAATTTCCGAAAACGCCTCCGATGTTCAAAACGACGTCCCCGCAGGAACCGAGCAAATACAACAAACGCCGCGCAGCAGGTTCGGCCGCGTATTGGATATTGTTTTGTGGGTTCTTGTGGCAGTGCTTGCATTGGCGGTAATTTTGCGCGCTTTCGTGTTCGGAAAGATTACCATTAGCGGTGAATCCATGACGGCATTTTATTATAATGATTTAAGTTCCGCAGGATATGACCCGAAACTTACGTATCACAGCGGCGATGTCGTGCATGTAAACAAGACGGCGAAGCCTCAAAGAGGCGACGTGGCAGTATTTTACAAATTTCGTGTTGACAGCAAACTCAAAGCGCTCTTTGCCCGCTCGGAGTCCGGTATAGGGGGCAAGTACGAAAAGCTCATCAAGCGAATTGTTGCTCTCGGCGGCGACAAAATTTGGTTAGAGCAAAAAGAAAACGGCAATTACCGTCTTGTGATACAAACCCCGCAAGGAGAAATTCTCTACGAAGACCATTACGGGAAAAAACATGCCGCCGAAGAGGGCGAACAGGTTCTCGACGTTCAAGCGTTCGATTTGTCGGTAATGGGCGTCGGATTGGGTCGTCTTGCCTATACGTCGCAGGAATATCCCTATGTTGTCAAGGAAGGGTGCTTTTTTGCCATGGGAGACAACAGATCGGATTCTGCCGACAGTCGCGGCGATTTGGGCGATGTTTCCCTCGATCAAATGTACGGTGTGGTTATTTAATTAAATATACCGAAAAAAAAATATAATTTTCTCGGCGTCGGATTGCGATTCGGCGCTTTTTTATATGTTATTTTGATGTATCGGATAAAAATTACGACGGGTATTGCGCAATGAAAAGTATATTTCTTCGTTATCTGAGCAAAAATCAGATATATGAAAATTTCCTTCGATAAATTTCAAAAGCTGTGGCAGGGGCAAGATGATTTTCGCGTGCGAAAAATTGTCTGCGGCATAACGCTCAACGCCGTATGTTTGGATACGATGTGCGACGGCGTTAAAGTGTCCGATTTCGTGCTGCAACCGCTTGCTTACATCACCGAAGCCAAAAATATCGACGAAATAGAACAAAAACTTGCTGCGAGTACGGGCGTGCGCCGTCCGCCCAACTTTTTTGCCGCAATAGAAGATTTCACCAACGGTTATACTCTTGTTTTTGACGAAAAAGACAATTGTATCGCCGTGGATACGCGTACTGCGGTCGGAAGGTCCGTTGCGGAACCGCCTACTTCAATGGTTATGCGCGGACCGCGCGAGGGCTTTGTGGAGGATATAAAGGTCAACATAACTCTTTTGCGCAAACGGCTCAAAACTCCGAATTTTAAGATAATAAATTTGGCGGTGGGCAAATACACAAATACCGCCGTTTCCGTATGTTACATCGAGGGAATAGCGGACAAACGCATAGTGGATGATATTGTGCAACGCCTGGAATCCGTAAAGACCGACGGTGTGTTGGACAGCAGTTATCTGGCGCGATATTTGGACGTAAACAAAACGTTTTTGTTCAGACGTGTCGGCAGTACCGAAAAACCGGATATTGCGGTGGGCAAAATGTTGGAAGGGCGTATCGCGGTAATATCCGACGGAAGCCCTATGGTGCTGACGTTGCCGTATCTGTTTGTGGAGGATATGCAGTCGCCGGGAGACTACTATGAAAATTCCACGATGACCACGCTGTCTCGCAGTTTGCGTTTTGTGAGCGTTATTGCCTCGGTGTTGTTGCCCGCACTGTATGTGTGTTTGCAGGTGTATAACTATCAAATAATTCCGTTGCGATTTTTGATAACGGTATTAAACGCCAGCGAAGCTATACCGTTCAGCCCACTTACGGAAATGATATTGGTTTTGATTGTTTTCGATATATTGCGCGAAGCAAACTTGCGTATGCCGAGCGCCGTGGGCATTTCTCTTTCTCTTGTCGGCGCAATCGTGCTTGGCGACGCGGCGGTGCAAGCGGGACTTTTAGGTGCGCCCGCAGTAATGATAGGCGCGCTTTCGGGTATAGGTTTGTTTACAATGCCGGACAATACTCTTATTTTGTCCCTTTTGAGACTTGCGGTAACGTTTGTAGGCGGAGTAATGGGGTTGTTGGGCGTCATTGTTTCAACGTTGACGATCATCGTTTATCTCGCGTCCATGCAGGATTACAAAACGCCGTTTCTTGCGCCTTTTGCCCCCGACATACCGGAGGATAGGCAGGACGCGGTAGCGCAAATTCCCGTACCCAATATGAAAAAACGTCCCAAATCGATTCCGAACGAAAACGATAACAGGAGGGGCTGATGGATAAAAACAGAGTCAGCGTGGATCAACTTGCGCTGCTTTATCTGCTGATTGTTATGGGCGGTAAGTTTTTAACATTGCCGTCGTTGCTTGCGGGGGACGTCGGACATGACAGTTGGCTTGCCGTAACATTCGGCTTTGTGTGGGACGGGATATGTCTGTGTTTTTTGTTGTGGGCGATCAAATTGAACAATGCGTCTCGCTTGGACATTTCGTCTATTCTCGACAAAAGTCTGTCTAAACCCGTCTCCAAATTGTTGTTGGCGATATTTTTTGTGATATTTGTATTGCGCACAAATATATTGCTCAGTTCGTGTTATAAAATGTTTTCCGTCACCTTCGATGTGTCGACAAATTGGATCGTTTATGTTCTGCCTGTTGCCGCACTCGCTTTTTTTGCCACAGTAAAGGGCTTTAACGCCGTTGCTCGTACAGGTCAACTGCTGTTTGCGCTTATTTTGATTGCGGTTGTCGCCCTCTTTATCTCTCCTTTGCGAGAGGCGGAATTCGGCGCGCTGTTGCCCGTGGGAGAAGCCGGCTGGGGAAAAATTTTACTAACGTCGTATACGAGAAGTTTTTGGTTTTCCGACTACATTTTCATATACTTCGTATTGGACGGAATAAAAATCAAAAAGCGCGTATTTGCGCCTATGCTGATTTCTTTCGGTGTGGGAGCGTTGTTGTCCATTCTTCTCAATGCGGTGTTTGTGTCGCTGTTCGGTTATCTCGCGCCGCAATTCGATATGGCAATGAGCAAGATCGGCGTGTTTTCCGCGGCAAGTACTACCAACGGCAGGTGGGATTGGCTGACTTTGTCCATTTGGTTGGTGAGCGTATTTATCAAAGTGGTTATATTTATTTTTTGCGCGTACAAATGTATCGAAAAGTTTGTAGGCAAGCGTTTTGTCAAATTCAATTGGATAGCGGCGTCCGTTGTGTTGTTGACGCTGTCGCTGCCGATGTTTGTATCTACCGACGCGTTGTTGGATACTGTCGTCAAGTGGGGTGTAATTCCTTTCACTTTGGTGCAGTATGTTTTGCCGTTGTTGATGCCGCTGCTTACGAAAGTTGCGCAAAGAAAAACGGAGGTGTCGGGTGAGTAATTTCAAGCGAATAGGCGCCGTACTTTTATTTTTTGTTGCAATTGGGGTGATTGCGGTTAGTTTCAAAGGGAGCAATGTGTTGGACAGGGCGATAATACTCGGTATCGGGGTAGACGCCGCCGACGACGGAGGCGTTGTGATGACTGCCGAAGTAGTGTCTCCCGGCAACGGCACCGAACAAGTAGGAACTTTCAGCAAAATTGTCACGGTAAAGGGAGAAACGATCAACGTTGCCATACAAAACGTCGCCGAAGTGACGGGTAAGGAAGCCTCGCTGGGACAATGTGTTGTACTTGTGTTGGGTCAGGAGTACTGCGAAAAAGTAAATTTCGGCGATTTGACGGAGTATTTTATAAATCACCACAGTTTCAAGGAAAGCGCGGTTGTTTGCTGTTGCGAAGGTAGCGCGCGGGAATTGTTTAACAAGGGAAATGCGCTTGCACAGAGTATGTCCTTGGCGATAGCGACCGCGCTTTTGGATGAGGCGGAAAAAATTGCCGTAGCAAACAACAGCCTTTTGGAGTTTGCGCGCAGTCAAAACGAATTGCATTGCACGGGTTTTCTCAACAGGGTGCGTTTTGTACCGTCGCAAAATACCGACAGCAGTTCTCCCGACAAGGAAATGGGTTTCATAAGCTATCGTGAAATTTGCGTTTTCCGCGCAAACAAATATGTTGCGACGCTTTCCGAACAGGCGGTAAAGGGTATGTCGTTGTTTTCTCCCGATGTGTACGGCGAAACGTTTGTGTCCTTTCAAGATACGGTGACGCGTACCGTTCAGGTGACGGAAAAAAGCGTCAAGCTGGAACCGGACGGAAAAGGCGGATTTAAGGCGGAAATAGAAGCAACCGTGCGCTACGGCAGAACGGACAGCGAGGAAGTGAGCGGTCCGATCACTGCAAAAAACGACAAAGAAATTCCCCGTGAGGTTTTGGATGATGTCGCCGAGCAAATGCGTTACGTTGCCGAAAAATTTCTTGCCGAACAGGTAAAATATGACTTTGATTTGTTGAAATTTCACGAGGCATATCGTCAAAAACAGGGGACGACGGCAGCTCTCGCCGACAAGCCGATGAGCGATTTTCCCGTTGAATTGTCCGTAAAAGTCAAGGAAGATTGATTTTTCCGGTTGCCGCGGTATTTAAGCGTCCGAATTGTTTGTGAAAAACGGTTTTCGGGCGCTTTTGCATTGCCGAACGGAAATTATCGCGTTTTCACTCGGGCAAAAGGATTGCTGTGCGTTTTGCGTATTATAGTCTTATATTGCATCCTTTTTGGCATTTGCAGGCGAATTTAGTTGTATAATACATTTCCAAATCTTGACTGCATCTTTTATTTATTGTATACTATTATGTTATGAAAGGGACGATTTTGATTAACCCCTACGACAATCATCCCGTGCAAAAACGCAAATTGCAGCGGATGACGGAAGAATTTTCCGCATTGAACATCGAAATCGAAGTGAAAGCAAACGACGGTTTTGCGGTTTATGTGAAAAACGGTGCAATCGAATGTAATTTACATTCGGATTTCGTGCTGTATTTCGACAAGGAACGCATAACCCCGATGCTGCTGGAAAAAATCGGCGTCCGTGTGTTTAACAGCGCTCGCGCCACGGAGATATGCGACGACAAAATGTTGACGCATACGGTGTTGGCAAACGAGGGTATACCTATGCCGGATACCGTCGCGGGACCGCTGTGCTACAATCCGAACGCCGCAATCGGTGACGCTTACTTGGATAAAGTCGTTGAAAAGCTCGGGCTGCCCGTCGTCGTCAAACAATGCCACGGAAGTTTCGGCGAACAGGTATATCTGTGCGACACTCGGCGGCAGTTGGAAAAAATTTTGGAAGAAATCAAATCGCAATCTTACCTGTTGCAACATTACGAAAAAGAAAGTCGCGGACGGGATATGCGCGTGATCGTGATAGGCGGCAAAGTCGTTTGCGCCATGGTGCGCTCAAACGATGCGGATTTTCGTTCGAACGCTTCTCTCGGGAGCAAATGCGAAAAAACGATTGTTCCTTCGCAAATTGCCGCAATGTGCGAAAAAGTCGCACGAATCATCGGGTTGGACTACTGCGGCATAGATGTTTTGTTGACGGACCCGCCTAAACTTTGTGAAGTCAACAGTAATGCTATGTTTGAGAAAATAGAACAAGTAACGGGCTTTAATGTAGCAAGAGCCTACGTCGAACATATAAAATCGTGCATAGAAAAGCACCTGTAATTACAACAAAGGAGGCAGCCACATGGAACTTAAAGATTTTTTGGACAGCAGCTATACCGCCTATCACACAACGGCAAACGCTTGCGAAATTCTCAAAGAAGAGGGTTTTGTACGTCTCACATTGGGGGACAGTTGGAAACTTGAACGGGGCGGCAGTTATTTTGTTACCCGAAACGGCAGTTCGGTCGTCGCGTTTTGTTTGGGACAATCCAACGTATTCAACATAGTTGTCAGTCATACGGACAGTCCCTCTTTCAAAATCAAAGGCAACAGGCTTGTCGAAAGCGAAAGTCTCAAACGCATCAATACGGAAAAATACGGCGGAGGACTGCTGTACAGTTATTTCGACCGCAAAATGAAGGTTGCGGGGCGTTTGTTGACGGAAACAGCGGACGGGGTGGAACAACAGCTTGTTGTAAGCGACTACAATGTGGTTATTCCAAGTCTTGCAATCCACCTTAATCGCGAAGCCAACGAAAAACCGTTTTTGAAGCCGCAAAGCGACACTTTGCCCTTGTTTGCTCAGGGCGAAGCCGACTTGTATGCAAGCCTCACCGAGGATAATGTTTTGGATGCAGATTTATATGTTACGCCTGCTACGGAAGCATTTTCAAGCGGTTTACATAACGAATTTTTGTGTTCGGCTCGGTTGGACAATCTCACAAGCGTATACAATTCCCTTTACGCATTGGTGGACGCCGAACCGCAAGGGCTTGCCGTGGTGGCGTGTCTCGATAATGAGGAAACGGGCAGCGGTACGCGGCAAGGCACACCGGGATTTTTGAAACAGGTGTTGGACGGAATAATCGACGCGTTGGACCTGACCCGAACCGAATCGACATATGCAACGGAAAACGGAATGGTGCTCTCTGTGGATAACGGACATGCGGCGCATCCCGCACATCCCGAAAAACACGACCCGTTGTACAAATGCCATATGAACGAGGGCATAATCGTCAAACATCATGTTAACTATGCCACCGACGGACTGAGCGCCGCCGTGTTCAAGCGTCTTATGGACTTGGTCGGCTTGCCTTATCAGGATTTATACAACAACAGCGAACTCTCCGGCGGAAGCACTTTGGGACTTGTAACTGCGCGAGAATTGGGCATGAAAGTGTGCGACATAGGTATAGCGCAACTTGCGATGCACTCTGCATGCGAAACGTGCGGGTGTGAAGATTTGGAAACCATGCATAAAGCGTTGACGGCATTTTTGTCCTGCACTCTTGCGGGAGTGGACGGAATAACGGTAAAATAGAGGTAAAAAATGAGTTATTCGGAAAAATACAAAGAATGGTGTAGCAAAGTCGAGGATAAGGAGCTGTTATCCGAGCTGTATGCAATGAGCGAAGATCAAAAGAAAGAGGCGTTCAGCGGAGATTTGTCTTTCGGCACCGCCGGTTTGAGAGGAATTATGGCTGCGGGAACCGCACGTATGAATATCTACACGGTTTACCGTGCAACGGAGGGTTTGGCACGCTATATGGACGCACACCGTATGCGCAGTTGCGCCATCACATACGATTCGCGCAACAACAGCAAACGGTTCTGCGAATTGGCTGCGGCGACGCTTGCCGCCCACGGCATAAGCGTTTATCTGACTCCGGAGTGTATGCCTACACCCTATTTGTCTTTTATGGTCAGAGAGTTACACTGCGACACGGGCGTAAATGTAACGGCAAGTCACAATCCGTCGGAGTACAACGGATACAAAGTTTACGATTCAAGCGGGTGCCAATTGTTGGATGAGGACGCCGCCGAGGTTACAAGTTATATCGAAACGGTGGAGCTTTTCGACAAACCGTTGCCCGAAATATCGCAGTACGAAGGCAACCTTGTGCATTACACCGACAAGCTGTTGGAGGAAATGTATATAGACCGTGTGTTGCAGGAAAGATTGACCGACGCGCCGCTCGACTCGCTCAACGCGGTTTACACTCCGTTAAACGGAGCGGGCTATCGTGTGGTACCGGAAACGTTGCGCCGCATGGGATTGAACAATCTCACTATAGTCAAAGAACAGTCACTTCCCGACGGCAATTTCCCGACTTGTCCGTACCCGAATCCGGAGAAGTCGGAAACGCTTGCTTTGGCAAAACAAGTTGCAGTTGAAACAAATGCGGATTTGATAATCGCCAACGACCCCGATTGCGATCGTTTGGGCGTGGCTGTGAAAGACGGCGATAAATACCGTCAGTTAAGCGGCAACGAAGTGGGAGTTTTGCTTGCCGACTGTATTTTGCGTGAGATGTATCGTGAAGGCACGCTTCCGCAAAATCCCGTGTTGGTCAAGACTATCGTCACCACTCCGATGTTGGATGCCATTGCTCGTCAATATGGGGCGGAAGTACGAGACGTTTTGACGGGATTCAAATATATTGGCAACGTGATTGCCAAGTTGGAAAAAGAAGGTCATTCGGAGCGTTACGTATTCGGTTTCGAAGAAAGCTGCGGGTATCTCAAAGGCAGCTACGTGCGCGACAAAGACGGAGTAATTGCCGCAGTGCTGATCGCGGAGTGTGCGTCTATACTTAAATCGCAGGGCAAAACGGTTGTTTCGCGTCTGGACGAGCTGTATTCCGAACACGGTTACTTCTATCAAAATACGGTAAGCTACCGTTTTGAAGGATTGTCGGGCGCCGAGGACAAGGAAAAGTTGCTTGCGGCAATCCGCAAAACACCCTTTGAAACATTGGGAACTTCTCCCGTGACGGACAGCTGCGATTTTCTTACACAAACGCTGTACGATTTGCCGCGTGCCGACGTTTTGAGGCTGAGAAGCGCAGACGGCAGTCAGCTGATAGTGCGCCCAAGCGGCACTGAGCCTCTTATCAAGTGTTATATTACGGTCAAGGGCGACAAAACGGTCGTTCTGTCCCGTTTCGAGGAAATAAAAGCTCAAACGGACGGTTTTTTCAGTAAGGGGTAAAAAAATCTTCAACAGGCACCCCGAGCGGTATGGTTTTATTCGTTCCTTAGCAGGGGCGGCGTGAATTTGTCGGTAAAGCGGATTTTGCAATTAAAATACGCTGTTTGTCTTTTGTTGTATATAATCGCAACAATACGTAAGGACTTTCGTCCGTATTGGCGGCAATATACAATTATTTGTCGAAATAGCTACGCAGGACGCAATGTCTTTGTGTTAAAACTGCGTCGATAGCGATATTCGACAAGTTTTTCTTTTATCAAACAAAAGGAGTTTCTATGAAATCAAAATTTACGACACTGAATGTAGTTACTACCGCAATGCTGTCCGCAGTGGCAGTGATACTTGCGGGTACGTTTCACGTTTTCGGCGACGTGGCGTTTTCCTCTCTGTTCAGCCCCATGCATTTCCCCGTATTGCTTTGCGGGATACTTTGCGGTCCTTATCTCGGACTTATTTGCGGGGTTGTAACGCCGTTGATGTCCTTTTTGTCCACGGGCGGAGTGCGTCCTCCTTTCCCCGCGGGATTGATACCTATGATTTTCGAATTGGCAGCATACGGATTTATTGTCGGACTTATGCGTTGGGTTTTTCTCAAAAAAACCTCGATAGGTCGTTTCGCGTCCGTATTGGCATTGATAATAGCTATGATTGCGGGACGTATTCTCAATGCGTTTGTCGGAGCGTTTTTCATGATGGGTGACGCTTCCTCTTACTTTGCGGCGTTTTGCACAAAAATATTGGGTAACTTTACTTCTACTTGGGCGGGTATAATATTGCAGTTGGTTTTGATACCTCTCATATTGTTCGCCTTGCAGCGCGGCGGTGTGCTGATAAAATATTTGCCGGATACTCCCACTGCGCGTCAAGGGCGAAAGAACGATCAATCCGACAGTCAACAAAACGACGCGAGCGAGCAATAGGCGGATTTTTGCGGAAAATAGGTGAATATAACAAGGTTAAACTAACTATATATACTCAAACGGTTGACTTTTATATTTCACGGTGATAAAATCAGTTCAATTTTGAACTATTTTTTCAAAAAAGGAGTAGTTATGCTCGAACTTAAACAAATAGTAAAGGATTATCCCGTGGCGAATACCGCCGTTCACGCCTTAAAGGGCGTGGATTTGCAATTTCGCACAAGCGAGTTTGTGTCTATTTTGGGACCGAGCGGTTGCGGAAAAACAACTCTTTTGAACATTATCGGCGGATTGGACAAATATACAACCGGCGATTTGATCATTGACGGCGTTTCCACCAAAAATTACAAGGATCGCGATTGGGATACCTATCGCAATCATTCGATCGGATTTGTATTTCAAACATACAATCTGATTCCTCATCAAACGGTGCTAAAAAACGTCGAATTGGCTTTGACTCTGGCAGGCGTTCCCAAGAGCGAACGCAAATTGCGCGCAGAGGACGCGCTTTGTAAGGTGGGATTGAAAGAACATCTGAACAAACGCCCCAACCAGCTTAGCGGCGGACAAATGCAACGTGTGGCAATCGCGCGCGCTTTGGTAAACAATCCCGATATAATTCTCGCCGACGAACCCACCGGCGCATTGGATACCGAAACGGGCATTCAAATAATGGAGTTGCTCAAAGAAATGTCCAACGATCGGCTTGTAATCATGGTTACGCACAATCCCGAGCTTGCCGAGAGGTATTCTTCGCGCATAATTCGCATTTTGGACGGTGTGATAGTGGGTGACAGCGCTCCTTTGACGGAAGAGGAATATGCCGCAGAAAAACAAGCCGAGAGCGAACGTATGCTTGCACAAAACAAACAAACCGACGAAGTTGCCGAAAGCGATTTGTCGGCGACGGAAAATACCGTATCGGGTGCAAGCGAGGATAATTTGCAGGTCGCGGGAAAGCGCTCCAAAAACAAAAAGAAACGTTCTTCTATGTCTTTCTGGACGGCGTTCAAGTTGTCTTTGAACAATTTATTTACGAAAAAGGGGCGTACCGTACTTACTTCCTTTGCCGGCAGCATAGGAATAATCGGCATTGCGCTCATTCTGTCCGTAAGTCAAGGCATGACCAATTACATCAATTTGGTGGAGGAGCAAACGCTCACAAGCTATCCGCTGACCATCGAATCCACGACAATGGACTTGTCGGCAATGGTTGCCAATATGATGGAAACCGAAAACAACAAAACGGAACACGGCAACGACAAGGTTTATCGTCGTTCCATGATCTACGATTTGGTAAATATGGTATCCGGGTCTGCGCAAAAATCCAACGATCTTGTCGCTTTCAAAAAATTTCTCGAAGAAGAAGTAGCCAAGGAAGACAGCAAACTGCACGAAGCCGTTGCGGGACTTTCCTATAACTACAATCTCAACTTGAATGTTTACACAAAAAACATAGACGGAGAAATTATCGAATGTAATGTGGGCAACCTCATGAGAGATCTGCTCGATATATATCTGGAAAATGTCGAGGCTTCCACGGGACAATACTATGCCGGATTGGGAAACTTCAATATGAATATCTGGCAAGAGATGTTGGCGGGGAAAAACGGAGAACCCGTCAATGACCTTATCCAAGATCAGTATGATGTTGTTTACGGAACTTGGCCCGAAAACTATAACGACGTTGTATTGATAATGAACGACGACAACGAAATAAGCGACATCGCGCTTTATGCTTTGGGACTTATAGGGCAAGACTATATAGACGCGGTTGCGGACGCTATTCGCAACAAAACCACTGTCGAAGATTCCGAAAACTACCGTGATTGGGAGTATGAAGACATTTGCGGAACAAGGGTAAAAGTTATACTGAGTTCCTCCTTCTATGAAAAAGTAGGGGATACTTGGATGGATATACGGGAAACGGAAATGCAAAACAATCCCGAAATGCTTTACGGCAAGGGATTCGAGCTTAACATAACGGGAATAATCCGTCCCAATCCCGACGCCACTGCGCACATGCTGACCGGCTCCATCGCTTATACAAGCAAGTTGACCAAGTACGTTGTGCAGCAAGCGGAAAATTCCCAAATTGTTAAGGAACAAAAAGACGATCCGACCACGGATGTTTTTACGGGACGCACCTTTGACTCCGTAGCAAAAACCTTGTCCGACGCAAAAAAGAAAGAAGCCTTTCAAACTTATTTTGAAAACTCGGATTCTTTACAAAGAAATTTATATGCGCAAATGCTTGCTCTCGACAATATGGAAACAATCCGGCAGTCGGCGGACACGCAACTGAACGATCTTGCGCAATTGGGTATATTAAATTCCACAATAGCCGACATGTTTGCAAATCAGACCGGTATTCCAGCAGAAAAAATTTTGGAGTTGCTCGAAAGCATGACGGAAGAGCAAATTAAAGATGCTGTGCGTCCGAGTGTGGTGGAAATGCAAAAAGAACTGTATGTCGGCAATCGTCTTATTGAGCTTAACGCCTTGTCCGACAAGGAATTTGCGGAAACTGCAAAAGCCTATCTTGACAAAGCGTCAGACGCACAATATTCCGTATATTACGACGAAATATTGGAGTTCAGCGAAGCAACCTACGAAGGCAATTTGTCGCTGTTGGGTTGCGTAGACCTTGACAAACCCGCATCCATAAATATTTTTGCGTCAAGTTTTGACGCAAAGGACGTTATCGCGGAGGAAATCGACCGCTACAACAAAGAAGTAATCACGGACGAAAGTCAAAAAATAGAGTATACCGATTTGGTGGCATTGGTGATGTCTGCGGTAACAACGATCATCGACGCCGTTACCTACGTGTTGATCGCATTTGTGGCAATTTCTCTGATTGTTTCTTCGATAATGATAGGCGTCATTACCTTGATTTCCGTACAGGAACGTACAAAGGAAATAGGAATACTGCGCGCAATAGGCGCGTCCAAACGGGACGTTTCCAGCATGTTCAATGCCGAAACCATTATTATAGGCTTTGCGGCGGGAGTGATAGGCGTTTTGGCAACTTATTTGTTGTGTATACCCATCAATCTTATTTTACACGCATTGACGGGTATAGGAGGCTTGAACGCAGTATTGCCGCCCGTTGCCGCGCTTATTCTCGTCAGTATCAGCGTTGTGCTTACGCTTTTCTCCGGACTCATTCCTTCGCGTTCGGCGGCGAAAAAAGACCCCGTTGTCGCTTTGCGCACGGAATAAACGACGCGCTTTCGTATCGGTATTTTACGCTTGCGGACTTATTCGGCGCCGCTGGGATCGCGTTAAAAATAGTGCAAAAAACGTCTGAAACAAATACCCCGAAAATCACCGTGTACGGTGCAATTTTCGGGGTATGTTTTTTGCGGATAATTTTGTTTGATTTGAAAAGCAAAATTCGTCAATTGCAAAATATCTGTTTTACTCTAACGGTATTTATTTCAAATCCGCCTTGCGGAAAGTTATCCAACCCATAAATCCGAAAAATATCGAAAGGGGTACGAGATAAAGAACAATCTTGCCGACAAGGGGCCAACTTATATCGTACAAATCCAGCAAGGACGAATTGTATAAAGGCACCCAACTGAGATCGATATTGATTTGGGACGCGCCGAATACTTCGAATAATGTCAGCATCTGTACTAATCCTTCAAACAGGGAGGGCGCAACCAGACAAATAACTATCGTGCAGGAAAGAGCTACGGACGTTTTGCGCGTACCGAACAAAAACATACACAGCAGAGTTTGCGCAAAAGCGATAGAGATCAATCCCAACATAATGGACGTTATTATTGCGGTAAATACATTCAGTGCCGATGTGCCGAAGCCGAAAATCAGTCCTCCGAACAGCAGTGAGGAAATTATAGATACACCGATATAGCTTGCGCCGACTATCATAGCCGTCAACAAATCGGAAAGATATATTTCCAATCGGCTGTGTTTTGCAAGCAGCATGTTACGGTATGTGCCGTAGGCAAAATTTCTGCTCAAACAGACGCCCGTACAAATTACTGCCAACAGCGAAGCGTCGTTTTGCACGCTTGCATATTCGGATAACATCGATGTGGTAAGATGCAACGAGCGGAATGTTTGCCAATCGATACTTACGCCCGATTCGCCGCTAAGCGAGTAAATCCCGAATAACAGCAACAGCGACAACAGTGAGGATATTAACGGTAGTCCGGCGGAAACGCAGAACAAAGCCCAAAACAATCTGCTTTTTTTCAGACGGTAAAATTCCGTTTGCAGTATATTTGTCATTGTTCGCCTCCGTTTATGCCGTTTTCTTTCAGCGCTTGAATGTAAAATTCCTCCAACGGGTCGCCCGCTTGCGTTACGCTGCGCACAGATACATCTTTATCCGACAACGTTTGAAGAATCTGCGTGACGGGTATTTCCGCATACAGTTCCAATTGAGACGGGGAAATGATTTCCACGCGGCCGAATTGCAACAGCGCTTCTCTGGCAATGCCCGTTTTGTCCACGGTGAGACGGTATTTGTTTTGAGCAAAGTTCGCCAATTCTTCTGCTGCCGCATGTTTGAGTATTTTCCCTTTGTCCATTATGAAAAATTCCGTGGCAAATTTGCCTAATTCCGCAAGTATATGGCTGGAAATAAGCACCGTAACGCCGTTTTCCCGACACATTTTGATGAGAATTTCGCGTATCAGACGAATACCTTCCGGATCGAGTCCGTTTGTCGGTTCATCCAAAATAAGCAATTGTGGTTTGCCCACAAGCGCCATTGCGAGAGCCGCTCGCTGTCGCATGCCGAGAGAATAATTTTTGACGGGGCGTTTGAGGTTTGGGTCCAACTGTAACAACGCCAAAGTTTGCGCAAGATATTCGTTATTCGCGTCAATCCCCAATATTTTGCATTGAAGCCGCATGTTGTCCATCGCGGACATATTGTTAAACAGCGACGGGCTTTCCACTATTGCGGACACATCTGTGCTTTTACGCGTTTGACCGGGCAGAATTTCAAAACTTCCTTCGCTCGGGCCGACAAGTCCCGTGAGCATACGTATCAACGTGGTTTTTCCTGCGCCGTTTTTACCCACGAGTCCCGCTATGCTTCCCTTTTTTATTTCGACGGACACTCCGTCCACAACACGTATTCCGTTGTACGCTTTGGTTAGGTCGGTTGTGATGATTGCCGTATCTGACATGTTTTTCCTCCGTTTTCGGTTGACATTATTATATACCAACAAGTCAAGGTATGCAATTACTTTGTAAAAAAATGTTTTGGGCGCTCAAATACGCGTTCAATTATTGCAATTTCCAAACAATATTGATATAATTATATCTATGCGCAGTCAAGTGCGCGACAGATAGTTGTGAACAACCCGATGTCGGTCGACAGCGCAACAGGAGAAATTATGAAACATACCGATATAAGAGAAATTTTCGAAAACTACAAAGCCTTTTCAGACAGGCAGATTACCGTGTGCGGCTGGGTACGTACTGCGCGCGATTCCAAAAACGTCGCGTTTCTCGAAGTAAACGACGGTACTTGCCTCAAAAACTTGCAGATTGTTGTGGACAAATCTCGTTTCGACGACAAAATTTCCGGAGTTTTTTCCGTCGGATGCGGCGTAATGTTGCAAGGAAGTCTTGTGGAATCGCCGCAGAATGTATGCGAATTGCGTCTTGACTCCTATCGCATATTGGGAGAATGTCCTTCCGACTATCCGTTGCAGAAAAAACGTCATACCTTGGAATTTTTGCGCACGATGCCTCATCTAAGGGTTCGTACCAACACAATGCTCAACGTGCAGCGCGTTCGCTCCGTTTTGAGTTATGCCACGCACATTTATTTTCAGAGTAGGGGATTTACCTATGTGCATACTCCCATCATAACGGGAAGCGACTGCGAGGGCGCGGGAGAAGTATTTAACGTTACGACCAAACATTGGAATGACACCGCAAAGGATGAACAAGAGTATTACGCCGACGACTTTTTCGGAAAAAAAGCTTTCCTGACTGTTTCCGGTCAGTTGGAAGGAGAATCGGCGGCTATGGCTTTGGGCAAAATTTACACTTTCGGACCCACTTTTCGTGCGGAAAACTCCAACACGTCGCGTCATGTCGCGGAGTTTTGGCAAGTTGAACCGGAAGTTGCGTTTGCCGAATTACCCGACATTATCGAGATCGTCGAAGGCTTTGTCAAGTTCGTTGTGGACTATGTGTTGAAAAATTGTAAGCCCGAGTTGGAATTTTTCGAAAGGTTTTACGAACCTGGTTTGATTGACAAACTCACCAACGTTGTGGAATCGGATTTTGTTGTATTGGATTATACCGATGCGGTTGAAATTTTAGTCAAATCCAATGCGAATTTTGTGTATAAACCGGAATGGGGCGCCGAACTGCAAAGCGAACACGAACGTTATCTTACCGAACAGGTGTTCAAAAAACCCGTTTTTGTCACAAACTATCCCAAGGATATAAAGGCGTTTTATATGAAGCAAAATCCCGACGGCAAAACCGTTGCGGCTACCGATTTGCTTGTGCCCGGTATAGGAGAAATCGTGGGATGCAGCGAGCGTGAAACGGATTATGACAAGTTGGTGGAAGCAATGCAGCGCAAGGGCATAACGATCGAAGGATACAAACAATACCTTGATTTGCGTCGGTACGGAGGCGTGCCGCACAGCGGATTCGGTATGGGGTTGGATCGAATGGTAATGTATCTTACGGGAATGTCCAATATCCGAGACGTATTGCTCTATCCTCGCGCGCCAAAAGAACTGAAATAAAAAGAAAATTTGCGAATCCCGACAACGGGTTCGCAATTTTTGTATAACGGCGTCGTTTTTTGTCGCATTGTTATTTTTGTCGGACGCGACTCCGACAAAAAATTGACAAAAACCGTGCGGTGGCGTATTATTTTAAAGATGAACAAAGAGATTTATATATTGGGAATAGAAAGCTCCTGTGATGAAACCGCCGCAGCAGTGGTAAAAAACGGACGGGAAATACTTTCGGATGTGGTGCTTTCGCAAATAGATATTCATCGATTGTACGGCGGAGTGGTGCCCGAAATTGCTTCGCGCAACCATGTGGAAGCGGTGGACAAAGTGGTCAAAAAAGCGCTGAAAGACGCAGGTGTTTCATTGTCCGATATTGACGCTGTCGCCGTTACTTATGGCGCCGGTTTGGTGGGCGCGTTGCTGGTGGGCGTATCCTATGCCAAGGGACTTGCGCAGTCTGCAAACAAAAAGCTCATTGCTGTCAACCATATAGAAGGGCATATTTGCGCCAATTATCTTACTTATGACGATTTGACCCCGCCATACGTTTGTTTGCTTACAAGCGGCGGACACACAGCCGTTGTAAACGTCGTTTCTTACGACGAATACGACGTCGTTTGTTCCACCGTCGACGACGCGGTAGGCGAAGCATTCGACAAGGTGGCGCGCGTTTTGGGATTGCCCTATCCCGGGGGACCGCAGATAGACGCATTGTCGCAAAACGGCGATCCTTGTTTCAAATTTCATTCGGTAGTCACGTCCAACGGAAATTTCAGTTACAGCGGTCTCAAAACCGCAGTGATAAATTTGTTGCACAATGCCGAGCAAAGAGGCGAGCAAATAAACAAAGCCGATGTCGCCGCTTCGTTTACCGTCGCCGCGATAGACGGGCTGATAGACAGACTTTCCCGTGAAATAGACCGCAACAATGCAAAAACCGTCGCCGTGGCAGGGGGCGTGGGCGCAAACAGCTATCTCAGACGGCGCTTAAAGGAGTTTGAAAATCGCGGCATACGCGTGTGTCTGCCCAAGTTGTCCCTTTGCGGAGACAATGCGGCGATGATCGCCTCGCGAGGTTACTATATGTATCTCAACGACGATTTTGCCGATTTGTCCCTGAATGCGTGTCCGACATTAAAATTACGCGGAGAAAAGCCGCACCGTTAAGGAGTTCGTATGAAAAAAAATAAGGGAACTCTCGTTCGTTATACTCCTGATATAAACGAGGGATTGTCCGATCTGGATATAAGTTTGCGAAAAGAGGCAAAACTTGTCAACCGCACAAAAAAGGTTGTGGGTAAAAGTTATTTGCAAATTTTCGCATCCAATATTTTTACGTTTTTCAACTTGTTGGGTTTCATTATTTTTTTGTTGATGTTGCTTTGCGGCAGCGTAACCAACATGATGTTTATCGTTATTATCGTTGCCAACACGGCGATAGGCATATTTCAGGAAATACGCAGTAAATTGGCTGTTGAAAAGCTGTCTATAATTTCCGAACCGACCGTCGAAGCGGTGCGTAACGGGGAAAAACAAACTATCGCCACACGCGATATTGTTGTGGACGATATTTTACTGCTCTCCGCAGGAAAACAGATTTGTTGCGACAGCGAATTGCTTGTGGGCGAAGCGGAAGTAAACGAATCGATGCTGACGGGAGAAAGCGAACCTGTCAAAAAACGGAAAGGAGACATTCTTTATAGCGGAAGTTTTGTTGTATCCGGCAACTGCATCGCACGTTGCGAAAGAGTGGGCAAAGATAATTACGTGGAAAAACTTTCCGCACGCGTGAAAAAAGCAAAAACGCCCGATAGCGAACTCATGAAGGGAATCCGCAGCATTATCAAATTTATTTCGATAATCATTTTCCCGCTGGGCATTGCCACGTTTTTTTGCAGCGAGCAAATGCGAACTCTGCTCGGAGCGGACATAAACGTTTGGACAACCTATTTCAACAATTCTTCGGTGACAATAGGCAACGTGTCGTATAATGTGGTCGAAGAAGTAAACAATGCCTTAAAAGCCGTCAGCGGAAGCATGATAGGCATGGTGCCCAGCGGCATGGTTTTGTTGACGAGCGTCGCGTTGGCAGTTGCCGCTCTCAAACTTGCACGAAAAAAAGTGCTTGTACGAGAACTGCCTTGCATAGAAATGCTGGCGCGCGTGGATACGCTGTGTTTGGACAAGACGGGGACGATAACCGACGGCACAATGACGGTCGAAAGTATTATGCCTCTCGGTAAAGCCCCTGTCGAGGAAATAGAAAAATATGTCAAAAGCGTCTTGGACGCCACGGGTGACGACAACATGACGGCGCAGGCGCTTAAAAAATACCTCGAAAATACAGAAGGTTACGGCAGCAAGTCGAACGTGCCTTTTTCCTCCGCGCGCAAATACAGTGCGGCAACCCTTGTCGGCAAGGGAACATTCGCGATAGGCGCCGCGGAGTTTATGTTCAAAAAAACTTCCAAAGAATTTTCGAAGCAAATCAACGAATTGCTTTCGCAAGGACTCAGAGTGCTTGCCGTGGGCAAATCGGACAAGCCTATAAAAAACGACGCCGTAGACGGTTTGGAACCGATAGCGCTTATCGTGTTGCAGGATACCGTTCGTCCGGACGCACCGGAAATCATAAAGTGGTTTAGGGACAATGACGTCGCGGTAAAGGTAATTTCCGGGGACAATCCCCTGTCCGTATCGGTCATTGCTCAAAAAGCGGGAGTAAAGGACGCGGAAAAATACATTTCTCTCGAAGGGTTATCCGACGAACAGGTAGCCGATGTAGCCGATAAATATACGGTATTCGGACGCGTAACGCCCGAGCAAAAGGCAATATTGGTGCGCTCGATGAAGAAGGCGGGACGGACGGTTGCCATGACGGGAGACGGAGTAAACGACATTCTTGCCATGCGCGAAAGCGACTGCGCTATATCCGTGGGGTGCGGTACCGACGCCGCCAAAACCGTGGCAAACCTTGTGCTTATGGACAATAAATTCGGTTCTATGCCCAAGGTCGTTGCGGAAGGACGTCAGGTTGTAAACAACATTCAAAACAGTTCTTCGTTGTTTTTGATGAAAACGTCGATGACCGTGCTGACAACTCTTTTGTGTTTGTGCATGCTTACGACATACCCGTTTGAGCCGCAACACCTTTATGCAATGGAATTTTTTGTGATAGGCATATCCTCCTTTTTGCTTGCGCTCAAACCGAATCATGCGCTTATCACGGGCAAATTTGTGGCGAACACACTAAAACGAACGTTACCCAGCGGTATTGCGATGTTTTTATCGGTGGCAATGACCTACGCATTTAAGGATGTGCTGCGCCTTGCGCCCGATCAAATCAGCACGGTGGCAATGTTTTCCATGACGGTAACGGGTGTGGCGGCGCTGTGGATATTGCTGGCGCCTTACGGTTGGTATAATATTGTCGTGGGCATTGTCGGAACAATCGGTACGGCGCTTTGCTATTTGGTTTTTCCGTGGGCGTTGAAACTGCTTGCAAGCTGGTTCGGCGACGACATGGCAAACCCGATGTATGTTTCCGTTGACGGTTATGCCATACTGTTTATCGCGATCAACGCTTTGGTTATGAGTGGCGTTATCGTAGGTTTGAAATTTGCATTGCCCGTCTTGGAAAAGGCAATTTCGAAACGACGTGCGGCAAAATCGGCGTTAATTTCGCAGGGAAGTCAAAACAATGACGATTCCCAAGACAATAAGGAGAATTGATACGTGAAAGAACTTGAATTTTACTTTGAACAGCGCAAAAAGATTTTAGCTTTTCAATATGTCGACTTTCTGACCGAATGGGACGCACAAACGGACGCCGCGCCGGGGAGCGTTTCCGCAAACAGCGTGTACAACGCAACCCTTTCGGAAATGCAATACAAACTCACAACGGACCCTGATTTCGAGCGTTGCGTAAACGTTCTTTACAAAGAACGTGAGCAATTGAGCGACGAGTTGCGTCACGAAATAGAGGTGACGAATAAAAACATTCAAAACACCAAGAGGATACCGATAAAGGAATATGTTGCTTTCAACGAGCTTACCGCCAAAGCGTATCCTGTGTATGTGCAAGCCAAGCAAACGAACAATTTTGAACTGTTTTTGCCCTATTTGGAACGCATAGTGGATTTTTGCCGCAAACAAACGGTTTGGTTGGCGACCGAGAGCCTGAAAGGCTACGATGTGCTTTTGGATCAATACGAGCCGCGCTACACACAGGCGAAATACGACAAATTTTTCGAAACGCTACGAGAAAAATTGGTTCCGTTCGTAAAGAAAAAAACGGCGAAAATCTCCCCCGTACCTCAATGGGCGCGACAAAAGTTCGACAAGGCAAAGCAAAAAGAATTTTGCGAGTATATCCGCGACGTAATGTGTTTTGACAAAAATTTCGGGATTATGAAGGAAAGCGAGCATCCCTTTACTTCCGGTATGGGGACAACCGACGTTCGCATAACTACGCATTACTACGAGGACAATTTGATTTCTTCCGTTTTTTCGGTTATACACGAAACGGGGCACGCAATATATGAGCGACAATGCGATCCGTCTCTCAACGGGACGTTTTGTAGCGGCGGCGCGAGTCTCGGACTGCACGAAAGCCAGTCGCGTTTTTATGAAAATATGATAGGACGCAGTTTCGCGTTTTGGCAAACGCATTTCGGCAAGTTGCAACAGATATTCGCTCCGCAGTTGGACAACGTGTCTTGCGAGGAATTTGTGCGGTTTATAAACAGAACAGAGGCAAGTTTTGTGCGTACAGAGGCGGATGAACTTACCTATCCTTTGCACATTATGTTGCGTTATGAAATCGAACAAAAACTTATTTCCGGAGAATTGGAAGTAAAAAATCTTCCGTTGTATTGGAAGGAAAAATTTACCGAATATTTCGGCATTACTCCGCCCAACGACACTCTCGGCGTACTGCAAGACGTACATTGGGCATACGGCAATTTCGGTTATTTCCCCACTTACGCCTTGGGCAGCGCTATTGCCGCGCAACTGTATCACAGTATGAACAAAGATTTCGACGTCGAACAAAGTCTTTCAAGCGGCAACACCAAGCAAATCAACGATTGGCTCGGGGAACACGTACACAAATACGGTGCAAGTAAGTATCCCGACGAAATTCTTCGACTTGCAACGGGAGAAGATTTCGAACCCGATTACTACGTAAATTATTTAATAGACAAATATTCGAAATATTAAAGATGCAGAGCTTTGCGCCTATATCATGATTTATGCAAAAAAAACGCTTTGCGATCGGCTGACGGACGACTGTTTTCGGTGATTGTTTCGTCAAATAACGAGACGATTATATAAAATCGGAGTTTGTTTTGTTTTTCGACGGGCTACAATAGTAATACTACTACTTTTTCGGAGGTAATCATGAAAGCGTTTGTAAAAAAAGACGATTGTATAGGTTGCGGTATGTGCGTGGATGTGTGTCCCGAAGTATTCGAAATAGGTGCGGACGGCTTTTCCGACGCCGTCGGCGATCCCGGCGACTTTCCCGATAAAACTTATGAGGCGGCGGAAATTTGTCCCGTAAACGCAATAGAGGTAGAACAGTAAGCGGAAAGGATATTTTAATTTGTCAACATAACGGAATTTTTCCTATTGGCGAAAAAATAGTCCGATTCGTTCGCAAACTTAGGTATTGACATTGCTTCTGTGTAATGCTATACTAATTAAGGTTTAGAATTCACAGGTATTCTGTGAAATAGAATTCCTCCTCCATTTTATGATATTCTAACCGAAACCCTCCTTCATGAAAGGCGACCGTACGGTCGTCTTTCTTTTATAAATTATTAAGTTCTTTTCGGTTGCGCTTTATTTTTTACATTGAAATCGGCTTTTGTTTCCGAAAATATCGAGTTATGTGTGACATACTATATGTTGTGTCAAAAGTGAAAAACTAACACAATATATTGTGTTTAAGCCATTGACAAAAACCACTGACTTTTGCTACAATAAAAAGGCTCCCCCTAAAAAACGAGAAAAGTTTTTAGAGAGAGCGCCACGGAGGAAAAATGTATCAGGTAAAGAAAAGAAACGGTCAGATCATCGACTTCAAACTTTCAAAAATAAGCGACGCGCTCAAAGCCGCTTTCGAAGGTTGCAAAAAGCCTTACAGTCAGGACGTGATAGATATGCTTGCGCTCAAAGTGACTGCGGACTTTTTGGACAAAGTAACCGACGGAATTATTTCCGTAGAGGACATTCAGGACAGCGCGGAAACGGTTTTGATACAAGCGGGTTACGCGGACGTTGCCAAAGCGTATATTCTGTATCGCAAATCGCACGAAAACGCGCGCCGCGCAAACGAAACTTTTTTGGACTACAAGTCGGTTGTGGATAATTATTTGAAAATTGCCGATTGGCGCGTTAAGGAAAACAGCACCGTTACCTATTCGGTAGGCGGACTGATCCTCAGCAACAGCGGTGCAATCACGGCAAATTATTGGCTGAGCGAAGTTTATGACGAAGAAATTTCGGAAGCTCATCGCAGCGGCGCGTTGCACATTCACGATTTGGGCATGCTTAGCGGATATTGTGCCGGTTGGTCCCTCAAACAGCTGATTCAGGAGGGATTGGGAGGAGTAACGAGCAAAATTACTTCCGCACCCGCCAAACACCTTGCCACTTTGTGCAATCAGATGGTCAACTTTATCGGTATCATGGCAAACGAGTGGGCGGGCGCACAGGCGTTCAGCTCTTTCGATACTTATCTTGCGCCGTTTGTAAAGGCGGACAATCTGAGTTACGAAGAAACAAAAAAATGTATCGAATCCTTTATTTACGGTGTAAATATTCCCAGCCGTTGGGGTACTCAGGCGCCCTTTTCCAACATTACGTTGGATTGGACGGTACCCAACGACCTCGCCGAGCTGCACTGCATTGTAGGCGGAAAAGAAATGCCTTTCCGTTACAAGGACTGCAAAAAGGAAATGGATATGATAAACCGCGCGTTTATCGAAACCATGATAGAAGGCGACTACAACGGACGCGGATTTCAATATCCCATTCCTACCTATTCGATTACCAAAGATTTCGATTGGAGCGAAACGGAAAACAACAAACTGCTGTTTGAAATGACCGCAAAATACGGTACTCCCTATTTCAGCAACTATATCAACAGCGATATGGAGCCGAGCGATGTGCGCAGTATGTGCTGTCGTCTGCGTTTGGATTTGAGAGAACTCCGCAAAAAGAGCGGCGGTTTCTTCGGAAGCGGCGAATCAACGGGATCTGTCGGAGTCGTGACCATCAATATGCCCCGAATCGGATATTTGAGCAAAACGGAAGAAGAATTTTTTGCCCGTTTGGACAAAATGATGGATATCGCCGCGCGTTCTCTCAAAATAAAGCGCACAACCGTAACAAAACTTATGGAAGCGGGCTTGTACCCTTATACAAAACGGTATTTGGGCACGTTTGACAATCACTTTTCCACTATCGGACTTGTAGGTATGAACGAGGCGTGTCTCAATGCCCGTTGGATTGCCTGTGATATGACCGATTCCCGTGCGCAGATTTTCACCAAAAAGGTACTCAATCACATGCGCGAGCGTCTTTCCGATTATCAGGAAAAATACGGTGATTTGTACAATCTCGAAGCTACTCCCGCCGAATCTACCGCGTACCGTCTTGCAAAGCACGATGCCAAATTGTATCCGGATATGATTTTTGCCGGACGCAAAGGAGAAACGCCCTACTATACCAACAGCTCGCACTTGCCCGTCAGCTATACCTATGATATTTTCGACGCGCTGGACATTCAGGACGAATTGCAAACGCTGTACACTTCCGGAACGGTTTTCCACGGATTTCTCGGTGAGCGGCTTCCCGATTGGAAATCGGCGATGAAATTGGTTCGCACGATAGCGGAAAATTATCGCTTGCCTTATTATACGTTGTCGCCCACCTATTCCGTTTGTCCGGATCACGGATACCTTGCGGGAGAACAGTACGAGTGTCCGCATTGCCACCAAAAGACGGAGGTTTACAGCCGCATAACGGGTTATTACCGTCCGGTGCAAAATTGGAACGACGGCAAAGCGCAGGAGTGGAAGGATCGCAAAACTTACGAACCGGAGCGCAGCGTACAAAAGAAATGTCTTGTTGTTCACGAGAAGGAAGAAGAAAAAGCGTCTGCATGTTTACTCAGACCACTGCTGTTTGTACAGGAAAATTGTCCCAACTGTAAAATGGCGGAGTTGATGTTGCACAAAGCCAATCTCGACGTCGAAGAGATAGACGCCATGCAAAATTCCGATCTTTCCAAGAAATTTCAAATAAAACTTACTCCCACGCTCATTGTCGCGGACGGAGACAGTTACAAAGTATATGAAAACGCCTCCAATGTACGCAAGTACATCGAAGGCATCAAGTAGGCGAATTTTATGTATGATATTGTGGTTATAGGCGGTGGCCCTGCGGGACTTACCGCCTCGCTATATGCGGCGCGTGCAGGTAAAAAGGTTATGTTGTTGGAGTCCGACGCTTTCGGCGGACAAATCGCAACAGCTCCACGGGTGGAAAATTTCCCTTCGGTAAAGGAAACAAGCGGCGCGGCGCTTGCGAACAATATGTTTGAACAAGTTACCTCTTGCGGGGTAGAGTTTGATATGGGAAGGGCGTCGATACACAAAACCGACGGCGGTTTTGTCGTTTCCACGGAATACGGCAGATACGAGTGTCTTGCCGTTGTCATTGCAAGCGGAGTAACGCACAAGAGTCTCGACGTTGAGGGCGAAGAACGTCTTGTCGGCAAAGGCGTATGTTATTGCGCAGTGTGCGACGGCGGATTTTACAAAGATAAACACGTGTGCGTGGTAGGCGACGGCAACAGCGCCGCCCAATATGCGCTTTATCTTGCGGATATTTGCAAAGAAGTGCATTTACTTACCATGTTCGACAAACTTTTTTGTGACAAAAAGTTGACCGACAGAATTTCTTCGGACGGTCGCATAGAATGGATCAAAAACGCGTGCGTTACGGAGATCGTCGGTGACGATTGCGTTAGCGGCGCGGTATATAGGGACGCCGACGGCGCGGTGACCTATCTTGACTGCGACGCCGTATTTGTGGCAATAGGGCAAGAACCGCACAATGAACTTTTTTCGGAAATCGTGCAATCGGACGGTCAGGGCTATATTGTTGCCGGTGAGGATTGCAAAACAAGCTGCGACGGCATATTCGCCGCCGGAGATTGCCGTACCAAAGCAATTCGCCAATGTGCAACTGCTGTGGGAGACGGTGCGGTGGCGGGTATCAACGCCGCCCGATATGTTGATGGAATTAAACGATGAACAAGAATGATTACAACAAATTTCACAAAAAGGTCAAGGCTGTCGGCGTAGCTATGCTATGCGCCATAGGCGTTTCTTTGATTTTTTTGGCGGTGGGATTGGGTATTTATCAAAGCGAGCCGTTGCTGCTCATAGCAGGGTTGCCTGTTTGCCTTTCCGTGGACGTAACAATGCTGCTGTTGTCCTACTTTTTGACAAAAAAAGACAGAAATTTACGAAACGAATTGCGCGAAACGGTTTCGGCAGAAGGAAAGTCTCCGCTGTTTGCCGAAATTGAGCGGGACTATCGCGCTACACGCCTGGAAAGCGTTTGGGATTCGGTTATGCCAAACGGATGGAGATTGCGTGAAGTTTACCGTGCGGAGGATAAAATAGAGATAGCTCTTTATGAAAAAAATCCCGCGCCGGGGCAAAATCCTTGCGAAATAACCGTTCAATTCGGCGAAACGGACGTGACGGTGTATTTCGACTATCCAAACGGGCAGGAAACCGTCACAAAAGATTTAACTTCCGCCGAATTTGCGGATTTTGCCTCTTTGGTCATTTGGCTGGGAAGTATATGTCAACAATATGCAGATAAAGCGGTTGCGCTTAAACAATCGTAGTTTAACGTACCGATGCCGCAAAAGGGAGGTTACTTGACGTGACCTCTTTCTTTTTCCAACTGCAACCAGGTAACTATGCTGCTGATTAACTCTATGTTGGAAGGTATATATCCCGGAGAGGATACTCGTCCGTGCAACAATTCATCGAACGCGCTCAAATTTCCGCATTGCGCACAGTCGTATATTGTGTTGCGAATGGCACGTTCCACGCGGTTCGCGGTGGAGTGCAGATTGTTTGCAACACAAGCATACACATCGTTGGCGTAACTTACGTGCGCGATGTCCGTCTTTTCGTAGCGGTAGATTATTGCCTCCTTCAAAAACGGAGTACCAATCAGCTTGCTTTTGAAGCCAAGTCCTATCAACAATTGCCCGACGAGCGTTTGTACGTCGCCCGTGCCGTCACCTATCACACTTTGATACAATTCTTCACCGCGTAGAAAACGATTTGTTTTATTGCCCTCGTTCATAGTGGTCCTCCTTAAATTTGTTAGACTAATAATACCACAAACTTCTACATATTACAACACTTTTTTACAAAAATAGTTGCACTTTTTAATGAATTTTTCTGCCTCCGTTTTCGCCCATATCGACAAAAATTGTCAAAAATCATTAAAAAGTGACAAAAATTTACATTTGTACAAAAATAAAATCGATTTTTTATCAAGCAAAACAGTCTGCTGCAAGTGACGGCAAGCGGTTGACAATTTGCCAAGGTTGGACTACAATTTTATTTAAGGTATATTTTACTATATTTGATAAGAGGTTGGCATGGACAAGATTTCGGTAGAACAAAAATGGAATAAAATCTGGGAAGAACGGCAAGTATACAAGTTTGACGAAAACAACGTAGACAACAAGTATTACGTTCTGGAAATGTTCAGTTATCCCAGCGGCAGCAAGTTGCATGTTGGGCATTGGTATAACTATGCTCTGACGGACAGTTTTGCGCGTTATCAGGTTATGAAAGGTAAAAACGTATTTCAACCCATGGGGTTTGACGCTTTCGGTTTGCCTGCGGAAAACTATGCCATCAAGACGGGTATTCACCCCGAGGACAGCACGTTGCACAATATCGAGGTAATGGAAGGTCAACTGAAAAACATCGGCGCTATGTTTGATTGGGATCATGAAATAAAAACCTGTCTGCCCGAGTATTACAAATGGACGCAATGGATTTTCGCCCAATTGTACAAGCACGGACTCGCCTACCGTAAAAAGGCACCCGTCAATTGGTGTCCGAGCTGCAACACGGTGCTTGCCAACGAGCAGGTGGTGGACGGTCACTGCGAACGTTGCGACAGTCAGGTCGTCAAAAAAGATTTGACGCAATGGTTTTTTAAGATTACCGAATATGCCGAGGAATTGCTGCAAGGTCTTGACGCATTGGATTGGCCGGAAAAAACCAAGTCTATGCAGCGCAATTGGATCGGCAAGTCCCAAGGCGGTGAGATTACTTTCGATCTGGCTGACGGATCAGGTTCTTTCAAAGTATTTACCACGCGTGCCGACACGCTGTTCGGGTGTACGTATGTGGTTCTTGCGCCCGAACACGAATTGGTGGAACGTATTACCACGCCCGAATGTCGCAAGCAAGTTTGCGATTACATCGATGAAGTCGCAAAGACAAACGAAATAGAAAGACTTTCCACCGCCAAAGAAAAAACGGGAGTATTTACCGGAGCCTATGCCGTCAATCCTATAAACGGAGAAAAAGTGGAAGTTTGGATCGGCGATTACGTACTGAACAGCTACGGTACGGGTGCGGTAATGGGTGTGCCCGCTCACGACGCGCGCGACTATAAATTTGCGCAAAAGCACGGATTGAAAATAAAACGCGTAATAAAAGGCGCTTCTGCCGACGTGGACGACGGACTTCCTTTTTGCGATTACGGCGTAATGTGCGACAGCGGGGAGTTCGACGGACTTACAAGCGAACAGGGCAAGGTTGCCGTTGTGAAAAAACTTGAACAAAAGGGTGCGGGAAAACTTAAAACAAACTATCGGCTGAGAGATTGGCTTGTGTCCCGTCAACGCTATTGGGGAGCGCCAATACCCATCATATATTGTCCGCATTGCGGAGAAGTATTGGATGAAAATTTACCTGTGTTGCTGCCTTACGACGTGGAATTCCGTCCCGACGGCACAAGTCCTCTTGCAAAGCACGACAAATTTATTCACGATGTGCGCTGTCCCAAATGCGGCGCGCCCGCAACGCGCGATCCCGACACATTGGATACGTTTGTGTGCAGCAGTTGGTATTATCTCAGGTATCCCGACGCGCACAATTGCGACAAGCCTTTCGACACCGAGTGGATAGACAAAATGCTGCCCGTAGATAAATATGTGGGCGGTGCGGAACACGCCTGTATGCACTTGCTGTATGCGCGATTTATTACCAAAGCGCTTCGCGATATGGGCTATTTGCACTTCGACGAACCTTTCAAATCTTTGGTGCATCAGGGCGTCATTCTCGGTCCCGACGGCAACAGAATGAGCAAGTCTCACGGAAACGTGGTGTCTCCCGACGACTATGTCGGTACCTACGGCGCGGACGTATTCCGGTGCTATCTTGCATTCGGATTCCGTTATGTCGAAGGCGGTCCTTGGTCGGAGGACGGAATCAAGGCTATCAACAAATGGTTGGATCGCGTTGAGAGAAGCGTATTGGCGGCTTATGAAGATTATCCTTCCACCGATACGCAAGGTCACGACGAGAAAGAACTCAACCGAGTGCATCACGCCACTATCAAGGCGGTGGACGAGGATTATCCCGCGTTTTCGTTCAATACTGCGGTGGCGCGTATGATGGAGTTGGTCAACGCTCTCGGCAAATACGACAAACTAAACGTAAAGAATTCCAAATTATACCGCGAAACGGTGGACGATTTATTAAAAATACTGTGTCCGTTAGCGCCGCATTTTTGCGAGGAATTGTGGCAACAAACGGGACATACGGGAAGTATTGTAGTGTCTTCATTCCCGAAGTATGACGAACGCGCCCTTAAAGTTAGCGAAACGGAGATTTTGATACAAATAAATTCCCGTCCGAAAGTACGTCTTATGGTTGACGCAACTCTTTCCGCAAAGGAACTCGAAGCGTTTGTTACGGACAACGCAAGCGTGAAAGAGGCTCTTGGCGGCGCAACAGTCAAAAAAGCGATAGTTATTCCGGGCAGGCTGGTAAATTTGATAGTTTAGTCGCTCAAACTTTTTGCGGACGCTCTGTTGCGACGATCAACTTGTCGATAGCAAACCGTTTTCGCAACGAAAGTTTTCGTGGCGGAGCTGTCGCCGCGGCGAAAGTCGCGGCAAACAACGTACGGGCTAAATGTCAAAAAATCGTTTTGCGTCAGCCGTCGCTTTCAAATCATTTTCTATGGAGTAGATATGGATTTTTACAAAAATGCGCTTCCGTTGGGTATAGGCAACACGCCGTTAATCCCATACGAAGAGGATTTCGACGCAGATATATATGTAAAAAACGAAACGATGAATGTCGGTGGTAGCATAAAGGACAGGTCCGTGCTCGGCATGATTCTTGACGCCGAGGAAAGGGGCATTTTGCATAAAGGAGATACGATAGTTGAAGCCTCATGCGGAAATACGGGCGTATCCCTTGCCTACGTGAGCGCAAGACGCGGTTACAAAGTGCTTATCGCCATGCCGAAAAACTCTCCCGAGGAATTTATCGAGTTGATCAGGGGTTTGGGCGCGCAAGTGATATTCACCGAGAGCGATTTGGGCTTGAAAGGCGCAATGGGCGCGGCGGAACAATATGCGTACGTTAAAGGACATATTTGGCTCAATCAATTTGACAATCCCGCAAATGCAACCGCGCACTATTTGTCCACGGGCGAGGAAATTATCAATCAGTTGGACCGAGTAGACGTATTGATCGCGGGCGTAGGCACGGGCGGCACCCTGATGGGTACAGGAAGAAAACTGCGTGAAAAATTTCCTCAGTTGGAAATAGTGGCGGCAGAGCCTGCAAACAGTCCCGTTATTTCACGGGGAAAACAAGGTTTACACAAAATTTACGGTATCGGCGCAGGATTTGTTCCCGCTCTTTACGACGGCAATTTTGTCAATCGAGTGGAATTGGTTACGGATGAAGAGGCGTTGGATTTTTTCAGATTGCTAAACCTCAAACAGGGTTACAGTTGCGGTATCTCCTCAGCGGCAAATATCGCGGTTGCAACTCGTTTGGCGCAGGAGGAAAGTTACAAAGGAAAAAACATCGTAACCTTTTTCCCTGACGGCGACGACAGATATTTTTCTCTGCTTAAATCGTGATATTAAACAAAAGTGAAAATTTTTTGCAACATTCAACGCCCGCGTTATTGACAAATTTCGTAAAAATGTTAAAATGTAAGTGACGAATTTTCGGAGGTAAAAAAAACAATGAAAAAAACGATTACTATAATGGCTCTTGCACTTGTTGCAATTTTTTCGATAACCATGTTTGCCGCATGCGGCTATCCTTCCGACCCGGCAAAGGCGCGCGACCAATTGCAGGACAGCGGATACACGGTAGAGGCAGTTATAGGCGAAACGGAAGGCGCTATCAAAGTGCAGCAAGGTTTGCTTGACATAACAGGCGCGACAATGGGACTCGAATCGGGTTCGCTGATAGCTTCCGTCAACGGACAAAGAAATCAAGACGGCAAATTTCAGGCGGTAACTATCTATTATTTCAAGGATAGCGCTTCTGCAAATAAGGCTTGGGACAGTACCTTTATCCAAAAATTGAGAGAACATGCTGAAAAGGGCTCCAATATTAAAAAATCCGGCAAGATGATTTACATCGAACTTAGCACGGAAGAAACCAAATAAATACTCCTTTTGAAACGAAGCACCCGATTTGAGTCGGGTGCTTTCGTTTTGTACGTAAATGATTTTATGTGCGCCGCATATTTACAAAGGGGTGATTATTGAGGCATATCGACTCGGTTTTTGTCAGCAGGGTAATAAACTCTGTTTATCCGTGCATACACTGCTCCGCTATGTTCTTGACAAAGCCGTTCGGCAATGGTATACTGAATAATACTATAATGGGCAAGAGGTACTTTATGGCAGAAGAGGCAAAAAAAAGAGTATTTTCCGGCGTGCAACCCACGGGTAAAATAACCTTGGGTAACTATCTCGGAGCTATTCGCAATTGGACGCCGTTGCAAGAGCAGTACGACTGCCTGTTTTGTGTAGTTGATTTACATTCGTTGACGGTTGCACAAGTACCTGCGGAGTTGCGCAAAAACACGTTGGATCTTGTGGCGCTTTATATTGCATGCGGATTGGATCCGAATAAGAGCGCGCTGTTTATTCAGTCGCATGTTCACGAGCATGCGGAACTCGCCTGGATTCTCGATACGGTTGCTTATGTGGGAGAGCTGAACCGCATGACGCAGTTTAAAGATAAGTCGAGAAAGCATGCGGACAACATCAATATGGGTTTGATGAACTACCCAGTATTGATGGCAAGCGACATATTGTTATATCAAACTCAATATGTGCCGGTGGGTAAAGATCAAGTTCAGCACGTAGAACTTACTCGCGATATTGCCGAACGCTTCAACGCTCGCTATTCCGATACGTTTGTTGTACCGGAGTGTCTCGTTTCCAAGACGGGAAGCAGTATCAAAAGTTTGCAGGAGCCCACGGCAAAGATGTCCAAATCCGATCCCAACGACAACGCCGTTCTGTCTTTAACCGACGACGCCGACGCGATTCGTCGTAAATTGAGACGTGCGGTTACCGACAGCGATACCGACGTTCATTGCGTACATCACAGCGCAAACAAGCCGGGCGTGAGCAATCTTTTGAACATCTATTCGTTGATGAGCGGTACGACTGTTGCCGAAGCGGAGCGTTTGTTTGAGGGCAAGGGTTACGGAACTTTCAAGGACGCCGTTGCCGACGTCGTTATTTCGGTTTTACAGCCCATACAGGCAGAACAAAAACGATTGCTTGCAGACAAGAGTTATCTTGAATCCGTACTTAAAGACGGTGCGGAAAAAGCAAGTTGTATTGCTCAAAAAACGCTTTCCAAAGTGTACCGTAAAGTGGGATTGATCCCGAAAATTCGCTAATGTTTGGATATTTGGACATCGAAAAGGACAAACTCGAAGAGGGTAAACGCGGACTGTGGCAAACGTTTATGTGCGGAATGTGTTTTTCCACCAAGAGACAATTCGGCAATGTGCCGCGTTTGTTTATTTCCAACGACGTAAATTTTTTCAACGTATTGTTTCACAGCATAAGGGGCAAGGACATAAACCTCGAATATCGCAGGTGTTTCAGTCACCCCTTTAAAAAACGTACCGTTGCAGAGCAAACGGAACTTGCCGACAAAATGGCGGCGGCGAATGTGCTTCTTACATATTGGAATCTTTACGACGATGTGGTGGACGGCGGCAACGTCAAGAAGAAAACGGCGTTTCGGGCACTGAAAAAACCGTATATAGAGGCAAAAAACATATTGCCCGAAATGGACGTTATGTTATCCGAGAGATATGCGGAACTGCGTCGAATGGAAATGCAAAACAATGCCAATATCGATATGGTATCCCATTGCTTTGCGCAGCTTACAATGCAATTTGCCGAGCAGATTCTCGAAACGGACGCTGACGAACGCGTGAAGAATCTTTGTTACAACTTGGGAAAATGGATTTACCTTATCGACGCATTGGACGATGTGGAAAAGGATGCCGACAAAGGCAACTACAATCCGTTTGCGGCGTGTTACGGCACTTCCGACAGAAAACAATTGTCGTTAAAATTCGACGAGTTGCAATTTGTGATGTTCGCCGTGCTCAACCGAGTGGCGATGAGTTACAATGATTTGAATCTCGATTTGTATACCTGTATACTGAAAAATGTTTTATTTGAAAGTATCCGCGACAAGACAAATCAGGTACTTGAACGTTACAAACCTTCTTGTGACGTCAAGCGGTCAAGCGTCGACAGAGCGTAAACGCTTGCGACATAGTAAAAAAACGGACTTTTCTCCGTCGCTTTGAACAAAGCGCCGCGGAATAAAATACCGTCGTAAACAATGACGGGCAAATTCAACAATAATTACGGAGAAGAAATGATTTACAACGCATACGAAATATTGGGATTGACGGAATCTGCCACCCAAGAGGAAATTGACGCTCGCTACAACGAGCTTAAAGCGCAATATCAAAAGGACAGGTTTCAAGTTGGAGACGCGGGAGAAGAAGCCTCCGAAAAACTTCAACAATTGGAAGTTGCCTATCGTGACATTATGACGGAGCGAAAGGAGCAACAACAGACTACGGAAACTCGCGACGACGCCGATTATACCGTCATTCAACAATTGATAACCGACGGCAAATTGGACGAGGCTCAAACCAAATTGGATGAGCGCGTAACCCGTGACGCAGAGTGGCACTATATTCAGTCTATTTTGTTTTACAAGCGAAATTGGTTTTTGGAAAGCAAACGTCAATTGGAGCTTGCCTGTGAAATGGAGCCGAACAACGCGCGTTACAAACAGAGCTTGGAAAAATTGACCAAAATATTGGCGTCAAACACAATAAGTCCGGATCAATTGCGGTCCACATCGCGCCCCGTTGACGACGGACCTCGCGTTGGCGCAGGCAACGGAACGTGTACGGGCAGCGCTTGCGCCGATTGCTTGCTTTGCAATGCGTGCTGCAATTGCTGTCAATGTATGGGACAAGGCTGCTGATGAAAGCCTCCGCCCGTAACATAGCGTTGAGCGGCGTATGCGGCGCAATATCCTGCGTCGCTATGTTGTTGACGTCCGTTTTGCCCTTTGCCGCACTGATTTTCGGGGTAATGGCGGCGGTGGCTACGGTCCTGCCTATGCTTGTAGACGGCAGAAATCTCGGCTATTCGCTGTTGACCTATTTTGCCTCGCTCACTGTGGCTGCTATCAGCGGTATATTTGTGGGAAACATTGTCGCAGTCGCCCCCATTGCACTGTTTTGCGTGCCATTTGCCGTTGTCAAAGTACGCGGAGAATCATTCAAGATAACCTCGCGAAAAGAAAGTACGGAGACTCTCGACAGTCCGTTTGAAGGAGAAGAAGGCGCGACGGTGGTGCGATTGGAATTGAAGGGCAAACCCTATCTCAGCCGATTGGTAAAGTGGATACTTTACTACATTCTGTTGGAAGCGTCGGTGGCTTTGACTTTTGTTTTGACTTGGGCAATGACTCCGGGCGTATTGGACAGACTGTTTTCCGAAATGTGGCTGTTTTGGTTGACGGTCGGTTTGGCTCAGCTTGTGCCGCCCTTGTATGATCTGCTTTTGCGCGGTTGTTTGATAGCTGCCGTAAAGGTTGTTCGCAAGGTTGTAAAATAGTTTTTACAAGACGGGTAAAACCGTCTTTTTTGTTGCTCAATTGTATAAACGCTGTTTTCAAAAACAAAAAGTTATGTTAAAATAAGTTTATGAAATTGCTTGTTCCCGCTGCCGCCGGTATCGAAGCGGTGGTAAAACGTCAGCTTGACGTTTTGGGTTATCCGAATACGCGCGCAGTCAACGGTCGCATTGCGGTGGAAAACTGTACTTGGACGGATGTCGCGCGGTTGAATATGTTTTTGCGCAGCGGTGAGAGAGTGCTTATCAATCTTGCCGAATTTAACGTGCCCGACTTTGACGCGCTTTACGACGGCATTTCGCGTATTTGTTGGTGTGATTGGATAGATCGTTGCGGTCGCATAATCGTAGTTACCAAAAGCGTCGATAGCAAGTTGTTTGCACATCATTCCATTCAATCGGTTGGAAAAAAGGCGATAGTAAACGTTCTTGTCCCCAAGTACGGGTTTCTTGCGGAAAACGGCGCCGAATATCGCGTAGAATTGGATATTACCCACAACGTATGTTCCGTCAATCTGGATACAACGGGAGTGGGGTTGCACAAGCGCGGATACCGCACAATGCCCTATGACGCTCCGTTAAAGGAGACAACTGCGGCTGCCCTTATCGATTTGACGGTATGGAATCCGGACAAAACGTTTACGGATTTGTTTTGCGGCAGCGGTACGCTGCCCATAGAAGCGGCTTTGAAAGCATTGCGCATTGCGCCGGGGTTGAACCGTCATTTTGCTTACGAGCAGTGGTGTTGTGTCGATGCAAATGCCGCAAAGTCAGCGGCGGAGGAAGCGCGCGACGCGCGCGTGGAACGCAAATTGGAAATTATCGGGGGCGATGTAAACAAGTATGCCGTCGAAATAGCCCGTTTCCATGCCGAACGAGCGGGAGTTGCTCACTGCATTAAATTCAATTTGCGTAAAGCGCAAGACTTTGTAAGCAACAGCAGCTATGCCGTAAACGTGTCCAATCCTCCTTACGGCGAACGTCTCGGCGACAAAGAGGAGGCAAGGCAGACCGCAAGGGATATGGGCAAACTATATCGCACTCTCGACAATTGGAATTTTTATTTTCTTTCCCCATTGCCCGATTTCGAGCGGCAGTTCGGTCGTCGCGCGGATAAAAAACGGTATATTTACAATGCCGGCATAAAATGCAGTTACTATACGTTCAACGGACCGAAACCCGTTTGAGGAGAAGGAAAACACGACTTAAAACAGTTGTTTGTCGCTTGTTTTCAGATAAAAAAGTTTCGAATTGAAAAAAACGCCCTACTAAGGGCGTTTAATCGTTTTGTATGTGTTATTCGACGTGCCAACTGCGCAACAAGCTGTCAACGTCCGTTATCGTCGCGCCGTAGGTGGCGACGAAGTATTTCAAGCCGTAGTCGTAGTCTTCTTGCGTAAAGCTGTCGGTGGCGTCCTTTGCAACAATCAGATCGTATCCTAGTTGATACGCGTCCGCTCCCGTGTGACGAACGCACATATGCGTGTGCAAACCCGTCAGAATAACGGTATCTACTCCCAACTCTTTGAGCAGCAAATCGAGATCGGTGTGGAAAAACCCGCTGTAACGGCGTTTGGGCACAACGTAGTCCTTGTCGCACAAATGCAATTCGGGTATCACTTCGGCGCCTTTGGTTCCGGCAATCGCATGTTCTCCCCACAGTTTCAATTCGTGATCCGTGTCTTTGATGTGCGCGTCGTTGCAAAAAATAACGGGTATGCCTGCTTTGCGCGCGCCGTCCAGCAGTTTTGCGGTTTTCGGTACTATTGCAAGTCCGCGGTCGCATTTCAGCGCACCGGTAACAAAATCGTTCAGCATATCCACAACAAGTATCGCCTGTTTCATTACGTTTCACCTCGTTTTGATTTTTTCATAGTATAATGTTTTTATACGCAATTGTCAAGATTTTGCGGCTTCGACAAAAAATTATATTGCTCGACGGGCATTTAGGTGCTATAATTAAAAAAAAAGAGGTGAATTATGCGTAAAAATTTCGGTAAAAAAACTTGGATGTTTCCGTGTCCCGTGCTTATCATAGCAACTTACAACGAGGACGGCTCTCCCGACGCAATGAACGCGGCATGGGGAGGTATTTACGACACAAATCAAATTATGCTGTGTCTCAGCGACGATCACGTCACCACAAAAAACATCTTGCGCAACAAAGCGTTTACGGTGGCGTTTGCCGACGCCGCTCACGTGACGGAAGCCGACTACGTCGGTATCGTATCGGGCAACGATGTTCCCGACAAGCTCAATCGCGCCGATTTACACACGGTAAAGGCAGAGCATGTCAACGCGCCCCTTATCGAAGAATTTCCCGTTGCGGCGGAGTGTACCCTCAACCATGTCAACGAGGACGGTATAATTGTCGGGGATATAGTAAACATAACCGCCGATGAAAGCGTGTTGGACGGCAAAGGCAATCTGGATATAGGCAAAGCGAACTTTATTTCCTACAATTCCGCCGCTCATGACTATCGTGTTTTGGGCGAAAAAGTGGGAAACGCCTTTTCCGACGGCAAAAAAATCAAATAATTTGTTCGTTCGCGTGCAGCATTGCGCAGAAAAAACCGTTTGCAGATTGCGCGCAGCCGATTATCGCAACAAAATATGAAAACAGCCCCGCGTCGTGCGCTTCGGTATTGCCGAATGTCGCAAGGCAGCGAGGCTGTTTTTGTAAATATATTTTGACGTCCTCACGTGAAATGTCGCAAATTGCTGAAACCGATCGGCAACACTTCGATTATATTCCCGATTCCAATGGCAGCTGTTCAAACGCTTTGCAATCGCCAACGAACAACCGCAAAAACGTTTTTTGCCCATAAATGACAACAGGCAGGTTGTATATATTCGGAATATAGTTACTGCCGTGAAATAATTTTTAATTATTGACGCGTCCAAACGGCATTACAGTATGCCGAATCACGTACATACTCCGCATTTTTTTGAGGATTGTCAAGCGTCAGATTTGTATTACCCGTTTTCCAACCCTCGGGATTTTCAAACGTAACGTTTTCCAAATTGCCGCAACGCAGGAAAGAAAACTTGCCGATGCTTGTTACGCTGGCGTGCATGCGGTTATTGCAAGCGAAGCTGCAACCAACAAAACAAGTAGCGAAATCAAAATAAATTTGCAAGTTTTTTTCATATTTATCCTCCTTGAAAATATTCGACAACAAAAAAGTGCCGCTCTTGCGAAACGGCACCCGTAAAGCGCCTCTTCGCGTAGTTGCGACACTAGTTTACAGTATTATCCGAAAAAGGGACATATGTTGCGAATGAGGTATGCTCTACCCAAGAGATACCCATTTTCGAATAATATTAAACTGTGTCGCAACTCTATTTTACAATACTGCGGTGTAAATGTCAATAATTAAACGTCGGCTTAAATCCGCGTCTATGCGGCGATTTCATGCATCGTCGAGACAAAGGCAATTGATAAAACCGCGGTGCTTGTCGCGAATCCGCACAATAAAAATCCCCCGAGCATTCTCTCGGGGGAAGTCGAATCGGTTCAGCCGATTTTTACTATTTTCGATTTCAGTACAAGTTCTTCTGCGGTCGTTTTGGCGAGTTCCTCGTCCAATTTGTCAAAAGGAACGGTTTTTCCTATCAATGCGTCCACGTTCACGGTATCCGTCACCAGCAGATTTATTGCCGAGGAGTAACTCCCCGCGCCGTTGTACACGCCGAATATATTCAGATGTTTTTTGCATATTTGCGCAACGGACAGCTTGCTTTCCTTGTTGGAGTAGCCCGCCAAACAAATATTCGCATTTGTCGCCGCCACGTTGTACACGTCTTTCATATTGAAGTCGGAATTGGAAAACAGTACCAATTCGTTGCACATTCTTCCGCCCGTTATGGCGAGAATTTCGTTTTCCACGTCTACCGTTTCCGGGTTGAAGCTGTAAAATATGCCCAAACCTCTTGCCGTATCCAGCAGTTCTTCGCGATTGCTGATAAACACGGGCACCGCTTGATAATATGTAACCAATTGAGCGAGTATCAATCCCGTTTTTGTGGAGGAAAATATCGCAATATGCCGTCCCTTTTCGAGATTGAGCGCGTCGATAACGTTCAGGCAAAAAGCGACATACGGTACAAACAGAGCCTTTTCCGTTTTGAGTTTTTCCGGCAAGCGGTGCAGCAGAGAGTAGGGCAAATCGATAAAGTTTTGCAGCAGACCGTTGCAGTTGTAGCCCAATTCCTGCATGTTGGAGCATTTTTCGTATTCATCGTTTTTACACTCGTCGCACGCCTCGCAGGGAATGTACGGTTCGATCGCCACGCGATCCATTTTGTTGAAAAACGGATTGTTCCCCGGCACTTTCGAAACCACGCCCACAGCGTTTCTGCCTATAATAAAGGGATATTTTCGTTTGCTTGCGCCGGTGTACACTTCAAAGTCGGAGTTGGTTATCAACACCTCTTCGATTTTTACTTTTATATGGTTTTCATCAATCTCGGTGGGTGCAGATTCTGTCAGCTTCAATTTTCGAGGTTCTTCCAATATCCAAGCCTTCATATAACCTCCGTTACTACACAAAACGGCAATGGGTGCCGTTTTAAGACAGAGAAAAATTTCCCTGTCGTACAATCAATATCATTATAGCAGATATACGAAAAAAAATCTACAATTTTTTCAAATTGCTTTTGCAAAGAGCGGCAAAAAAATGTCAAACGCGCCGACGTGTTCGCTCGACAGAAAAAAAATATTTCAAAACGCTAATTTGCGCGGATATGTCGGCTCTGCCGCGTTGACAAATCAGCCCCATTGGCTTAAAATGTAAATATAACCGTTTGGGAGGCGCAAAGTGAAATTACAGTATTTGGGACACGCGAGTTTCAGAATTATCAGCGATATGGGCACTACGGTGGTTACCGACCCTTACAAGGCGGATTGGGTCGGCTTCGAAATGACTCCCGTCAGGTGCGACGTAGTCACCGTTTCGCATCATCACGGCGATCACGACTGTATGGACGGCGTCTTGGGCAATCCCGCGGTATTGGACGAGCAAATCACCTGTACCGCCGACGACATTGCCATAGACAGCATTTCCACTTTTCACGACAACGCCAAAGGGGCGGAACGGGGTAAAAATTTGGTGTTTACCTTTGCTTTGGACGGGTTAAAAGCGGTGCATATGGGAGACATTGGTTGTTTCGATGAAAACGTCGTTGAAAAAATACGCGATTGCGATGTGCTTCTGATTCCCGTGGGCGGCACTTTTACCGTGGACGCGCAGGGTGCAAAACGATACGTGGATGCCGTTCGTCCCAAGATAGTGGTGCCGATGCACTACAAAACGTCGGAACACAATTTCGATGTGGACGGCGTCGACAAGTTTCTTGCTTTGTTCGCCCCCGCTTCGATAACGAACGACGGCTCCGACACGTTGATTTTGTCCGACCTTCCCGAATTGCCTACCAAAGTGGTAGTTCTCAACCGATTTAAGGACTGAAAAATGTCATTTCGGTCAAACGGCGAAGTCATTCGCCGTTTTTTGCTGTTCTAAATGCGAAAATTCCGATTGATTTATTATTTTTGATACAAACATTTGATTTTTTTACAATTTTCATATACAATATTATCACTGAAAGTAGCCTGCAATGTAATATTATTTGACTAAAAGACGGTCAAACTATACAAACAAGTGTTGTACAGGCGTTTCGGCGCCTGTTTTTTTGTGACAAAAGAAAATTTCATTAAAATTTTTTCGCTAAAAGTCACAACATACAGTCAAAAAATAGCCAAATTCATCAATTTGTAGTAGAATAGTGAAATAATGAAAAGATTATCTAAAATAACTATTATATTAGCGTTTTTTGCGGTTCTTGTCGTTGCATTGACGTTAACGGCTTGCAATCCGGACGTTCCCGGTCCGGACACTCCCGATGACCCCGTCACGGAAGTAACCGTCACTGTGGATTTCGGTTTGGAAGGAACGCAAAACGTTTTGTTCAAGGTGAAATCGGGTTCGGCGTTCTACAACGAACTCAAAGACATCGTAGTGCCTATATCCGCTTACGAGTTTGACGGCTACGAGCTGGACGGCGCCGTCGTAACGGCGCAAACTCTTGCCCCCGCGCGTGATTTCACCGTAAATGCGCGTTGGCTTGTATCCTACAAAACGGAGCATTACAAAGAGCAGTCCGACGGTTTGTTCCTTCGTGACGAAGCGCAAACTCAGACGTTCAAATCGTTGTGGAAAACCGACGTGACCGTTCAGCCCGTGCAAATCGAAGGATACGTTTTCGATCCCTCGATACAGGGGACGTTGCAATCGGCGCAGCTCAACGACAACGGAGTAGTTCTCAAACTGTATTACAAGAGGGCGCAATTTACGCTCGCTTTCGACAAAGGTCTGGCGCTTTCCGCCGCGGGCGAAACGGGCGCTGTTTCCGCCCTGTTCGGCGATGTTGTCACCTTGCCCGAAAACGGTTTTGTATCTCAAACGGCAACGTTTGTATGTTACAACACGTCTGCGGACAACGGCGGCACCTCCTACAACGCAGGCGATGAGATTATCGTCACTTCCGACGTTACTCTTTATGCCGTATGGCAAGCCAAAGTAACGCAAAAAGTTTGGTTGGAAACCGACGACGCAAGCGAATTTGTTCAGGGCGACGATATAGAATTTTTCGCAGTTGTGGGCAGCACGGCAAGCAGTCGCAATCCCGACGAAAGCAAGTTTGCGCTCGATCCCGATCATGAGGGCTGTCTTGTCGAATCCGCCGTATCGGAAACGGGCGTTGTTCTGACAAGTTATTTTGAGTTGCGCACCTTTACCGTCACTTATACCGACGACGGTTTTGTGCAAACGGCAAAGTGGGGCACAGAAATTACGGTACGTACCCCAACTAACGACGACCCTCAAAATCAGATCGTCTCCTACTGTACTTCCGAAACAGGCGACGGCAGGGATTATCCGTTCGGTTCAAAGTTGACGCTTTATTCCGACGTCACGCTGTATCCCGTCCTCGTGCAAGTGTTCACAGACGACGCCGGCAGCGGCGATACGGTACGCGTACGCAACAACGTACAAGGTCTTGGAGCGGCGGTGCTTGTTCGGGACGGCAAGGAGTATGAAGGTTGGCTCAACGTAACCCAAACTGCCGACGGGGCAGGGGATATTGTCGAGTTCGAAGTGTTGCTTGACGACGAAACCTACGTTTTCGGACGGCTTTATCAAGACGACGACTCTCAAAACAAGTTTGTATACCGTTCGGAAGAATTCGGCGTATATCTTTTCCTCGATCCGCTCTATTACAACGGCACCGAATACGGAAATGTGATACCCAACATTATGCTCACGTTGGACGGTTACGGCACGGGCGTATTGGCTTTGCCCGAAGAAGGCACTTTGCGCACCAAAAACTATTATTGCTCATACAAGCTCAACAACGAAAGCGGCGACTACTATCTCGGCGGAGTATTTCCCTCCACGGGCGAACAAGTGGAAATGTACTTTGCATTGGTAAAGGAATCCGTCGATTTGGGCGAAGGTCTTTTTGCCGACGGCTACTTTATGGAGCGCGGCACGGAAGGCTATTATACGTATGTGTATTATTACAACCGACAAATTGTAGCGGACTATATGTTCCAACCGGACGGTTACGGCAATGCCAAGTTGTATCACGGCTATATCGATCCCGAAACGGAAAGAGAAGAAAACGAGCTTGTCGCCGAAGGTATCTACTATTTTGCGAATTACGCCGATGACTCCGACCCCGAAATGGTATTTTTATCCAAAGAGGGAGAAAGTTTCTACTTTATTTTGAGCGAGCTCGGCGAGCAATACCCCGGTATGGGGATTTTCATGATCCGTCACAATGAGCAAGGCAATTATGTTCATGCGGACGGTTACACTCCGTCTACTCTGTATTTGGACGGTTACGGCGGCGCTTGGTACTCTGCCGACGGCAGTACTCAAAACGAGCGCACGGGATTTTACACTGTATCCGTAGAAAGCGAAACCGAGTGTACGATTGTCATCGCCTTTATCGACGATGAAAGCGAATTGGCATTGCGCGTCAATCTCAATCAACACACGTTCAGCCTGTTGGAAAGCGGTTTTGTGATAGACGAAAAGGGCGTGCTTACCGATTACGTCGGCACAAGCGTCGTCATCGAAATTCCCGAGGGCGTAACGGAAATAGCGTCCGACGTATTCAAGGACAAGCATATTGTTTCCGTAACGTTCCCGTCCACTCTCCGCAAAATAGGCGACCACGCCTTTGAGGATAGCAGCGCCGACGGTGCTTCCGTACTCAACACGGCGATTTTCAAATCTCAAACTCCGCCCGAATTGGGGCAGGACGTATTTCGTTGGATCAAGGGCAACTTCAAGATATTTGTCCCCGACGGCAACGAAGAAATTTACCGCAAAGCGTTTGCTTCCGCAACGCCCAGCCAACCCGACGGATATGCAAAATTTGTCACAAGCAATGCCGAGCAGTCCATCAAACCCGAATTCGAAGTGGAAAACGGCGTGCTTGTCGGATACAACAACAAGCAGAGCAACCCGTCAAACGTATCCGTCGTCATACCCGACGGCGTCACGGCAATCGCCGACAATGTTTTCGCCAATCGTGATTACATCGTTTCCGTAAATCTCAACGGCGTTACCGTCATCGGCAACGAAGCGTTTCTCGGTTGTTCGGGATTGCGCACGGTAATTTTCAACAATGTGCAATCTATCGGCGAAAGCGCCTTTTCGGGGTGCGCCCTTACCGAAATATCTTTGGGCAACGTTTCAAGTATAGGCAGTCTTGCTTTTGCCCGCAACTACTCACTCACACGCGTCACCCTCGGCGAAGTGCAAACTATCGCCAATCGCGCGTTTTACGAATGTGGACGTATCCAAGACGAAACGGGCGAGCAAGTAACTCCGTTGGACTTTATTGTCACCTTTACGGGAACCGTTCCCCCGACGCTTGTAGGTATGCCGTTTGACGGTGTTTTGCAGCTTCGCGTCTATGTCGATAGCTACGAAACGGGCGTTGCATTTGCCCAAGGCAACAATTGGGCGCGTTATGCCACCGCCCTACGCGTAAAAGCCGCTCAAACGACGTATTGGTACAGCCTTACGGGCGCCGCGGAAGTTTTGGAAATGGGCGATCGCGTTATGTTCAACGAAACTTATTTCGGTTTGTACAAAACGGTCGGAGATACAATTTATATCTCCTGGTTCGATCATTCCGAGCTCACTCAGGAATTTGTCGTTGAGGAAAATATTCTAACGCGAAACGGCGATGAGTTGATCGGCGCGGATTTCTCCGAGTTCGGCAACGACGACAGGTATGTTTTTGTAAAGCAAGGCGTAACGTATACCTACACCAACGGCGACGAAACGCTGCAAATCACTTTCGGCAGTGAACAAGGCTACTATTGCGGCGACGAAATTCTTTTCGATTACTCCAATTATCGTACCCGTTTCACTTACAACGGTTACGTTTACACAGTCACGTTGGCGCTTGACGGAACCTTTACCTACACCAAGCAGAAAATCGAGGTCGTAACCACCTACACTGCGTCGGACGGCAGTACGCTCACTGTCAGGGACGGAAATTACGTAACCGCCAACGGCGTTCTCAAAAATGTTGACGGCAACGGTTTGGAAAAACAAACCGAAACATGGGGTTGGTATCTTACAAAGGTTGATCCAAACCTCGACAATGTATATCAATTCAGCGTGTATCATCTCAATCTAACCTACAAAGTCGTGGTTTATCTCGATACCGATGCCCACACATTCACTTACGAAAGTTCGCTCAATTCTCAAACCGTCGTTTACAGCAACGACGACGGCACAAAAGCCGTTGTGACTGTTATGGCGGACGGCACGTTCAACTCTATTCATTTGTTGTTCGCAACGTCCAACTCCGTGCAGGAGTTTGCCGCAGAGATACAGTCTGTCCAAGGCAACACTTATGTTGTAACGGTCAACAAGCTCAACGCCGACGGAACCCCGAGCGAATTTAACGGTGAATACACTCTGACTTTCGACCTTGCAAACAAATCGTTTACTTACGGGAAAAACTGATTTTATCATATTTTTCCGTGGTGATAAATTTAATGAAAAATCTTTTATGGAGGACAAAACCTATGACACACAAAACGACACGATGGTTGCTTTGTCTTGTACTTGTGTTAGCAATGGTAGCAAGCGTTGCGCTTGCGGCATGCAACGAGAAAGCGACGGCAACCTTTGCGGGCGGCACTGACGCCACAGGCGAAGCGCCGAGCGCACAATCGGGCGCGATCGGCGAC
>CANQGD010000004.1 GCA_947601445.1 uncultured Clostridia bacterium | reverse complement strand
TGCAATCCCATATTGCGTTTGTATTTTATTTTTATAAAGTCGTCCAGAAAGCCCACTACACCGTATGCAAAAAACACCGCGACTGCTACTGCGGTAGCACGATTGGACCAACTGCAAAACACGCCGCTAAGTAACGCTATTGTCAATATAAACGCTATTCCGCCCATCGTAGGGGTGCCTTGTTTGCCGCTGTGTTCGGTTACATATTCCAATATTTCTTGTCCCGCGTTGAAACGTTTCAAAAGCGGAAGCAACAAGGCGCACAAAAACAGACAAACGGCAAACGCTGCCAAAAAAGATACAGCTTGCATAATACTCCTTTACATTTGCAAATATGTATCGCTATTCTACCCTTAACAACTTACGAACAACTTCCACGTCGGAATAAGGAAATTTTCGTCCGCGTAATTCTTGATATTCCTCCGCCCCTTTACCCAAAATCGCCACAGTGTCGCTCCCTGTTGCCACGGACAAAGCGTATTCGGTCGCTTGCGATCTGTTGAGTATTATTTTATATTTGCAAGTTAACGCTTCGGACGCGTCTCTTGCAATCAATTTCGGGTCCTCATATCGGGGATTATCATTTGTCAGTACTGCAAAATCCGCATAATCGGATACAGTTTTTGCCATTAACGGACGCTTAAATTTGTCTCTGTTTCCGCCGCAGCCGAATACCACAATCAGTTTTCCTTCGGTTGTTCGTTTCAAAAAGCTCAAAATATTTTGTATACCGTCGGGCGTATGCGCAAAATCCACCACTATACGCGCTCCGTCCGATCGTACAATCGTTTCGTTGCGTCCGCTTACACACCTGACCTCTCCTATTGCATCGACTATCGTATCCACGTCGACGCCGAGTATTGCGGCGCAAGTCGCCGCCGCCAAGGTATTGTAAACATTGAACAAACCTGCCAGATGAGTAGTGACAAGCGCGGTTTTGCCAAACAGCTCCACTTTGTAAATAGATTTTTCTTTGCCGATTTGTATATCCGTCGCCACAACATCCGCATGTTCTATCCCATAAGTTGCAGACGGGATAAGCGCGGCAATTTCTCTTCCTAATTCGTCATCGGCATTCGTAACGGCATTTTTGACAAACTCGGTGCAAAAGAAACTTCTTTTTACCTTTCTGTAATTGTCCATTGTTTTGAAGAAATCCAAGTGATCCTGCGAAAAATTTGTAAATATCGCCACTTCCGAACGAATGCCTATCATCTTTCGCAGCGCTATTGCATGCGCGGACACCTCCATTATCACCAAATCGACCTTGTTGATATACATTTGCCATAACCAAGCATGAAGTTCTATCGGGTCGGGCGTTGTGAGAGATTGACTGTGACGCTGTCCGTTGAAAAACACGCCGTTAGTACCTATTACCGCCGTGTTGTAACCGGCTTTGCTTAAAATTGCTTCCAACACATAGGAAGTGGATGTTTTTCCGTTGGTTCCGACAATGGAAATGATTTTGAGCTTGTCTGCGCAACATTCATAGAAATTTTTGGCGGCAATACTCATCACCGCTCGCACGTCCTCCACAACAATCTGCAATATTTGTGTTTCCAAAGGATGTTCGCAAATTATAGCCACAGCGCCGTCGCCGATAGCTTTTCTGAAAGAATCGTGACCGTCGTGCTTGGCTCCCTTTATGCAAAAAAACAGACAGCCTTTTTTTACTTGGGACGTATCGCATGCCAAAGAGACTATTTCGGGATTTCCCGTTCCAATTGCGTGATAGCTTACTCCGTTTAGTATTTGTTGAAGATACATTTTTTACTCCAAAAAATAATCCGTACGCTTGTGTACAGATTATTTTATTTGCTTATTTATTTAATTATGATTGAAGTGCCGAACTACTCCAACGGCATAATGTTTTTATAATTGATTATCTCACGAAAAATTGTTCCTGCATAAGGCGCCGCAACAATCGATCCGTAACTTTGCCCCTGCGGTTCGTCAACTATCATCAGTACCAGATATTTCGGACTGCTTGCAGGGAAAAAACCTATAAAAGACGAAACATATTTGCCTGTTGCCAATGCACCGTCCACAAATTTTTGTGCCGTACCGGTTTTACCTCCCACCTGATAACCTTCTATCTTCGCATTTTTTCCTCCGCCCTCATCCACAACGCGTTTAAGCATCGCAGCAATTTGCCGGCTCGTTTCTTCGCTGATCGCACGGTTTACCACAGTGGGAGAAAACCGCTTGACAACCTGCCCCGACACGGGATCGGAAATTTCTTTGACAAGGTAAGGTTTCATAAGTAAACCGCCGTTTACCGCCGCTGCCGTCGCCATGCAAAGTTGCAATGCCGTGACTGCAATCGTCTGACCGAATCCGATACGTGCGAGATCGCCGTTTGTGACTGCGGTTTCGGGAACAAGTATACCCGACTGCTCTCCCGAAAAATCGATCCCCGTCGCGCTGCCGTAACCGAATTTTTCCAAGTAATCGTACATAGTGGCTTTGCCGAGAGAAAGAGCTATATCTGTAAAAATAGGATTGCAACTGTTATTCAGAGCATCGGATAAGTTTTGATTGGAATGTTTGCCGTTCGCATGCTTTGTCCAACAACTGATCTTAGAACCGTCAACAATTCTTATACCGGAAGAATTGCCGAAAATATGTTCGGCAGAAAAAGCCTTGGGATTGCCGTTGCGATACTCTTCGAGACATGCCGAAGCGGTAAGTATTTTGAACGTAGAACCGGGCTCATACACGTCTGTCAGCAAGGTGTTTTTGGAATACTTCATCAAGTATTGAATATCGTCTCGCGGAAGATCGTTCAAATCCACACTCGGCTTGGACGCCATTGCAAGCACTTCGCCCGTTGTGACATCCAACACGATACATCGTGCCGCTTGCGGATTTTGCTGATACATTGCAAGTTCCAATACATTTTCCGCTATTGCCTGAATAACGGCGTCTATTGTCAGCGTTACCGTCAATCCGTTTACAGACGGAATATATGTTGTACCGCCCTTTTCCAATTCGTCGCCCACCAAATCCGTCTCAGTAAGCAACATTCCGTTAAGTCCTTGAAGATATTTGTCATAATATGCCTCTATGCCCGTCTGACCCGTACCGTCAAAGGATACAAAACCGAGTACCTGCGACAAAAAATCTCCGTATACGTAACTGCGCAAACCTTCGGAAGCAAGGTAAATTCCTTCGAGATTACATTCGCGCACTTCCTCTGCCTTGGCTGCGGTTATCTGACGTTTGACAGTCACCTCGGAGACACCTCGCTTTGTGAGTTTTTCATATACCGTTTGATATTCTAAACTCAAAATCTCCGACAATTTTTCCGCCGCATATTCGGCATTTTCCACGCTTTGAGGTCGAGCATATACGCTGTAACCTGTTTCTGTCGTTGCGAGCAAACTGCCGTTGGTATCCACTATATCCCCGCGATACGCTCTGAGAGGCAAATCGCGCTGCCATTGTTCGCTTGCTCTTGCTTGCAAATCTTTGCCCCAAATAATTTGTATATACCCCAAACGCAAAAATATGACTGAAAACAAAAAAATTGCCGCCACCAAAAGTGACAGCAATCTTTTCTTTGTAATGTAGTAATTGTTTTGCAACTCAGCCCCCGAATACGCTGCTGAACCAATCGCACAATGAATCGAACCAATTAGTTTCGACGGTGAAATTTTGTGCGGGTCTTGTCTCCAACTCAGTATAAGTCATAGTGTCGGATCTTGACGCGTCGATATAGCCGAGTTCGATTGCGCGTTGATTCAACTCTTCGAAGTTTTCCGTTTGCGTTTCGGCAGTCAACGCTTCTACGGATGAAGCGAGTTCGCTGTACTCCGCATTGCTCAACATTGTTGCGCCGAAAGTGTTTGTCACCGAAACGCCGCAAAGCGTCACCGCAACTATCAATGCCAAAACAACTATCGCATAGCTTGCAATAGCAATTTTTTGCTTGGTGGTTAATTTGCTTGCAGCACGTGTTTTTGTTGCGGAGTAATCACGTTGATAGCTCATATCCAACGTTTGACGCGAAGGCATAGCATCGGGTGAAGACGTCGCGTTGACTTCTTCCGTAGTGCTGAGCGCTCCGAGTTTTTGCTGAATACTTGAAAGGGAAAACTCCTGACTATCTGTGTTGTCTTGATTAAATGGATTTGCCGAATAAGACGTTTTTACATCTGCATAAACGTCCTGTTGCGGTTGTTGATACCCTATATCATTATTCCATTGCATTTTATTCACCACCTTGCAATATTATTACTTTCTTACGAACACTCTTAACTTTGCACTTTGCGAACGTGAATTTTCCTGTTGCTCAAACGCAGAAGGTTCTATTGGTTTTTTGCTAAGCAATACGCCTTTCGCTCTGTGATTACATACACATTTGGGGAAACTCGGCGGACAGACGCAGTCCGTGGCGAAGTCGACAAAACTCTGTTTGACTATTCGATCTTCCAGACTGTGAAAAGTTATTACCGCCAATCTGCCGTTGGGTTTGAGACGCTCTACCGCTTGTTCCAGAAAGTCATCAATACCGTCCAATTCTTTGTTGACCTCTATACGCAAGGCTTGAAATGTACGCTTGGCCGGGTGACTGCCTTTCTTTCGCGAACAATGTGGTACAGACATTTCTATCACTTCCACCAATTGCCCGCAAGTTTCGATAGGCTGTTTTTGTCTTTGAGCTATTATATTGCGAGCAATAGACTTTGCAAATTTTTCTTCACCGTATTCTCTTATCAGCCGGAGCAATTCTCCCTCGGAATAACAATTGACGACTTCTTTTGCAGTCAGCTGCTGTGATGCGTCCATTCGCATATCCAACGGCGCGTCGCTCGTCATATATGAAAAACCTCTTTCCGGATTATCTATCTGATAGGAACTTACACCAAGGTCTGCGAGTATTCCGTCCACTTTATCGATATTGAGTTCGTCTAAAATCTCTCCCAGACGTTTGAAATCACTGTGAATCAGTTTTACGTTGCCTTTCAGCCTTTGACTGCACGCCGAGAGCGCGTCGGCGTCTTTGTCTATTGCTATTAACATTCCGCCTTGAATTTTTTCCAATATTTTTGCCGAATGACCGCCACCACCTGCCGTGCAATCGACATAAATACCGTTGGGTTGTATGTTCAGCGCTTCTACGGATTCCTCCAACAGCACCGATTTATGCTGATAAATCATATTTTACGCGCTTGATCGATATTGAAATAAAAGTTATCTATATCATCGGGCGAGTTCTTGTTGTCGCGAGCGAGGTATTGTTCTTCCGCCCATATTTCCACTTTGTTCAACACGCCGACGATACGTATATCTTTGTTGATTTTGGCAAATTTTATCAACTCTTGCGGCAACATAAATCTACCTTGTGAATCGGCGTCTGCCAACGTGCCCATAGCCGTAATTGTTCGAATGGCGTCGGTGTTGTCCGGATTAAACTCGCCGATATCTTTGAGCATTTTCATGAAATCGCTTTCGTTGTTTACAGAATAAAGCCAAATACATCCGCGTGTGCCCGGCACCAAGAAATAGCTACCGCCAAGTATTTCACGGTACTTGGACGGAAGACGTATTCTGTTTTTGTCATCCAACGAGTGTTGGAAATTGCCAAGCAAAATCACGAGATTACACCTCTTATTTTCTGTGTATCCATTCTAACATACTTTCAAACCATTTTCAACCATTTCCGACCACTTTTTTAAAAAAAATTTTGAGATCATTAAATTTGTCATAAAATGTCTCATTTTAGAAATAAATTTTACAAAAATTTCATTAAAAAACAATTTTCGATCGCAAAAGCGATAAATTGTCAAAATTTTCAACGATAAATCAGCCGACGAAAAAACGTAGGAATATCTTTATTTGTATTGTATCATAATATCAAATTATTTGCAATATTTTGTTGAGAATTCAAATCAAAAAAGCAAAAATCAAATTATCTGCGTAAGTTTATTACCGACAAGATCACAGCTTGTGAGAAAAAACTCGATACCGAATTTTTTCATATAAAGATTTGCTCTACAATCCTTGCCGTGTAGATGACCGAAAACCACCGTAGGAACTTCCGCAAGTATCAACTGCCTAATAAATTCGCTGTCGTCATACTTTCCGTTGAAAGGCGGATAATGCATCATTGCAATAACTCTGTCATCGGGCTTGCGCATCTTTGTCATTGCCGAAAGAGAAAGTTTAAGCCGCTCTATTTCTCGCAAATAAATCTTCTTATCCTCCGCAGAAAGATTGTCCCCATCCGGGCAGACCCAGCCGCGCGTACCGCAAATCAACACATCGCCGAAACGGTGACAATCGTTTTGCAATGCATAAAATCCGTCAGGCAACATGGACCGCACTTGTGAAAGCGTGTTCCACCAATAATCGTGATTACCTCGTAAAATTATTTTTTGCCCGGGCAACTGCGCCACAAGCCGAAAGTCCGGCATTGCCTCCTCTATACGCATTGCCCAGGAAAAATCGCCGGGCAACAAAACAAGGTCGTCATCCATTACCTTGGATTGCCAATCGGAAGAAATTTCTTCAAAATAATTTTCCCATGCCTTACCGAAAATGTCCATTGGCTTTTCCGCCACGGTGGACAAATGAAGATCGCTTATCGCAAAAACTTTCATGCAGTGATTGTAACACAGTTTATCGGTTTTGTCTACATGTTGCCGTTTCTTTTTCGTTTGGCGCGACACTCTGCGCACATTATATCGTCTATATCTATCGGATTTTTTTCACAGTAAGGGCAAAGCAACTCTCCGAATGTTTCTTCGTCAAAAATACTTTTTCTTCCCTCTATTTCATCTATACAAACTTTGCAAAGCCGTTGATTTTCCGTTATATAGTTCAATCCGCAACGCGGACACCTTTTGTACTTCATTACAAACTCTCCAATTTACATTTCAAACTATGAAAGTTTTATCACAAGTGTTACTATACGCTATGGGCTTTGACTTTGCGGAAAATAAAAAAGGAGACGGAATAACCCAATCTCCTTTTCGACCGGATAGCAAGTTCGCGTCGAATTTTTCAGTTGTTGCCCCCTCCGTTTGGAGTGCGCCCGCCCGGGAACAAGGGTAGCTCGAAGTATCCCGAACAAACCTCCTCGGTGTATTCCTGACAGGGCGGTATGATAGCATAGCCGTAGCTTGGAACAATAAGCTCCACATCCATTGTGACTTTGAGAATAGCCGTTACGCAGCAGTTGATTACGAAAATGTAGTACGTAACGCCATCTATAACCTGGGTTTGACTGTATTGACCTTCGGGACTAACCGCCGAAACGCTTGCTTCGATAGTGTACGGTATTATCGAAGGCTCAGGCAAATACATCACAACGTCTACCGGAACGGTTACACTGCCCATGCCGCTGCCTTCCTCATTGTTGCTATCTATGTACGTAACTTCGACGGGTACCACTACGTCAGCTTGTACCCTACCGTATTTGGGACGTTCCGTAAGACGTTCTACGACAAGATTTTCTATTATACCTTTTGTTGTGGTACTCTTGGCGCTTACAAAACGAAGCGGTACGGCGGGGGAACCGGGATTCACATCCGAAATACTTACCGTGATTTGTTGTAAAGTGGTTTGTTTGACGCAAGCGTCAAATACCTTTTTACCTTGAATACATATTTTTTCACTGCAATTGTTGCCATCTAAATTGTTTACCGGCATTGATTACCTCCTATGATAGTCATTTTATTGTATGAGAAGGATTGGCAAAACGTGATTGTATCAACTTAAAACCGACAATACATTACTCCGAGTCAACATAAAACGACGATACTACTCACCGACGCTAAAATTTTTTACATACTCAGATAAGAAGAATTTTCGTGTGATCGGCAAAACAAATCGGCAAAACAACTTTGCAAAAAACAGAAATAACGCATAAAATTTGTTTGACGCTTATTAAGTAAAAAATATATTTAGGTTCCTTCAACAAAATTTAACCGAATAGCGATAACTCTAAATGAAGATATTAAACAACAAATACTTACATTGCAAGAAATGTGCAAAGATGGACTAATTACCGAAGAAGAATTTGAACAAAAGAAAAAACAAATTTTAGGCTTATAACGTTAAAAGGGAGAAATTATGACGAACGACAAAGAGATTATTAATAATAAATATCAATAAAAACACAGAAAGGTTGGCTCGTCATACGAAAAATTTAATTGACGAGGAACAACCCGAAATCGTACAAAAATCTTTTAGCAAAACACACAAAAATTATATTTGAATTATTGTCAATTTCGAAAGAAACCTGAAAGAGCTGCAATAAACACTGCAATATCTCGAAAAGCAAAAAACACGCTCGAAAGCGTGCCTCGCAAATATTTATTATTACGCGTCAAAATGTCTGAATCTGTCCTTCATATGTCCGAAATAGAAGGTAATCAACTCACGCGCTTTGCGTTCCAAAATTTCTTTGGAGTCATTATTGTTCAATATTTTAAAGAAACTTGTCAAAAATCCCTCCGCAACGGCGCTGTAAAAATCGGGATTTTCGATTTTTTTGTCAATTTCGGGGAAAACGCTTTGCACCATTTCTTTAATTTTCAACGCAATGAGTTCAATGATATAATTTACAAAGGTATCGTAGTGTATCGTGTTTCCTTTACGTATTACAAGCAATTCATCATGGTATTTCATTATGAAAGCAATTACCTTCTCGGAGATTTCTTTCATGGAACTTTCGTTAAAAGTAAAATCGTTATCTACAAATTGCTTTATACTTGCCATAAAAGGATTGATCACGGCAAAATAAAGCGACTCTTTGTTAGTGTAATATCTGTAAACATTTCCGAGTGAAATTTCCGCATTGTTGGCGATGTTGCGAATGGACGCATCGGAATAGCCCTCTTCCTTAAATTCTTCCACCGCCGCCGCCAAAATTCTCTCTCTGATTTCCTTCTTTAAGTACTGCATAGGGCATTTCTCCGTCTGAATTAGCTGTGCGACTTAACAATTGTATCTCAATAAACTCGCAAATTGATTATAACATATCAGACAAAGAAAGGCAACCCATTTCGCTAACAATTTTACAAAATTTTCATTTTTGCTAATAGGCACACTCCAACAGCATTTTGTCGGCAAGCAGCGCGATAAACTCTCCGTTTGTGGGTTTTTCCGACGAATTGTACACTTTAACTCCGAATATATTGTTGATATTTTCGATTTTTCCCCTATTCCATGCCACTTCTATCGCATGTCTAATTGCGCGTTCCACCTTGCTCGACGTTGTGTTGAACCGTTTGGCAATAGACGGATACAGACTTTTTGTAATGGCGTTTATGATAGGCGGATTGTCAACTGCGAGCTTGATGCCCTCGCGCAGAAATTGGTATCCCTTTATGTGTGCGGGAATACCGACGCTGACAAAAATACTGCTGATACGTTCGTCCAAAGTCTTTTCCGAAACGCTTTTTTGACGCACAACTTTACCTCCCAATCGCGCGCCTTCGTAAACATTTATTATCCGTTGTTCCAACACGCCGTATTCCAACGGTTTTACAAGATAATACTTTGCGCCCAATTCCATGGCTTTTATGACAAAAACTTCGCTTTTCAGCTCGGAGGCGACAATAAATTTGGCGTCATGGTATTTTTCCAATAAAGCGTAGCCGTCTTCGCCGCTCATTACAAGCTCCGTGATTACCACATCAGGCAATTGTCTGTCCAAATTCGCCCGTGCATCCTTGCCCTCAACATCGAATACAACGTTAAATTCTTCGTTTTCCTGCAATTTTTCTTTGAGTCCGTCCTGCCCTATCAAACCTATCGAAATCACAAACAACATCTCCTTTTATCTTTGTGCCTTTATTGTACCACTATTTAGCACTGGATTTTTAGTAAGAAAAAAGGAATTTAGAGTAGAAATTGTCGAAAAAAAGACATTTTATGCAATTAAAAAGAGCGAACCGCGGCGGCTCGCCCATTATTCCGATTCGTCCTGCGTAATTTCGGCTTCTTCATTGCCGCTTGACGCAATATTTTCATCCTCAATCTCTTCGGAAAACGTAATATCATCCGAAACGCGATGTGAAGATTTATATCGGCGAATATCGGTAAGTATACAAATATAAAAAGTACTTCCAAACAGCCATACGATTGCTTTGCACAACAACATTACCACAACATTAAGTACCGGTATCCAACTGAACAGCATATTGATAAAAGTAAAAATCATTTCCACACAGAAGGAAACCGCATAAATCGGCAAACCTATGACAATGCAGAGCGTTTTGCATAATATGTAAAAAAAGTTTTTACTTGTGTATCGAAATATCCAATGAAGTCGATCCAAATAGTATTCTTTCATAACCGTTACCTTGCAGTAATCAAATTTTACTATATCCTATAATAAATGTCAACCGATAAGCGCACCGGCTATGTTTTCATAAACATACAATATATTAAGATAACAATATAAACATAAAAAAATTTTGCAAAAACCGTTGACACATACGCAAAATCAAACTACAATAAAAGTACATAATAAATCCGGTAGGTGAGGCTACCATGGGGATACGGGTTGCTACCGACATAGCGTGGAGACACGCGCCGTCAGGGCAGCAGGATTTGTCGAAAACAAGGCTTATTCTAACGCAATTACACAGCCCCATGATGCTAAAACTTGTAATGGTTGGACGTTGCTCTACGTCAATTTGAGAGTCGATGTGTGTCTGTGCTGTTACAAGTACAGACATTTTTTTGCAAAAGGAGGTACAAATGGAATACGGAGAACTCGATAAAATTACCGAAAAAGTGACGGAACTGCTTTCCGAGAAAAATTTTCGCGAAATAAAAAGATTGATCAACGAGTTGCAACCGCAGGACAGCGCACTGTTGATCGATGCCATGAATGAAAAAGACATATTGCCGATCTTTCGATTGTTGAGCAAAGAGAATGCCGCGGAAACCTTCGTAGAAATGTCCTCCGACGGACAAGAACTGCTTTTGAACAGTTTTACCGATGCAGAACTTAAAGCGGTATTGGACGAAATGTTTTTGGACGATACGGTGGATATAATCGAAGAAATGCCTGCCAACGTCGTAAAACGTATCATAAAACAGTCCGATGCGGAAACTCGCAAACAAATCAACGAAATTCTCAAATATCCTCGCGACAGCGCAGGTACGATCATGACGGTCGAATATGTGAGTTTGCGAGAAAATTGGACCGTAAAAGAATGTTTCGATCGGATTCGAAAAATCGCGTTGGATAAGGAAACAATATACAACTGCTACGTAACCGATTCCAAACGAAAGCTCATCGGAGGAGTAACGGTAAAAGATTTACTGCTGCACGACTATGATACGGAAATTTCCGAGTTTATGCAACGGGAAATAATCTGCGCCGAAGCCAACGACGACAAAGAATACGTTGCGCAACAAATCTCCAAATACGATTTGTCCGCTATTCCCATTGTGGATAGCGAAAACCGTATGGTAGGTATAGTCACGGTAGACGACGTATTGGACGTAATGCAACAGGAAGCCACCGAAGACATTTCCAAAATGGCGGCAGTAACCCCCTCTACCGATACCTATATGGAGCAATCGGTTTGGCAAATTTGGAAAAACCGTATACCTTGGTTGTTGATACTTATGGTCTCCGCTACTTTTACGGGACTTATTATCAACTCTTTTGAAGGGCGGCTCAATGCGCTCAGCCCGCTGCTGTTTGCTTGTATTCCGATGTTGATGGATACAGGAGGAAATGCGGGAAGTCAGGCATCCGTTACAGTAATCCGCGGATTGGCGCTTGAAGAGATACGTCCGAAAGACGCGCTGCGCGTTCTTTGGAAGGAACTGCGCGTTTCCGTTATGCTTGCAACCTGCCTTGCGATTGTTTGTTTCGGAAAGCTCTATTTGTTGGACGGCTTGGCATTCGGCTACAACTATACTTGGTATATATGCCTTGCGGTATCTTTGTCGCTGTTTGCAACAGTTGTAATTGCAAAGATCGTCGGATGTATGATGCCGCTGCTTGCAAAGGTTTGCAAACTCGATCCGGCAGTAGTTGCAAGCCCCTTTATAACAACAATCGTAGACGCTTTGTCGTTGATTATCTTCTGTTTTATTTCCATGAGCATTTTACCGCCTTTTTTAGCTTGAAATACCCAACAAAACGAACAGGACTGCAAAAAGCAGTCCTGTTTTTGTTTTACCTACACTACTGTTCCCGAATTCAGCTTTTTTACGGTAAGATAAGCATTTACGTTGTCTGCGGGCGTGAATGTCGCCGCCGTGCTGCCCATCACTTGAAGCGTAACCGTGCTGTTTGCCGGCAGTGTGACGATTTCGCTCCCGCCCAACTCGTTTTCCGTGCCCGCGACGAAATCGCGTGTAACGGGCGATGAGGGAGACATCACACCATTCACGTCTACACTCAACGTTATGGTTGACGCTACATCCGTTTCACCCGCAAGTTTGTATTGAATTTCGTAATCCCCCGCTTGGGTAACCGTAACGCCGTTTGCTCCCGTTGTCGCATTGAGCACAGGCATCGCGGTCGCCAAAGGAACCGCCACCACCGTGGGCGTTGCGGGAACGGAAATTGTGTCCGCAGCAGTGCTGTACAATCCGCCGTATGCCGCCAAGCCGTTTGTTGCGGGACCTGCCGGTCCGATTGCTCCTTCCGCACCGGTGGGTCCAATCAAGCCTTGGGGACCTGTTGCTCCGACAGGTCCGGTGGGTCCGATTAAACCCTGCGGACCGGTTGCTCCCGTTACACCCGGGATACCTTGCAAACCCTGAGGGCCGGTAGCACCTGTCGGACCGATCAAACCCTGCGGTCCCGTCGCTCCCGTTACGCCGGGGATGCCTTGAATACCTTGCGGTCCGGTAGGTCCGGTTATTCCGATGCCCGGAGGACCCATTATGCCCTGAGGTCCCGTAAATCCGCGCGGTCCACGCAATCCTCTGTCTATTATTACCGTATTTGTACTGCTTTCATTGTGACAGCAGCTATTATTGTTCCACCAACAACCCATATTACTCTCCTTGTACTTTATCGGGGCAAGCCCCTACTTTTATACTATTAACCAAACGAATTTGACGTTACTGCCTTGCAATGCAGACTTGTGAATAATCTAAAAAAAATATTAAAAAACACTTGACATTTTTTCATGGCAAGCATATTATTATAATAGTTGAACAATTATTCAACCGTTTGCAGGATTAAAGAGGTTTTATATGAAAGATTTGTTTTGCGAAGAAAATCACATACATGATGAAGTATGCGAACAAGTTACAGTAGATATGCCCGACGAAAATGAGCTGTACGATGTAGCGGAGTTATTCAAAATATTCGGTGATTCCACTCGCATACGTATACTGTCCGCTTTGGCACAGGCAGAAATGTGCGTTTGCGATATAGGAGCTGTACTCAATATGACTAAATCTGCCGTGTCGCACCAGCTTCGCATTTTGAGACAAGCAAAATTGGTTAAAAACAGACGTAACGGCAAAGAAATTTTTTACAGCCTGGATGACGAACATGTGCTTAGCATAATAAACCTTGCGCTCGAACACATAAAGGAGTAATTTATGAAAAAGGTTATTGCAATGGAAGATCTTGACTGCGCAAATTGCGCGGCTAAAATGGAACGTAATATCTGTCAAATACCCGGTGTAAAAAGTTGCAACATAAACTTTTTGTTGCAGCGTATGACATTGGAACTTGATGATGAAAATTTAGAGAACATCATTAAACAAATAAAGGCAACCGTCAGAAAGACGGAACCCGACTGCCGATTGAAAATATGATTATGTCGCGAAATACCAAATCAGTTATTCGAATCGCCGTGGCTTCTGCGGTTGTAATCATAGCTATAATACTCGAACACACCATTGCTCCCGATTGGATAATACTTTTTGCAACGTATGCGGCAGCATTTCTCGTGGCGGGTTATGATGTGCTGTGGAAAGCCGTGACAAACATCGCACACGGCAAAGTTTTCGATGAAAACTTTTTAATGACGATAGCCACTATCGGCGCATTTGCAATCGGAGAATATGCCGACGCTGCCGCAGTAATGATACTCTATCAAATAGGTGAAGTTTTTCAGCGTTATGCGGTGGGCAGAAGCCGTCGGGATATTGCAAAATTGATGAACATTCGTCCGGAAGAAGCTACCGTAGTACGTGACGGCGAGGAAATATCTTTACACCCGTCGGAAATTGCTATCGGCGAAATATTTGTGGTAAAAGCGGGAGACAAAATCCCGCTTGACGGCAATATTGTAGACGGAGAATGTAATGTAGACACTTCCGCAATAACGGGAGAAAGTCTTCCTCGCAACGTCAAAACAGGCGATAATGTGATTTCCGGGTGTATAAATTTGGACGGCGTTCTCTATGTGAGAGCCACCAACACTTATGATGACAGTACTGTCGCAAAGATTCTCGACCTCGTCGAAAATGCAACATCGCAAAAAGCACCGGCGGAAAATTTCATAACGAAATTCAGCAAATACTATACTCCGGTCGTCGTCGCCCTTGCAGTGCTTGTGGGCGTGTTGCCTCCGCTTGTGACAGGCAACTTTGCAATCTGGGATTATTGGCGTATATGGCTTAAACGAGCAATGATGTTCCTGTTTGTTTCCTGTCCGTGCGCATTGGTAATTTCCGTACCGCTTGGATTCTTCGGCGGAATAGCTGCCGCAAGCAAGCGAGGCATATTGGTAAAAGGAAGCAATTACCTCGAACAACTTGCCAAAACAGATATTATTGCATTTGACAAAACGGGAACTTTGACCAAAGGAAACTTTGTTGTCACAAAAGTATATCCCGAAGAGAACCGTCAACGCGTTTTGAAACTTGCAGCCATTGCCGAACAATACAGCAATCACCCCATAGCCGCCTCTATCATGCGAGAAGTAAAAACCGACGTACCTGCCAAAATTACGGAAATTGCCGGCAAAGGATTAAAAGCTTTGACCGAAACTTCCGAAATACTGTGCGGCAACGCGCAATTCTTGCAAGACTTCGGGATCGAATGTCCCGTAACGAACGGCGGAACCACGGTTTATGTTGCGGAAAACGGTAAGTTCGTCGGATATATTGTTATCGCCGACGAATTGAAAAGCGACTCGCAACAAGCCATTGAATCGCTTCGCGAAATGGGCTGTAAAACTGTAATGCTGACCGGTGACAATGCCGAAACGGCAAAACAAATTGCCGACAAAGTCAACGTTGATATGTATCTTGCGGAATTGCTTCCGCAACAAAAAGCGGAAAATTTACAAACGTTAAAGACGGGTAAAAACACCGTCGCGTTTGTAGGAGACGGCATAAATGACGCCCCCGTGCTTGCGACTGCCGACGTAGGTATAGCGATGGGCGCAATGGGTAGCGACGCGGCAATAGAAACGGCAGATGTAGTATTGATGCAAGACAACCCGTCAGCCATAGCCGACGCCAAGCGAATTGCCAAAAAGACGTTAAATATAGTTCACGAGAATATAGTAATTTCGCTTGTAATAAAATTTGCCGTGCTTATTCTTTCCGTTATCGGCATATTGGATATGCTGCCTTACGGAATGATAATAGCAATTTTAGCAGATGTCGGAGTGTGTTTCTTGGCAATACTCAATGCTATGCGCGCCATGGTGATCAAAAAAACGTTAAACAAACAAAATAATATCAAACCAACAAAATAAACAGATTATGGTAAAACCCATCGGCACAATCGATGGGTTTTTTACTGCATATCAAAAGGGGTTCCGCGTTAAGCGATAACCCCCTGACATTTTATTAAAACGAGTGTTTTCCGTCAGACCATTTCTCAAACGCAACAAGCCAAATTTCAAGACTTGACAGCTATGCGCAGAAAGACGGTTTTTTCGCGTTTTCGCGCGCGAGTTTTTTGTTAAACACAGGTTTTATTTCGTATAACTATTCCATCGTCAAGCTACCCATAGCGATCTTATTGCGGCTTGTCGCATCGAATAATACAACTCCGTTTCCGACTATATCAAAGGAAACATCGCTATTGGTAGGATAATCCACGCTGCCAAACACCACCGATGTGACGATTTCCTCGCCCAATTCCAACTTGACGGTAGTTTCCATGCCTGAGGGCAATGTGGTATAAACCTTACCTTCCAACTTGCCTTGCTCTACACGTATAAATTCGGGGCGAATACCTACGACGACATCCACACCGCCGTCACTTTCGGTATTCTCCTCAACGGCAGGCTGAACGGGAGTTATTTCTCCGTCTGCGCGGAATGTAAATGTAGTGCCCAGCATACTAATCTTGGCAGTTTTGCCCTGAATATCCGCTGTACCCTTGATGAAGTTCATTGTGGGATTGCCAACGAAATCCGCTACAAACAGATTGTTGGGTTTGTTGTACACTACAAGGGGCGGATCATATTGTTGCAATACACCTGTATCCAACAGGCAAACCTTGGTTGCAAGGGTCATAGCCTCCAACTGATCGTGTGTTACGTAAACAAATGTTGAGTCCGTATTGGCGTGCAGTCGTTTGAGTTCCGTACGCATTTCAAGGCGCAATTTGGCGTCAAGATTGGACAGCGGTTCATCCATAAAGAGTACTTTGGGGCTGGGCGCCAACGTACGAGCAATAGCTACGCGCTGTTGCTGTCCGCCCGACAGTTCGCTTGGATAACGCTTTTCAAATTGTTCGATTTTGAGCAAAGCCAGCATTTCATTAACACGTTCGCGGATTCTGTCCTTTTTCCATTTGAGGTTTTCCAAACCAAAAGCAATATTTTGGTATACCGTCATATGCGGCCACAAAGCATAGTTTTGAAAAAGAAAACCTATGTCGCGTTTTCCGGGAGGCACGTTGATTCCTTTTTCCGAATCGAACACTACTTGTTCCCCAATAGTAATACGTCCCTCTGTGGGCGTTTCAAGACCTGCGATCATACGCAAAGTCGTGGTTTTTCCGCAACCGCTCGGACCCAAAAGAATTACGAAATCGCGATCCTCTATCGTCATACTCAGATTGTCAACCGCAACAAATTTGTCAAATTTTTTTGTTACATTTTCTAAAATAATTTTTGGCATAGCTTAGCCTCCTACTCCTTTATCTATAGACGCGCCCGTTAGCTTGTTAACGGCAAATTGAATCACCAACACTACTATTATTATCAATAGGTTGATGGCATTTGCCGATTCCGTAAGACCCGTTCGACTGTATTCTCCCAACAGCGTGGTAAGCAACGTTTCATGGCTGACAGTAAGTAATACAAACAGCGACAGCTCTCTCATACAACTGATGAATGGAAGCAAATATCCGCTGATGAAACTTGCCTTTTGAATGGGAAACAGTACTCGTCCCATACGCTTCCACCAAGGAACGTTGAGCATAATCGCCGCTTCCTCTATCTCGCCGGAAAGCTGCAACATTGCGCTCGAACCCGTACGCGAAGCAAACGGGATAAATTTGACTCCGCCTACCAATATCAACAGAATAAAGGAACCGCGCAACCAAGTGAAACCTTCGGTGAAACTCAACGAAAGGTAAACCGCGCCAAAACTCATCGCCGGAATAAGATACGGTAAAAACGCCACGTCGGAAACAAACGTTGCAACACGGCTGCCGCGTTTGCGAGCAACGGCATATCCGATAAGCAATCCCGACGTACCGGCGATCAACGCCACCAACACCGAAAGTCCCAACGAACGCCCGAGAGCTTTCCACATTGTGCCGCTGACCAAGATGCCCAATGTGTCGCTCTTGGTGCTGCCGGTGGGCACCTCCTTGGAGAACCAATAATCCATCGTAAACGTACGCGTTCCGTCGGCATTGGTACGCAACACGCTTTCCATTGCAAACGTAAAGAGAGGAACGATTGCGATAAATCCGACAATGATAAGCAACACTATTGCGATGGGGATACGACCCTTGCCAAACTTGACGAGCGACACCTGTCCCGACTTACCCGTAACGGTTGTAAAGGACTTACGCTTGCCCGTGAACCAATTGTTAAGCGTCAATATCCCGATGGAAATCGCCATCAACAGTATTGCCATAACATAACCTTGTCCCTGTGTGCGACCGTCACTGAACAAATTTTTGAGGTGTACGGACAACGCAATGAACTTGCCATCCTTGTTTAGGAAGAAAGGAACCGTATAACTGCTGATACTGCTGCTGAACACCAATAATACCGTGGAAATCAACGCGGGAGCAACTATGGGCAACGTGACGCGGAACAAAATTTTTAATCGCGAAGCGCCCAACACCGTTGCTGCCTCTTCAAGGTTGGCGTCCATATTGCGCAAAATGCCGCCGATAAGAATATAAGCAAAGGGTGCATAGTGCAGACCCAAACAGATTGCACAGGGTACCAAGCCGTAAACCCAACTTTGCGGCACGCAAATTCCGGTTATCATCTGCAACAGACCGGCGTTGCGCGGTCCTGCCGTCATATTGGTATTTTTGAAAAAGTTCTCCCAAAAAATTGCGATAGACCAACTCGGCATTATATAAGGGAACACAAATACCGCCGAAATGAATTTCTTTCCGGGAATATCCGCACGGGTGATGAACCACGCCACCACGCCGCCGAGAACAACCGCGATAAAGCAAGCCAACAAAGCCATCAACACGGACTTGCCGAGAGGAAGCCACAGTGAATTGATTGCATAATCGTATTCCGTGGAGGTGAGTAGTCTTGCCCAATGGTTTATAGTCCAATCACCTTTTTTCCCTCCCGCACTCATAGCTTCCTGAATTGTATTCAGCTGAAATGAGCCGAACAGCAACGTACACAAGGGTAGAATAACGGTTAGGGCAAGTATCACTAAAAATACTATTGTAATGATGTTCGCCGGCTTGGAAAAGTAGGATTTCAACTTGTGACCAAGCAGATGAGCATCAAACTTCTTGTTGTTTGTCATATATCACTCCTATTACAAAACGGGAGGAGGCAAATCCTCCTCCCGTTTGTTGTAAGAATTTTGTAATCAATCCTTGCTTTGACAAAGATTATTTTTGACCAACAGCTGTCAGTTGTTGCTTAATGAAAGCAGTTACGCTGTCGTAGTTCGCGGCAAGGTATTCGGGATCCTCGCTGAGGCAGCTGCTCTTCCATCCTGCCAACGTTGTTCCGTCGGTGGGAGCGCACTTGGTATTGGAGCAATAATATCCGGGAACATTCTCGAAACTCTTGGCAAATCCTTCTTCGGAAAGCAAATATCTGATGAACAGGCAAGCCGTATAGGGGCACTTAGCTGTCTTGGGGATCAATGTCCACATATTGTAAACAAAGCCGTTGAAGCCCTCTACCTGATAGTTGAAACCGGAACCTTTGAGTACTTTCTTCCAATTTGCGGGATCATCATCGGGAAGTTTGTAGCCTTCGTAATCCTTTACCTTGGCAAGACCGGCAAAGTAAACGCCTGTCTTGTGAGCATCGTTATTCATGTTCTTAACTTCGGACGTGTCGGAATCGTGCCAAGTCGTTACAGCCTTGATGAATTGCTCTACATAGTGATAACCGATGCTCTTGCAATCATCCGTCTTAGCATAGTCGGTTCCGAAATAAGATTTGTAGGATTCTTTGAGTTTGCTCTCATACTCGGGGCTGGTGAGCATGATGAGGAAGCTCATATTGATGTCTTCACCGAGGGGGCTTTGATAAGAAACGGTATCGATCTTCTTGAGAGAAGCGCCGTCCTTACCCGTGAGCTGCCATACGTTTTTGAGATAACCGTCACCGTTTACCCCATTGTAGTACCAAATCTTGTTGAAAGTTACGCCTACGAGAGGATCTTGATCTTCTTTTGCAATCGTATATCCGTCTCCGCTCGGAACATAACTGAGCAGGAATCCGGCATTTACCAAAGAGTAAACAAAGGAAGCATCCTGAATCATAACAAAGTCCGCAACATATCCGTCGGTTTCGGCAGCGCCGTTAAGAACGGGTTGATATTCGGAACCTTTCTTGCTGTTGTACTTGGCATTGTCTTCGTTGAGCCAATCATACTTCTCGATAAAGGCAGCGATACCTTTCTTGACGCCGGAAGTCAAAGAATCCGCATTGAACACCAAATTGGGATTGTCCTCAAATTCCTTTTTGGAAGCAGCTTCAAGCTCTTCGAGAGTCATTTTTTCCGCAGCTTCAATTGCCAACTCCACTTCGCTCTTTTCCTTACAGGATGCAAGAACAAATACAGCGGAAACAATTAAAGCAACTGTAAGTAAAATTGCAAATAGTCTTTTCATGTTTTTCTCCTTTATAATTTTTTTATTTTTACCGATAATATCGGTAGAATTAACTTATTTATGCTTTGTGAGCGCTACCCATTATATTGACGATTTTGTCCGTAACCATTTCTTCTACTGCCATACGAGCCGGTTCGAGAAATTCTCTGCCCTCGAATTTGGTCGGTTTCAATGCAAACATCTTACGAAGCTCTCCGAAATAACAAATACGTATATCGCTGCCCACATTGATCTTGCATACAGACATAGAAGCCGCTTTGCGAAGCATATCCTCGGGAATACCGATTGCCTCCGGCATTTGACCGCCATAGCTATTGAATGTATCCAACCTATCCTTGGGAACGCTGGAAGCACCGTGCAAAACTATCGGGAACCCCGGTAATTTGGCGGAAATTTCTTCCAATATATCAAAACGCAGCTGCGGTTTCTGTCCCGGTTTGAATTTATACGCTCCGTGTGCCGTGCCTATCGCAATAGCAAGGCTGTCTATACCTGTGCGACGTACAAACTCCACTGCCTCGTCGGGATGAGTGAAACTGCCGTACTTATCCTCTACAATTACGTCATCTTCGATACCGGCAAGGGCGCCCAATTCACCTTCGACCACAACACTGCGCTTGTGCGCATATTCCGCAACTTCTCGCGTCATAGCAACATTGGTTTCAAAGTCATACGCAGAGGCGTCTATCATTACGGAAGTAAAACCGTTGTCAACACACTGCTTGCACAACTCGACACTTTTGCCGTGATCGAGATGCAAAGCAATGGGTATATCGCACTCTTCCGCCGCGGCAAGCGCCGCGTGACGAACATAGGCGGGATGCATATATTTGAGCGCGCCGCCGCTTATAGCTATTATAACCGGCGACTGCGTCTTGACCGCCGCAGCCAAAACGCCTTGCATTATATCTACATTATCCACATTGAATGCCCCGACGGCATAACCTCCTTGGTATGCCTTGTTAAACATTTCCTTTGTGGTTACTAATGCCATTTTTTCCTCCGAACGACTTGAATATTTTGCTTAAACAGCATACCCCCCCCCGTGGGGTTTTGTCAATAACTTGCGCGTATAAAGAAAATTTTTATAATAAGTTCATTTTTATTTCATTATTAACAAATAACTTATAATAAAAGAAAAACCTCGCAAAAAGCGAGGATAAAAATAAAATTATGTACTCTTGATCGATTGCAGAATTATGCACCTTTTCTCAATTGTTCTTTGTTAAATTGAAGTGTATACAGTTCGTAATAACGTCCCTTGTTGTGCAGCAATTCGTGATGATTGCCCTGCTCGATAATTTTGCCGTCGGATAGTACTATGATATTGTCGGCGTGCTGAATGGTAGACAGACGGTGCGCCACTATCAACATCGTTCCGACGTTCATCATTTTTTCCAGGCTGTCCTGAATAAGCAACTCCGTTTCGGTATCGATATTGGCGGTTGCCTCATCCAAAATCATAACTTCCGGACGATGAATAATGGTTCTTGCAAAGCTTAGCAGCTGACGTTGTCCCGCGGAGAAATTGTTGCCTCGTTCACGAACCTCTTCGTCCAAACCGTTTGCCAATTTGCCGATAAATTTGTCGGCATTGACATACTTGCACGCTTGCTCTACTTCTTCGTCGCTAAATTCCTCCCGCAAAACAATGTTACCGCGAATTGTTCCCGCAAACAAGAAAACATCTTGCAACATCTGACCGAAGTGCTTGCGAAGGGAGGAAATCTTTATATGACGTATATTGATTCCGTCCAATAAAATTTCCCCTTGCTGTATATCGTAATTGCGACAAAGCAATGACAAAATCGTAGTTTTCCCGCTGCCCGTAGCGCCTACAAATGCCACCGTATTCTTGGCTTCGACGTGAAAACTCACGCCTTTCAAAACCCATTCGCCTTCATTATAGGCAAACCACACATCCTTAAATTCGATTTCGCCGCGTATACTTTCCAATTCGATTGCGTCGGGTTCGTCCACCACTTCGGGCTGAATATCCAAAATGGTAAAAATCTTTTCCGCAGAAGCAAAAGCAGACTGCAAACGGTGAAATTGTTCTGCCAGATTCTGAATCGGGTTAAAAAAGCGCGAAATAAACATATAGAATGCAACAATTGTAGCGCCGTCAACAATTTGTCCCAATATTTCACGGTTATCCAACGCGCCCTTGGCACCCAAAAAGAACAGGCACAATACAGAGGATATATACAGCATATATACAACCGGGCGGAAAATACCGAATACGAATATCTGTCCGCGCTGTGCACGATACAGCGTATCGTTTTTCACATCGAATTCCCGCATTTTCCGTTCTTCGCGATTGAAAACCTGAATAATCTTCATGCCGGAAAGATGTTCGGATAGATAGGTATTGATGTCTGTGGTGCCGTTTTTGACTTTCCGATAAGCGCGACGTGAAAATTTACGGAAAATTATCGTAAACAACACGATAAACGGAACAAAACACAGTACCATCAGCGTTAACATATAATTGATAAACAACATTGCGATCAACACGCCGAATATCACAAAAATATTCTTTACGAGATTGACAAGCATACCCGTGAACATCATGGAAATGGCATTTGTGTCGTTTGTTACGCGTGTCACCAACTTGCCGACGGGTAAATGAGACAACTGCGAGTGAGACAAACTTTCGATATGAGTGAATGTGTCCTCGCGCAAACGGGAAATAATTTTTTGTCCCGTTTTTTGCAATACGATGGCTTGAACATACGTGCCGACAAGCGATCCGATAAGAATTGCGGCATAGACGATTACGCGCCACAACACTTCTCTATATGCAAAACCCGCCTCATTTTGCACTATTTTTTCTATTCTCGAAATAATTATCGGAGACAATATATTGTAAGAAATGGAGAGCAACATCACCAAACCTACAATTACGAAATTAAACCAATACGGTTTGGCGTAATACAGCAAACGTTTGAGCAATTCGCCGTCCTTCATGTTACGCTCGAAACCCATAGATTCCTTTTTGTCTTTAACCAACGCATATGCGATTATAAGCGCCGTCGCAAAGACTCCTATGATTGCGCCCACGATAAACAACGGAAGGTATTCTTTCATATCAAATGCCCTCCTCTTCTTCCAAAGCCTGCAACCTCACCATAGTACTGTAAGCATCGCATCTTTGCATAAGTTCGTCGTGATTTCCGACATCAACCACTTTACCGTTGTCCAAAAGAATTATTTTGTCCAATCCTCTTACCGTCGAAATACGGTGTGCGATAAATATTGTGGTTTTACCGTTGCGCGCAGTACGCAAATTGCTTAAAATTGTTTTTTCGGTATCCGTGTCCACAGCTGAAACAGAATCGTCCAAAATCAAAACCGAAGCATTCTTCATCAATGCACGGGCAATGGAAATACGCTGTTTTTGCCCACCGGATACCGTTACGCCGCGCTCGCCCATCATGGTTTGATAGTGATGCGTAAATTTGCCGATATTCTCGTCTATATCGGATAGTTTCGCAGATTGTTCGACATCCGTTTCGGTTGCGTCATCCACCGCAAAAGCTATGTTATTGTATATGGTATCGGAAAACAAAAAGTTGTCCTGAGGCACATATGTGCAAAAATCGCGCAAACTTTTTACCGTAATGCAATTGACATCTTTTCCGTCCACAAACAATGTGCCGTCTGCCACATTGTAACAGCGTAAAATAAGGTCTGCGACGGTAGTCTTACCGCTTCCTGTTTTGCCTATAATGCCCACGTTTTCTCCCGCATCGATATGAAAACTGACATCGGATAAAGCATCGTAATCAGCGCCGGGATAACGAAACGTTACATGGCGGAATTCTATTTCCCCGCAAACGTGTTGTACGGGCAAAGCTTCTTCCTGATCCACCACATCGGATTTTTCATTCAACAGGTCGGACACTCTGCGCAAAGACGCTTTACCGCGAGAGTGCATTTCTATAAGTTCGGTAACAGCCATTATCGGCCATATTACAGCATTGAAATAACCGATAAACTCCATTAACTGTCCGCCGGTAAAATCTTCTTTATATACCAAAAAGGAACCGTACCCCAAAATGATGCATATTACCGACTCCACAAACAATGTAACGCATACATTCAGCAGAGTGCTTATTCGGGTGTAAGCCACATTGGCGTCTTCATTCTTTTTGTTTAACCACCTGAATGCCAACAACTCCTTAAATTCTTTTACAAACGCCTTTATTACCGCTATGCCCGAAAAACTTTCCTGTGAAAAATCCGACAGGTCGGAAAATGCTTGCTGTCGGGTGCGCCATTTAAGCGTCATATATTTGCCCACCAACAAACTTACTGCCACCATCAATGCCATAGGAATAAGCGCAAGCAATGTCATCAACCCATCCATATAAAACATTTTGTACAGCGATAAGCCGCCTAAAAACAGCGCGTCGAACGTCATCATAATGCCGTTTCCGAAACAATCCTGAACCGTTTCCAAATCGTTTGTAAACAGAGACATCAAGTTACCGATTTTTTCGCCCGAATAAAATTTGCACGACAGCTGCTCGCAATGAGCGAACATTTGTTTGCGCAAATCTCGCTCGACGCGTATTCCGCTCCCGAAAAGACAGATACGCCACAGAAATCTGCCGAAAACGATAAACACAATGATAAAAAACATCGGAACACAAATTTTATCCCAAACAAACTGCAAATCGAATGTAAAAATTTCGTTGCCGATTCCGACAACGCCTTTGTCGGCGCCGTCTATTACCATACGGTACATTTCGGGAATGAGCGTTTGCGCGTAATCCACGGCAGCAAGCGCAATCAATCCGCACAGTATCAGCAACGCATATTTAAGATAAAATCTATTTATATATTTGCCGAAAATCATCAGGTCCTCTAATCTTTTGATATAGCATTATAGTATATCACTACTTTATTTGCCACGTCAAATAATTGCATACAATATCGTGCAATCACAAATAAAAAAAGACAGAAAGGATTTTTCTGTCTTAAAATTTTCATCACAAACTATTTTATTCTGAGCAATTCGCCGAGACTTTTCGGTTGAGAAAAACTGTGTGATATGTAACGGTAACAAATCTGCAAAGCGTCTTTAAGAGATTCCTGCGTAAAATTGAGATTTTTCAGTTTGTCATACGGCATGTTTTCCACCATTTTGCACAATGCGGCAGTACGCGCGGAAATCGTAATGCAATCAGCCGTTCCGCAAACGTCGCAAACAATGCCGCCCCGCTGCAAATCGAGAAAAATATTCTTTTTCTTTTCTCCGCATACCATACACCTATCAAATTGTAACTTTACGCCCTGCATTTCCAAAAACGCGAGTATATATCTGAGAGAAACGATCAACGGTTCGGTCCCGTCCGCAAGAGCCGCCAGCGCTTTAAGCGTTTCCACAAAAACATTCGGCTCCGACTGTCCTTCTTCGGTGTAACTCATAAGACATTCCGCAACGGTACAGGCGGAATAGTACGCGGCGACGTCTTCACGAATGGAATAGAAACTTTCCAACTGGTCGCAGGTCTTCAAAGTAAATCGATCGTCTGTTTTTGACAGTTCATATTGACCGAAACAAAACTGATCCGCAGCGAATTTCAATTTTGCGCTGCCTTTGCGTATTCCTTTGGCGTAAACGGTAATTTTGCCGTACTCGAGAGAGTACAGCAAAATTAGTTTGTCGTTTTCTTTGTAATCAGTGGCTTTTAGGGCGATGCCCTTTGTCGTTATGTCCATCTTGTGCAAGTTCCTTGTACAGCAGGTAATATACGGGGTTGCCTGTTTCCCGAAACAATTTCCAAACGGTGTTTTTCATGCAAACCTCCTTGCCTTTTAGTTTGTCTAAATTGACACCGTTGTATACAAAATTTACTTGCTTCTGTTTGAGTAACCCAACTCGTTAAGCATAGATGGATTGTTACGCCAATTTTCCTTTACTTTGACCCACAATGTCAAAAACACCTTTGCTTCGAGCAATTTTTCTATGCTTTCGCGGGCATGAGTCGCTATACCTTTGATCATCGCACCGTGTTTGCCCAACACTATCGGCTTGTGAGACGCCTTTTCCACTATCACCGTGGCGTCTATATCCCACGTATTTCCGTTTTGACGCATAATGTTAATTGCAACGCCTACTCCGTGCGGGATTTCGTTTTCACATGCAAGCAACACCTTTTCACGAATTATTTCGCTTACAGCAAAACGTTGTGTTTTGTCGGTCACATCATCTTCTTCGAAATACATCTCGGTGCCGTTCAGATACTTTTTCAGCGCCTGTTTCAACTCTTCCACGCCTTTGTTGCGCTTTGCCGATACGCAATACACCTCCGCAACGCCTTCCAAACCGTTGAGCTTGGACAATTCGGGCATCAATTTTTCCGGCTGAGAAATATCCGTTTTGGTAACGGCGACAACAATAGGCACATTTTGCTTGCGGTATCTCGAAATTTGTGCGATTTCCTGTTCGTCGATCCCGTCGTGCCCGTCTATTACCACCAAAATACAATCCACGTTTTGTACCGCATTGTCGATACTTTTCAACATATAGTCGCCCAATGCATTTTTACTTTGAAAAAATCCGGGAGTATCCACAAAAACCATTTGGCTGTCGTCATCCGTCCACACACCGAGCACTTGTTCCCGAGTTGTTTGAGGCTTTGGGGAAACTATCGATACTTTTTGGCGCACAAACGAGTTGATCAAGGTGGATTTTCCCGCATTGGCTTTTCCCACAATTGCAATAAAACCGGTTTTTCTCATTTTTCGTCCCTTGTAATACGTAATTTGGAAAGTATCTGTTCCTGCAATTCGTTCATTTCTCGTTCGTCATCTGCCTCAACATGATCGTAACCGAGCAAATGCAACAACCCGTGCAACGACAAAAAACACAATTCCCGTTTGAGACTGTGTCCGAAATTCGCTGCCTGTTCTTTTGCGCGATCGAAACATATAATAACATCGCCGATGTTGACCTTTCCCGTCTTGGAATTGACGGCGTCAGTCGGAAGATCGGCGTGATCCAACTTTGCTTTGTTAAGTTCGAGAGTGGGAAAAGACAAAACGTCCGTCACTGCGTCCACTCCGCGAAATTGCTTGTTCAGCCGTTGTATTTCATCCGGTCCGACTACGGAAAGAGACATTTCTATATGACGCGACGGCTGTTTCAAATATTTCAGCGCCCTTTCCAAAACATGTTTTATTTTGTGTTTGTGAGTACCTACGTCAGTAAAATAAATTGTCATTTTTCACCGGTCAAACGAACATCGGGGTAGGATACACGTTTGTGTCTGATACCCGCAAATGTAGAAATAATCGTACTTTTTACTATATCCAACTCTTTCAAAGAGATGTTGCAATCGGAAAACTGTTCAAAAGCCATACGCTCTGCCACTATATCATCCACAATTTTTTCCACATTGCTCTTGTCGCCGTTGGCTCTGAGCGCCGCCTCGGCGGCATCGCATATCATAAGTATCGCGGAGATTTTATTAGTCGGCTTTGGACCGTCGTAACAATACCCGTCATAGGGTAAAGTTCCGTCGGTATATTTTTGCGCTTTAAGATAGAAATATTTTATAACCATTGTGCCGTGATGTTCCACAATAGCCGACTGAACCTCCTTGGGAAGTCCGTACTCTTTTGCAATTGCCAAACCGTTCAACGTGTGATATTTTATCATATTGACGCTGGCTTCGGGAGTCATACTGTCATGCGGATTTATTCCGCTGAATTGATTTTCCGCAAAATAACTTGGGTTTTTCATCTTGCCGATGTCGTGATAGTAGGCTGCTGCACGCGCCATAACGGCGCTTTCGCCTATTGCAGCCGCGCATGCCTCGACATAGGTTGCCACAGTCAGACTGTGGTTGTAAGTACCGGGAGCCTTTTCAAACAGTTTGCGCATAAGTTCGCTGTCGGATGTTGCGATTTCGGAAAATCTGAATACAGAACTTACATTGAAGATTTTTTCAAACAACGGCACCAGTACAAACATAAGCATTACGCCTATGATTCCGCTGGCAAACGAACAAGCCGCTTTAATACCGTACACTATCCAAGACCAATCGTCGCTGAACATAAGGTAGCTGATGGTTGCACAAATAACGGAAATTACGCCCAATACCAATCCAACTACCAAATAGCGAGAACGACGATAATGTTTTCCAAGTACAAAAGATGCAAATACCGCTTCGATCACGCCGCTGAATAGCAAATAAAAGAAGTTCTCCGTTGCCACCGTCGCCGAAATTTGCCAATTTATGTCCTGCATAAAGCATAGCATGATAACAATAAAGTTTGCAAAGAAACCGCTTTTACCGGAGACAATAAGAGATAATATCAATGAACAAAGCGCAAATGGAACCAAATTTATTACATATTCCCAGATTGGCGCAAGCTGAATCAAACCGTAAGCAACCAACATGGTGGCGAACATTGCCCAAGTTTTTCGCGTGCTTTCCATGACGGCAATGTCCGAAAAATATGTGTAAAGCGCCAGGGCAACCAACAAAATTACCAATGTTGCCAACTGCACGCCTACCCTCAACCAAGTAAGTCGGTCAAGGTTTACCAATATTGTCACTGCGGAAAAAATCACAAATACGGCTATGTAGCTCGTTATTATGTCTTTCCACTTAATATTGGTTATTTTTTTGATTTTTCTCATTATTTATCCTCTGTTTCGTATGCTTTGACAATTTTTTGCACCAACGGATGGCGCACAACATCCCTGTCATTCAAACGAATAATTCCTATATCTTCAATGTCTTTCAAGATTTTTATCGCATGTCTCAAACCCGAAGTCAAACCTTTGGGCAAATCTATTTGCGTGAGATCGCCCGTTATTACCATTTTACTGCCCTCGCCCAATCTTGTCAAAAACATTTTGATTTGTTCTCTTGTGGTATTTTGAGCCTCGTCCAAAATTACATAAGCATTGTTGAGAGTGCGCCCGCGCATATACGCCAACGGCGCTATTTCTATTGTTCCGCGCTCCATCATTTTGGAGTAACTTTCCATACCGAGCAATTCCTGCAAGGCGTCATAAAGCGGACGAAGATATGGGTTTACTTTTTCTTGCAAGTCGCCGGGCAAAAATCCGAGTTTTTCCCCTGCCTCTACTGCGGGGCGTGTGAGAATGATTTTTTCCACCTGTTTGGACTTGTAGGCGTTTACGGCAATCGCCACCGCAAGGTAAGTTTTGCCCGTGCCGGCAGGTCCTACGCCGAAAGTTATTGTGTTCTTTTTCATCAAATCGACGTACTTTTTCTGCCCTACGGTTTTACATTTAATGGGTTTTCCGCGAGATGTAATCGCCACCACATCGTCAAGCAGTTCGTCGACTTCGTTAAGTTTGTCAGACTTGGCAAGTTCGCAAAGATAGTTTACTCTGCCAATATCGATGCTGTCGCCGTTTGCGATAAAATCGCATAGTTTTGCAATTACGCTCATTGCCATATTGACATCGGCATCTTCACCATAAAGGCTGTTCTGCCCTTCTTGCATAATAACCTTTACGTTGAAAGAACTGCAAATCGCCTTGATATTTTCGTCAAACGGTCCGAACAGTTTCATCAGTTCGTCCATCGAGTTTACTTCAATCTTTTGAGAAAGCAAATATCCCTCCGATTATTCCAGACATACCTCTCCGTACAGAGTTACGTGTACTCCATCCGATTGAATGTCGTATTTAATATCCTTGACCGCAAAATCCGCAATGGCAAAAGCCGACCTGTATGCTTCCGACTTCAACTCCTCGATACATTCTTCGATAGCTGCGGGGACGCGCTGCGTTACCGTTTCACGATAGCACTCCTTGCGAATTTCCAAATTCAACGGGAAAAGCCTTGTAACAACGGTTTCGACGTTGTATTGTGCAAAAGGACAAGTCTTTGCATATTCCTTACCAAACAACACCACTCCCGTTGTATTAAAGGTTTTTCCGGTTTCAACCGTAACCGTTTTTGTTCCGTCAAACGGGGCAAAACCGCTTGATGTAATTTCAAGCGTCACCCGTCCGAGGGCATATACGTCTTCGCTCGTACCGTCGTTGAAAAGTCTTTTACCCTCTATCAGTACGTCGCCCGCTTTTACCGAATCGCCGATTTTGACTAACGGAGTACCCTGTTCGCACAAAACGCCGACTACCGTACCCGAACGCGTCGCCACAATGTTTCGCTTTACATCGAGCTTTATCGGCGGGTCTATTTCCTTTTTAGCAATAACGTTGACGTATAAAACGCTGCCGGATCGCCTGACAACCGCATACGTGGCGTCCAATTTGTTTGCCAAAGCATTTTGCAGACGGTTTATATTTAATTTGTGCAGATCGGCGCCGACTTTTACGCCCAAATCTTGCAAAGCGTCGCATACGATCTGCTGTTCAAAATCACCGTTGACCTCTATACGAAAGCATAATTGCGACGAAACCGCAATTACAATCACGGCAAACAGGCAAAATATCGGCAAAACAAAGTGTTTTTTCAAAAACTTTACGACCTTGGATATGCCGAAAAATTCTATACCGAGTATATTATAGCACTTTTCTTTTAATAATGCAATAGTCTGCCGAGATCGACTTGCAGGAACTTCCAAAATATATTTTTTACCCTGTTTGATAACGCCGTAAATTGTAATTCCCTTTTTACCCAATACCGTCATCAGTCTGTTGACATTCAATCCCTCGAAGCTGATTTTGCAACTATTTTTCACGGCGCACCTCAACGGAATCAATTTCACCGACTACCACGGCAAAATTTTTTTCCAAACATTTTATCCGTAAATTTGCACCCCGTATATGCAAAAACGATTTGTTTACGGCAAAGGATATGCCATTGGACGAATATTCCGCAATGCCTCTGTGACCTTCTATTACCGCAGTATGATTTCCGAACACAGTATATTTACACTCGGTCAAAAGCGTTGCCAATTCCACGCCGCAAATATCGGCGACGCAATTTAAAAAAGAATTGCTCATACCTTATTATATTGGTACAATCGGCAATTCTTTCTTTTTTAGAGCAGTTGATCGAGGATTTTGGCTATTTCCGCAAGCTTTTCCTTGCTGTCGTCGCCGTTACCGCTCAGTACGCAATTCTGCAAATGCGCATTCAGTACTTCTCGGTTTACTTTGGACAATACTGCCTGACATGCCATAATTTGATTGGAAATATCTATGCAATAACGATTGTCGTCTATCATTTTCAGTATGCCGTCTATTTGTCCGCGCGCGGTTTTGAGAAGCCGCACTACTTTTTCTTTATTCGCTGTCATAACTGCGTCACTCCGATAACGGTATAACCGGCTTTTTCCACGGCTTTTTTAAGAACGTCGCATTTTACTTTTTCCTTGACCTCTACCGTCGCGGATTTGTTTTCCAAATTCACATCCACAGATATTACGCCGCGTGTTGACTGCAACGCCTGCTGCACGCGTGCGGTACAATGTCCGCACATCATTCCTTCGATTACAAGTTGATACTTCATGGTAGCCTCCTTAGATTTTTTTGAATTTTTTTCGGATATTTTTTTATTTATAAAACTGTGCGGTTTGAAAAATCTCAAACGCAAAGCATTGGTTACAACAAACAAACTACTGAGACTCATTGCGGCTGCGGCTATCATAGGGCTCAGAGTCAAATTGATGGGAGCCAACACGCCGGCGGCAAGAGGAATCCCGAGAGCATTGTAGAAGAACGCCCAAAACAAGTTTTGTTTGATATTGCGTTTTGTTTTTTGACTCAGTTCAACGGCGGTAGACACATCGCGTATATCGTTTTTGACAAGCAACACGTCGGCGCTGTCGATGGCAATATCAGCTCCGTTGGCAACTGCGAATCCAATATCGGCGCGCGTCAACGCAGGCGCGTCGTTGATCCCGTCTCCCACCATTGCAGTGACGCCGTTTTTCATCAATTCGCGCACCTTTTGTTCTTTTTGATCCGGCAATACTTCCGCATAAAAATTTTCCACATCCAACTCGTTGCAAACGGCTTTTGCCGCCAATGCGTTGTCCCCTGTAAGCAATACCGTTTGTATATTTTGTTTTTTTAGCAATGAGATCGCTTGCTTTGACGTGGATTTTATTTCGTCTCCTACGCCGATTATTCCGATACATTTTTCGTCGCATGCCACGAGCAAACAAGTTAGCGCATTTTGAGAATACTCCTGCAATTTTTCTATATATTTTTCAACATTCACACCCTGTTCTTCCATAAGGCGCTTATTGCCGACAATATATATTTTCCCGTCGACATTTGCGATCACTCCTCTGCCCGGCAATGTTTGAAATTCCGCAGGCATTCTCAACGGTACATTCATTTGTTCCGCACGCTCCGCTACGGCTTTCCCAAGAGGATGCTCGCTTTGCTTTTCTATTCCGCCTACCAACGCGAAAAAAAGATTTTCATCAATATCGGAGGCAAACTGTCTGACGTGAGGCTTGCCAAGCGTTACCGTTCCGGTTTTGTCCAATACAACCTGTTTTATATCTGCCAATCGTTCCAATATTTCGCCGTTTTTGATAAGTATACCGTTCTCCGCCCCTTTACCTGTGGCGACCATTATTGCAACGGGAGTTGCCAAGCCCAATGCGCAAGGACAGGAAATAACCAGCACGGATACGGCAAAATTCAGCGCGTTGGCAATCGACTGCCCCAAACACAGCCACACAATAAAAGTTACAAGCGAAACGGACATAACTATGGGCACAAATACCGAGGAAATCTTATCGGCGAGACGCTGTATAGGAGCTTTGGAAGTGCCGGCTTCTTCAACCAATGTAATTATTTTTTCCAACACGCTGTCTTGTCCTACAGTGGTAATCCTCACTCTGACGTACCCGCCTGTACACACCGTTCCGCCGATAACGGAACTGTCTGTTTGCTTTTCTACGGGAAGACTTTCGCCGCTGATACTGCTTTCATCGGCAAAACAGTTTCCGAAAATAACTTTTCCGTCTGCGGGAAAGGACATCCCCGCTTTTACCGCAACCACGTCCCCCGCCTTCAACGATTTTCCGTCAACTTCCGTCTCGACGTCGTCCACAACGAGCAGCGCTTTATCCGGAGCAAGTTTACGCAATTTTGCAAGAGCGTCTCCCGTTTTTAATTTACTGCGCCCTTCGAAATATTTTCCGAGATCGACAAGCGCAAGTATCATAGCGGACGAATCGTAATAAAGCATATTTTGATATTTTTCCAAAACTGCCACATCTTTGTTACCCAAAGCATAACTCATGACAAACGTGACCGCTATCGCATACAGCGCGCTTGCGGCAGACCCCACGGCAATAAGCGTATCCATATTTGGTGAACCCCTAAACAAACGCTTGAAACCAACCGAAAAGTAAGGAAAGTTTACAAACCAGACGGGAATACACAAAATCAATTGTGCCAATGCAAGCGATACGGCATTTTCGCTCCCGACAAGAAAACTCGGCAATGGCAGATTTATCATTTGTCCCATGGAAAAATACATAAGTATTACGCAAAAAACAACGGAAATTATCAGCCGAGTCAGCGTTACAGTGTTTGTAGGCGCAGTATGCACGATATTTTTTTCTTCATTTTGTCCGACGGCGCTTGCACCGTATCCGCTTTTTTTGACAGCGGCGCAAATAGCCTTTTCGTTTGTCGCTTTTTCATCGTACTCCACCGTCATACTGTTGGTAAGCAAACTGACCGAAACGTTTTGCACGCCTTTGAGTTTTGCAACAGCTTTTTCCACGTGACTCGAACAAGCCGAACATGTCATACCTGTAATGTTAAATTTCCTTTTCATCGGAATACCCCCTCCCCGTGTCCGTGTATATTATACTCTTAATATTTTTATTTTGCAACGATTTTACAAAAAATAATTTTGTCACAAATAATAAACAATTCGCATATAAAAAACTCTCGTTGCAATTTTTAACCAATAAAGTGTATCGGAAATAATTTGTAATAAAAGTATTTAATACGCTTGACGAAATTTTAACAAAGTTCTACAATTTGCAACGGTAAAATATGAGTACTAAAACAGCAAAATTCAACAATATATCGGTGCCGCGCTTCGGCAAATTTATCGTAGCGCATTTGATGCCTGTAATTGCCGTTGCGCTTGCTGCCGTAACTTGTATTTTCGTGCCCTTTGACAGGCAATATCTCGGATATTTCAATCTTTCTACGCTTGCAACGCTTTTCTGTACGTTGGCGGTTGTGTCTGCATTCAAAAATATCCGTTTTTTCACTTGGCTTGCAAAGAAAATAGTATTGAAATTCGGTAACTTGCGCAACACGGTGTTTGCACTTGTATTTATTACCTATTTCGGAAGCATGGTAATGGCAAACGATATGGCGTTGATAACGTTTTTACCGTTGGGATACATAGTATTGGAAAGCTGTGAGCGAAAAGACAAAATGCCCATTGTGTTTGTAATGCAAAATGTTGCCGCAAACCTCGGAGGCATGCTTACCCCATTCGGCAATCCGCAAAACATTTATTTGTACAGTTTTTACGGGATCGATACATTGGAATTTTTAAAAATCATGTCGGTACCGTGCGCGGTTGCACTATTGTTGATCATAGGAGTATGTATTTTCGTAAAAAAAGATAAAATACAGCTATTTGCCGAACCGGAAAAACGTCCCTCCGTTTGGCGCAGCATAGTTTACTCGTTATTGTTCGTCTTGTCTCTTTTGATTGTTTTCGATGTACTGCCATGGTATATTGTATTTGCGATTGTTTTGACGGCAATGATTATTCTGGATAGCAACGCTCTCGGCAAAGTCGATTACGGTTTGCTGATTACATTTGCCGCATTCTTTGTGTTTAGCGGAAATTTGGCGCGAATAGACGCGATAAGCGATTTTCTGTCCCATCTTGTGTCTTTTTCGCCTTTGCTTGTCGGCGTTACAAGTTGTCAGTTTATCAGCAACGTTCCAACTGCCGTGTTATTGTCAAAATTTACGACAGACTACGCCAATTTGCTTGTTGCCGTAAATATCGGCGGTCTTGGTACTCCTATTGCTTCGCTTGCCAGCTTGATTACGCTCAACGAATTTCGCAAACACAACCGCAAAGCATTCGGAAGATATATAATTACTTTTTTGCTAATAAATTTTTCCTTCTTGGCGGTGCTTGTAGGAACACAACTTCTTTGGGGGCTTGCGATAAAATAATATTACGACGCCAATCCAATCACGAAATTTCAATTCATAAAAATACCATATAAACAAAACCGCTTCACTCGGAAAGCGGTTTTTTAATATAAGAGCAAAAGATTGTTTTGTTTGTAAGTTAGGCGTTTTTCAACTTTTGAAATACAGATTTTATGATATTTTAATTTTTAATTGCCGACGAACTGAGCAACTCAAACAACTCCGGTCGAGTACGTTTTAATGAAATGGGGCGAGAATTTTTGTCTACAAAGCAATGTACGCTTGTTGCATTGCAGACGATTTCACCGTTACAAGTCATTGTGTAACCGATAATAAGTTTGACGGCAGAAACGCTTTCTACCTTCACGTCTATTGAAATTTCGTCATCGAATGTCGTGGCTTTTTTGTAATCGATATTTACCGAAACTACGGGAGAAACCAAACCTTCTTCTTCCATTCGTCGATAGCCGTAACCGATCTCATCCAAATAATTGACGCGCGCTTCTTCCATAAAACGGAGATAATTGGAATGATGCGTAACGCCCATTTTGTCCGTTTCGTAATACTTTACTTTGTGTATATAAGGCTTAGTCATAATTACCCTCGCCCATCGGATCGTCTTCGAATTCTTTTGCAACGTCTTGAAGCAACGTGCGCACAGGCAGATTTTGCGGGCATATTCTCTCGCATTTGCCACACTTTATACACTCGGAAGCCTTGCCGTGTCCCTTGATATAAACGTTGTTGTAGTAGAAATCGGCGTTCCAATTGTTGAAATGCCGCTTACTATTGAGACAGGCAAACAAATCGGGAATGGAGATTTTTTTGGGACATCCGTCAACGCAGTATCGACAAGCCGTACAAGGAATAATATTTTCGCCGCGTATCAAGCCTGCCGCACCGTGCGCCACAGTGATTTCCCGTTCGGAAAGCGGCGTAAAATCACGCATAAATGAAACGTTTTCCCGCATTTGCTCAATACTGCTCATTCCGGAAATAACCATAAAAACGTTATCCAGAGACGCCGCAAAACGCAATGCAAGATTTGCGGGAGAAACTCCGAGCGCATCCACGACGTTACGTGCCTTATCGGGTAGATTTATCAGATGTCCGCCCTTGATAGGTTCCATAACAATAACAGGCTTTCCGTGTTTTACGCACACATCATAACACGCATGCGACTGAATGGCAGGGTCCTCCCAATCGAGATAGTTAAGTTGCAACTGCACTACATCCAATTCGGGATAATCGTCAAGAATACCCTCCAAAATATCGGCGGTATCGTGAAAAGAAATGCCGACATATCTTACCTTGCCTTCACGTTTCAACTCGAATGCCGTTTCATAAGCGCGGCAATCGACGTATTGTTTGTAATTGCGGCGACTTTGCGCGTGCATCAAATAAAAATCAAAGTAATCCACACCGCAAATAGATAGTTGCTTTTCAAAAAAGGGGCGAATTTCTTCCTGCGAATGAAAATAGGCGTCCGACAATTTGTTTGTCAAAATATAACTGCTTCTCGGATAACGACTTGTTAAGCATTGCCGTATCGTCGGTTCGCTCAATTCTCCGTGATAGCCGTGCGCTGTGTCGAAATAATTAAATCCCTTGGAAATAAATTCGTCCACCATAAGCTGAACCTGTCCGACGTCTATTTCGTCATTTTTCATTGGAAACCGCATACATCCGAATCCGAATTTTCCGCTTACTCCGTTAAAAAACATATTATGAACCGCTCCTTAGTTTTTATTTTATTATACCATACAATACATCAAAGAACAATGTATTTTAACATTCTGCGGCGCAAAATATCAAAAAAGCGGAAAAAACAGCAAAACACCTCCAAAATAATGCGCTTCGGACAGACCAATTTTGTGATTTCTGATTGCTCGGTTTGCACGATTTTGAGCATACCTCGCCTCCTGCCGCTATTATAGCACACGGAAAACATGCAATTGTCGCTATTTATTCTGCGCGATATGTTGAAAAGCCGAATTTATTGTGGTATAATGTGAAAGTGGAGGCAAAAGTATGGCTGGTTACACCTTTCAAATGACGGAGCGAACGAACCCTCGAAAAGCGTTTCACAACTATTACATGGCAGGTTCGGGAGCCTGGTTGATAGCACTGCCAATGTTTTTTACAATTCGTTACCACGACTCGTATCTCAACTCCGCAAAGAATAAAGGACTTGCAGCAGGATTGGCTGTTGGCACCGTGTTCTATGGACTAACTATTGGGTTGGCTTTGGTTGTCGGATCTTTCGCTGCGATATTCGTTGGATTGAACATAATCCACCTATTGATTGTCGGCATTTTCTTCTCCGACAAGGCAATGTCAAAAAGAGAGGAAAAACACGCCCGAACGGGCAAAGTTAGCCATCGCAAAATAAAGAAAATATTTGGCGACATCGATCCTGAACTTTTGAAAGATATTGATTGGAGCAACGAATCATACGACCCGACAGCAATTCGTTACGATCCTCCACTCCCTACAGAAGACGAAACAAATAAATAGGCGCACCACGCGGTTGCGCCTAATTTTTTTACCCGAAAACTATTCTTCCGTTTTTAACCGTAAACCCACTTTGTTTACCAATAATTTTGCCATTCTTTACGGTAAACCCACACTTTTGTGCAAGTTGCCGGCTAATGTAAGCAAAAGCAAACGCTCCTCATCACTTAATCGCTGCGACAGAATGTATTTGATTGCCTTTACTTTTTTTGAGCCTGTTATCACCTTTCCTCTCTTGTTGACATCGGGGGACTCGCGTACACTTTGGTTGCATTTCAATCGTAATATGTACTTCAATAGTTTGGCTTTTACCCCATTCGCCGAGAGTGTTTTATATTCCCTGTCTCCGATTGTATAATTTGGATAAGGTGTTTTTATAAAACTCAAACCGCTAAAAATATTATTTTAAGGCGCGCTATTTTTGTATCGATTATCCTTATTTGACGGCAAAACAACGGCTGCGACAAATATAAATCAACATCCGGTGTCTTTATAACTAATCGTTATATGTCCTACTCCAAAAAGTATTGAAAAGAGCATAAGAGGTATTGTTATCTATCCTCTGAATTATTGTGTATACTGTATAAAAATTTTATTATATTTGCTTTTTACCACATTGAAATTTTGTCGCAAATTTTGCGTATATACAAATCCGGATTCAACCGATGTACCGCGAATAGCGTTCAATTGAGTCCGGAAGTATATGGTCTACCTGTCGGGACTCGAACCCGAAACAACGCCGTCGGAGGGCGTTATTTTATCCAATTAGACTACAGGTAGTTAGTATGCTTGAACATTATAGCACACATTCATTTATTACGCAATAAATTAAATATCCGCACAAGACAAAAAATTTCGTAAAAATGGCGCAAAACTGTTGATAAATCTATCAATTTGTGATATATTGTAAGGGCAATTTGAGCTGGTGTGGTGAAATGGCAGACGCGTCGGACTCAAAATCCGATGTTGGTGACAACGTGTGGGTTCAAGTCCCACCACCAGCACCAAATAAGTATAATCCGAACCAAATACTCACAACGAGTAATCGGTTCGGATTTACTTTTATTTATGAGTATAGTTTCGGGCTTGATTTATGCGGAGTTTTTTTGTATAATATTGGAACGATAAACAGGAATTTAGCAGAGGAAGTAATGCCAAAAATAACGTTTGAAGAAATTAAGTCTTTGTTATTAAAAAGTATAAATGAGTGTGATTGTGAAGTTGAATTGAGTTTAACATTTGCAGACAAAGACAATGAGTATATGATTATAATTTATCACGACCATTGCTCATTTCAAAGGTGTGGAACGTCCGAACAACAGAGTGGAGAATATAATTACCCAACATTAGATGAATTATATAAGGCACAACAAATAGACAATATTGTTTTAGAAAGAGATTGGGACAAAATTACATATATTCAAAGTATGGATTTGGAAATATTAGGTCTTTGGTAAAGTTTTGAACTATTAGAACAATGGAATGTAAGATAAATTTCAATTTAACTGACCATTCATAGAGCATAGGTATAGATAGGTATAGTATACTATACTTATTGCGCTTCGCTCTATAAGTAAAGTTCAACATTGTTTTCAAACAGCACACCATAGCGGCAACTGCGCTTTTAGTTGCAAACAGAAAGGGGAAACCACAAAGGTTTCCCTTTTCCATTGATTTCTTTGTGCTTGTTGCCTTTGGAGGGGGCGAATGGACATGATTTTGAAATACTCCGCACTGCGTGCTTCGCGGCGTTCGGTACTTCGTGCCTCGACTGAGAATGTGGCGCTACACGGCGTTCCGCTCACCCTCGCTTTGCTCGGGACAACTCCCGTCGGGTACGCCCTAAAATAATAAACCCAAATTTCATAGTGCCTGCGGAATATAAGTTTGAATTTAATATTTGTTACTTCACAAATGCACTAATATATTACACAGCAGCGCAAAAAGTCGAATATTTTATACAAAATCATCATTATTATACTTCATTATAAAATTCTTCGTAAAATTTTAAGTTTAACTCTTTCCATTCGTTAGAAAATAATTTACCATTATCTATAAGTATTTTAGCTTTTACTCTATATGGTAGCTTGTTTTCTTCCAAAAGTTCTGCAATGCTAAATCCTGATTTTCCGCAAACTTTATAATAAGGTACGACCATATCATAATTTGATATTATTTTATCGCTATAAGACATAAGTCCTTGATATGTAACCGTTATACGCGATAAGTCATGCTGATATGCATCGTATATTTTTTTTAAATAAAAATATTCATTGCTTGATAAAGTATGCAATCCATCTAATAAATTGACAACGCCTGTCGCTAATTCCGCAATAGTAAATGATTCTGTTGCATATGGCTCTGCGGTAAGATGCTGTATCTTCCTGACGTTGTTTTGTAATTGTACAGTGGACTTTGTAATGTTAGCTTTATTTCTGAAATAAGTAATTGCAATGCCTACTATGGCATCAACTACTGCAAGAGTAACGCCTATAATACCAACCGTATTGTTTCCGAAAGCAAAGCCTCCGATCATAACACCAAGAAATGCGGCGAAAAGAATATAAGTTACTACCAACATAATCAACCCTCTCTCAACATTTTATTTTTGAAAAGTCATGGAAATATCCCCATATCCCAAAACATAGCCTTTTATGATAAGCTTATTACCCTCGAAATAAATCTCTTCACCCGGACATAAGAGATAATTTTGAGACGGTATATCATCATTTGTAATTGTAATATGATTATCGTCATCAACCCAAAAATCTCCTTTTTGTATACTGACAATCTCGTTTATTTTTACTTTGTTTTTCAATTTATAAGTTCCGTTTCCAAAATCAAACTCAATATAAATTGTATTCATAATGATCAACTGTGATAGTAGCGAAATACACATCAACCAATTCATATTTCTCCATATCAGAACTACAGCAGTTAAAGAAAATAATGCAAAAATCACCATGAATGTTAAAAAAACAGCTGTTACTTTCTTCATTTGTTTCTCCTTATAATATAAAAAGTGCGCCAACCGAAGCCGGCGCACGAAAAACGCAAACTCCGATTGTCGCCAAACAATTCTTACGCAGAGTACGAAATACGCATACCAAACATAAGTGGAATTTGCATTTTTACCAATTCCATTGTATTGATATGCGTAAAAATTATACATCTTTATGTAAACATAAAAAGTACTCCCCGAATTATTAAGAATTGTTTGGCAAATTTAGTATAATATAAGTCAGATAAATTGTCAAGAAATTGATTAAACTGTCCAAATCAAAACTCTCTTATATTGAAAATCTCAAAAAACAACGTCAAATCAAAAACAAATTTACAAAGAATTTGTACTGCACTTTAATTGTTGCAATTTAATGTTATATTTCCTGTCCGAGTCAATTTAATTGAAGGGTAATGAAACACAAAAATCCCGTGAAAACGTTTTTCACGGGATTTTTTTGCTTTATAAAATTTACTCACAAATTTTTACGCCGCAACTTGCGCCGATTCGATCCGCACCGTTTTCCACCATTGCAACGGCTTCGTCGTAGTTGTGGATACCGCCGCTGGCTTTCACTTTCAATCCATAAGGATGAACTGTTTCCGCCATTAAAGCGACAGCTTCGACTGTTGCTCCGCCGCTGCCGAAACCGGTGCTTGTTTTAACAAATTGAGCGCCCGCCTCGACACACGCTTTACTTGCCGACACAATTTGTTTGTTGGTGAGATTGCAAGTTTCGAGAATCACCTTTAACAAAACTTCTCCGCACGCCTTTTTGACCGCGGCAACCTCTTTTTGAATCTTTTTCCACGAATTGCTTTTGGCAAGGGATTGACTGATTACCATGTCGATTTCCGTTGCGCCGTTTTTTATTGCGTCTTTGGTTTCAAATACCTTGACACGCGTCGTATTTTCTCCCAAAGGAAACCCTATAACCGTACAAACTTTCACATCGGAACCTTCAAGTTCCTTGGCTGCCGTTTTTACGTGACAGGGATTTACGCATACGGAAGCAAAACCGTATTGCTTTGCCTCATTGCACAAAGCCACGATCTGAGATGTGGTTGCCGGTTTCAAAAGAGTGTGATCGATCATTTTTGCGATTTCTTGTTTTGTCATATTTTTCCTCCGAAATATTTATGTCGCGATTCGCGTTGATTGTTCAAACGCCGTTTATCGCTTGTCGCCGCACCTTTCACTGTAAGTCGGAAAGATTGTGCTTTATTATTTTATCATAAATAGTTTTATGTTTCAATAGCAAATACATAAATAAGTTTTACAATTAAACAAATTTAATCAAAACGTACAAGGTTTTCGCAAAAATTGTACCCAACCGACTTAGTGCTTGCGACGTTTATTCAGTTTCACGGTAAGCACGTCCTCTTCTATTTCCAACTCGCGTTTGCGTGGAGGGCGACGACGCACAGCCTTTACGCATAAAATTATTATATAAGCAAAACTTGCAACTATGCCGACTCCGCACACTATTATTATCGGGATTACTCCGTTCATATTTCACCTCTGCACAATTGTATAGCGGTACAATTGACGAAAAAAATACGAGTGTGTAATAATACGCGAGAAAATGCAGATACTATTGCCAAAACAAAGCTAAATGCAGTGTCTGACGACATTTCGCAAAGGAGGCTATATGAAAAAAATTGTAACGGTTGTATTGACAATACTTTTGTTGGCGTTGAGCGTAACGTCTATTGCTATTGCCGAAACGGATTGCGAAAAGAAAATATGTGAAATGGCAATGGAAAACGACAATGTAACGGACGCCAAATGCTTAATTTACAAACGAGTTGCCGTGGTTGCCGTCAAAACGGAAAAATTTTCCGCAAAAAGTCAATATGATACCTTTGTAAACACGCTTATTTCAAAAATCAAATCGGAGTGCGAGCTGGATCATGTGTTTGTAACTCGCAATCCAAAGGTAATGGCGCAAATAGAAGAACTGTCTGAGCTGGACGATGACGCACGAGAAGAAACTATCAAGAAAATAATCGAAGAAGTCACGAGACGTCATCCGCGCAAAATCGATATTCCCAAAATTACATTCGGGAAATAACGTAATATGCAAACAAAACGGGCTGTTGCAAATGAAAATCACATTTGAATCAGCCCTTTGTCATCTAAAAATTTTAATTGCGACATTCACTTGTATACGGCACGGATTTTACCGCGAGCGATAAACGGATGTAAAAACCTACATTGCGTAACATCCCAAAGTCATACGCCGCATACAAAATCAATTACAAACCGAGTATCTTCTCGCAAGTTTCCACCACCGTCTTGAAACTATCTTCTTCAAACGGCGACATCAAACCGCAAACATCCAACAACTCCGTGAAGGTTTTCGTGCCGCCGTAATTGAGAAATGCAATATACTTTTCAAAAGCGCTTTTGTAATCATTTTGCGACAATGCCAAAAATTGCAGTGCCGTAAACTGCGCAAGACAGTAATCGATATAATAGAACGGATTGTGAAAAATATGTGCCTGACGTTGCCAGCGCCGTCCGTCCTGAAATGCGGGCAATCCTTCGGTAGTCATATAAGGCAAAAACTGCTTTTCCAATTTATTGTACAGTTCGTTGCGCTGTGCAGGAGTCATATCGGGATTGTCGTAACAGCTTTGCTGAAAAAAGTCCACTATTGTTCCGTAGGGAATAAACGTAACAGCTCCGCCTATATGGGTAAATTTATATTCTTCCGTTTTATCTCCAAAGAATAAATGTATCCATGGATATGCCAAAAACTCCATCGACATACTGTGAACTTCTGCAGTTTCCATACTGACGCTGCTTAAAAATTCGCTGTCGATAAAAAAGCTCTTGTAAAATTCCAAGGCGTGTCCGAACTCATGCGTCAATACATCGACATCCCCGGCAGAACCGTTCCAATTGGAGAAAATAAACGGCAATTTGTATGCCGGCAATCCTTCGCAATAGCCGCCGCCCTCCTTACCTTCGCGCGACATGACGTCAAAACATTCGCTTTCCACCATTGTATCAAATAATTTACCCGTTTCTTCGGACATTTCATTGTACATTTGTGACGCGGCAGCAAACATCTCCTGCGGATTGCCTATCGGTTTCGGTTCCTCCGCCGTATACACATTTATGTCGTATAAATACTGTTTTCCCAAATGTAAAGTATTGCCCACTTTTGCACGAACCTTTTGCGCAAGCGGTACCATATATTTCAATACGTTAGCGCGAAAACGTGCAATATCCTCTTTGTTGTAACAATTACGCTGCATCTGCATATAGCCGAGCTTGGAAAATCCGTCAAAACCGAGTACCTTGCCCATTTGCGTGCGTACATCAATCAATTTATCATATATATCGTCCAACTCGACTTTGTTATCCTCTATTGCCTGTCCCCAAGCAACGTATGCGCGTTTTCTCAAATCGCGATCGCTTGACGTAAAATATTTGGAAATACCGCTCATGGGAAGCCTTTCGCCGTTGAAATCGATGACTATCCCGCTCATCAGTTTGGAATAACGAGTAGTAAGTTTATTTTCCTCTATACGATACGGTATAAGACGGGGATCGTTTGCATCCACGCTCATTTGCAAATTGACAAACATTACGTGAGGAAAACGCTTTTCCAATTCGTCACGGAAGGGTGCGGTAAGATAACAATTGAATATCTCGGCGCTTGCGGCATTTAATTCCGGACCGATTTCATCGAGATAATCTTTTTCCGCAGCATAAAACTCGTTGCGTGTATCTTGCGTAAAACGAATGAAAGCAAGTTGTATATTGCTGTTAATCTTTTCGAAAAAATCTCTGAACTGTTCGTGAATCGTATAAAATTCCTGTGCGTCATGTGCAGATTCGAATCTGTTTTTGAAACGAGCGAATTCGCCCAAAATAAAATTTTTATCCGGACGTGTGTAGACGATTTCGGAAATTTTTACCATATAAGTTCTCCTTTATTTATTTGTTTCGTCGGATTGACCGTATTTCAAACTGTAAACCTTGTCGAGAAATTCGGATATGATACGTTCGTATCCGACATTATCTACATGATAACTGCGAGCATGCCCGGCATTCGGTATCAAATGCAGTTCGGACAAGGGGTTTTCTGCCACATCAAACATCTTCTCGCTATGTTCCGGACGTATAAAACGGTCGGATTTGCCGTGAATAAAACAAATGGGAACGTTGCTGTTTTTTACATCCTCGATAGGCTTTACCGCAGCAAAATCATAACCGAATTTTCGCTTTGACATGATATTCGATATATCTACAATCGGAAATCCGGGTAAATGCGTGGATTTATAACACAGTTGTCGATAATACGTAATAGTATCGCTGAAAGCACAATCGGCAATAACCGCATCTATATCCTTACGTAAAGACAGTTCGCAAAGTACCGTTACCGCTCCCATGCTTTCTCCGTGCAGTACAAAAAAAGCATTTTTACCGAACAAACCGCGCGTATAGTCAAGCACCGCCGATAGATCATAACGCTCATAGTAGCCGAGAGAGGTAAATTTGCCGTCGGACAAACCGAAATAAGCATGGTCGTAAATTACTACGTTGTATCCCTTTGAATAAAAAATGCGCGCGTACTTCAAAGAATTTATCCGATTCCAGGTATGACCGTGACAAATGATCGCGACCTTATTTTCCGATAAACTGCCGTCATTAAAAATAATTTCACCGCGAATTATCCCCTGCGTACCTTCTACTTCAAAGGATTGCTTGCGCCAAACCGCGTCATAGTCGGTATAGTCCATACCTTCATATTCCGTTTGAAATGCGCGTGCCTCCTCGATGGTATGCGCCACAGGCGTAGTCGCCGCTTTCAACGTACCTTTTGCCACGATATACGCCAAAATAAGATACAATCCAACGAGTAACGCGACAACTCCAAATACGATAAGTAATATCCAATACCACTCCATAGTTTATTTCTCCAACAAAATTTTACCGGTTTCTCCGCAGGTACCAAGAGAAAAAATATCTTCCGCAACCTGTTGAGGTGTGTAAAGACGCGTATTTCGTTCGGCACAAAAATCGGCAATATCCCTTTCGGTGAGGTGAGCGCACATATCCGTTTCGACAATGGGCGGACAAACGCAGTTTACATTGATGCCCATAGGAAAAAGTTCTTCGGACAGACTGCGCGTCAGCCCTACAACGGCATGCTTGCTCATGCTGTAAACACTTTCGCAAGAAGAACCGTAAAGTCCCCATATAGACGCCACGTTTACTATCGTTCCGCCTGTTTTCGCAAGCAACGGCAACGCTTCTCGGCAACAAAAAAACGTTGCTTTCGCGTTGACTGCAAATATCGAATCGTATTCCGATTCGGACACGTCTTGTAATTGCTTTGTAAGAGCAATGCCCGCGTTATTTACCAGGACGTTGAGTTTTTTAAAATATTTTTCTGTTTCGGCAAACATTTGTTTGAGCTGTGATAAATCGGACAAATCTGCATGCAAAAGATGTACGTCGCAACCTTCTGCACGCAAGGTATTGCACAAATTTTCCGCTTGAAACGCGCTGCGATTGTAATTGAGGATTACGGTATATCCTTCCTTAGCAAACTTTACTGCCGTGGCAGCCCCTATTCCTCGGCTGCCGCCCGTTATAAGACAAGTTTTCATATGCCAGATAAAATTCTCCGATATTTGCAAACAATCGATAGAACACAACTGTTTCTCGAATTTTTTTTCAATAATCCGTTTGGTAACAATCAAACGATCTCCACTTTTTCGGCGGAGCGCTTTGAAACGATTTATTTATTGATTTTATCACAAGGCGGCAAATTTGGCAACAACAAACCTTGCATATAGATTTAAGTATACTGATTGGGTATTGACACAACGATATATTTTGATATAATTTATCCCAAAGGAGTACCAGTGATGAAAAATATCGGACGGGCGTGGAGTTTTGTTATTATTGCATTGATTTACATTTTAGCAAGTGCCGCGGGTATAGTTTGCTGTATATATTTTCCTTTTCAAACTTGGCTGAATTTGCTGCTTGCCGATATTGTAGCCACAGTCGTGACGTTTGTTTTCAGCCTGATATTCGCAAACGCCTCGGTGTATGATCCGTATTGGAGCGTTCAACCGATGGTTATTACGATCGGTTTTGCAATAGCGACGAAAAATTTGAATTTGGTACAAATACTACCGCTTATCGCAATAATGTTGTGGGGAATAAGACTGACCGCAAATTGGGCTTATACGTTTAACGGATTGGGATACCAGGATTGGCGCTATACAATGTTGCACGAAAAAACGGGAAAGCTGTATCCCGTTGTAAATTTTGTCGGCATACATCTTGTGCCTACGCTGGTTGTGTACGGTTGTACTTTGCCCGTTGTATTTACATTTACGGAAAATCCCGCATTTAACTTCGGCGCTTTGGCATTTTTTGTAGTTTCGGTTTGCGCGACGGCACTGCAATGCACAGCGGACGTTCAAATGCACCGTTACCGCAAAAACAGAAACGCACCTTTTATCAGAAACGGATTGTGGAAATACAGCCGTCACCCCAATTACCTCGGAGAAATACTTATGTGGTGGGGTATTGCTCTCTCATACGTCTGTATCGCTCCGAACAGATGGTATCTTGCTGCCGGCGCGATTGCAAATACGCTGCTGTTCTTGTGCGTCAGTATTCCAATGGCGGATAAAAGGCAAGCGCGCAAAGACGGCTTTGCCGAATACAAAAAACAAACAAGAATGTTGCTGCCGTTGTATAAAAAACAAAAATAACTCCGCAAAGTTAAAAGAAAACAAAATCCGACTGCAAAACAGGAACAAACAACAAATACAGTTAATAAAGAGTTTCCCAAAACAACAAACAAGGACATTGTGCATGCACCACAATCCTTGTTTTTTTTTGCCCCAAACGACTACTATGTCTGCAATAGTAGTCTGCGTTTCCGCATTTTTATTTATTCCAAACTCAATTTTTCCCATTCGGAAAGCGTCAGCTCCAATTCTTGCTCCACTTGCGACAGCTGTTTCATTACGGCAGAAAGTTTCACGTAATCGGACGCCACTTCGGTGGAGACCATCTGTTCGTTCAAAAGCGCCGTCATTTGTTCCAGATCGGTTATGCGCGATTCAAGCTCTTTCAATCTGCGAGCGCGATTGGCAGCCTCCGCCCGTTGCTTGGGACTACGGTAATTTGTCACAGGCTTTGGCTTTACGCTTGATACGGGTTGCTCGGCAGCTCTTTTGCGAGAAATAAAATCATCGTAGTTTCCCTGTTGAAGCGTTAGAGTTCCGTCGGCAAGTTCCGCAATGCAATCCGAAACACTGTTCACAAAGTATCTGTCATGGGAAACAAACAGTATTGTTCCCGTATATGTTTTTAGTGCGTCTTCCAACGCCTCGCGAGAGGGTAAATCCAAGTGGTTCGTCGGTTCGTCCAAGAGCAAAAGATTGCAGTCCTTTGCCATTATCATTGCAATACCCAATTTTGCACGTTCTCCGCCGCTTAGTTCGGACACACGTTTATATACATCGTCCGCACCGAGACCAACCTCGGCAAGAAGACTTCTTACTTCCGTTTGAGACATGCGAGTGTTATCGAACCACAGTTGATCCAATACGCGCAAATTGCCGTCAAGATTTATATTTTCTTGATCGTAATAGCCTAAACGTACGTTTTTTCCGAAAATAATCTTGCCTGAATCCGCGGGATTAAATGCCGCGATACGTTTTATCAAACTTGTCTTGCCAACTCCGTTCAATCCCAACAGCGCCATCTTTTGCCCACGTCGAAGCTGCAAATTGCCTTCCTTCAACAATACTTTGTCGAGAAATTTCAACTCCACATTTCGCAACGTCAACGGAAATTCAGAAGGTTCCGACGTATAAGAAAAACCGAATTTCGGCGGACGTTCATCCTTTGAAGGTGCCTCTGCCATATCCATTCGCAGAAGTGCTTTTTCGCGAGATTTTGCCATATCCGCAGTGCTTGCCCTAACCTTGTTGCGCGCTATATAATTCTGTAATTTGGCTATTTCGCGTTGCTGTTTTTCATATGCGGCAAGTTGTGCTTTGCGCCGTTCCTCTTTGAGCAGTTTGTATTTGGTATAATTTCCGTTGTAGGCAGTGACGGTATGATTGCACACGTCCCAGACGGATGTACACAGTTTGTCTAAAAAATATCTGTCATGAGAAACTATCAACAAAGTGGACTTTTTATCCGAAAGAAAATTTTCCAGCCAATCGAGAGTTTTATAGTCAAGGTGATTGGTCGGTTCATCCAATATCATCAATTCGGGTCGTTGCAACAACAATTTGCAAAGCGCAGCTTTGGTCTTTTCGCCACCCGACAAGGTAGACACCATATGAGAAGCAAATTCCGCCATACCCATACCGTTAAGAACAGTCCTCACCTTAACTTCGGAGTTATACGCCTCCTCTACGTCCGCTTCCACATTGAGACGGTGATATTTTTCCGCAAGGACCCGGTATTCGTGACTATACGGCGAAACACGCGACATACTGTCGGAAACAGCTTTTATTTGTTCTAAAAGTTCGTATTGATGAGAAAAAACCGATAACAGTTCGTCGAATAATGTATTCGAGGAATCAAAATCGCAGTTTTGACGAAGATAGCCTACACTCAGATTGCCACGTATAGACAGCGTACCGTCAAACAATTGCAACTGTCCGGCAATACAGTTGAGCAAAGTACTTTTGCCCGCTCCGTTTGCGCCGACAATACCAATGCAGTCGCCCTCGTTTACATCCAAATTAACATTTTTGAAAATTATCGCATCTCCGTATCGAAATTCCGCCGATTTTATTTGCAATAACATACACGCTTTTCCTCATATAGCAATTTTGACGGCAAAAGCCGCCAAAACGCAGTAAAAATATTAAATTATTTTTTCCCGGTAATTTTATTTGTTGTCTTTTCGGAGATGCCGGTTTTCTTTGTCGACGGCGGCAATTTGCCGTGCAAAACAGGCGTCTTTGCCCTGTCGAAAACCCACATAAATGCCGTCAACACAAAAGGAGTTGCAAGTATCTCGGCAATCAGCAACAAAGTCTGCTCTCTTTTGAGCGGACCGTAATCCAACATTGTATAAAGGAACGGTACCGAAAAACATAATATTACTATTGCCCAAATACCCAAATACATTGCTATTTTCCACTTGTTAAAAGGACGGCACGCATAAAACAGCGCAAACAGACCTCCGAACGTATAGGTGATCGTAACAAGAGTAGCAAGTTGATCCGCCGGCACAAGCGGAAACAGCAACGTGTCCGTGGCATGTATTACATAGAGAGTCACGGTTGTAACTATAAATGTCAACGACGCTGGCATACAACGTTTGAGAACGTTAGCGAAGAAATTGCCTTTTATCAACTTTTCGTTTGGCTGCAATGCCAAAAATGTAGTGGGCAAAGCAACTATGACCCAATCCATCAGCATCACGCTTCGGTTGGTAAGAGGCGATTGCATTGTTTTGTCAAAACCGAAATGCAAAATTACCAACAAAATGTTGATAACTATAACATACAGCGTTTTCATGAAATACATGGACGTGGCGCTTTGAATATTGTTTACTACTCGGCGACCTTCGGCAACAACCTTGGGCAAATTGCCGAAACTGTCATCCATCAATACGAGGTGAGAGACCTGTCTCGCGGCGTCGCTTCCGCCTGCAAGCGAAATGGAACAATCCGATTCTTTCATAGCCAATATATCGTTTACTCCGTCCCCCGTCATTGCGACAGTTGCGCCATCCGCCTTGAAAGCGCGCACCAAAATTGCCTTTTGATCGGGTGAAACTCGTCCGAAAACGGTATACTGCGTTGCAATACTCTTTACCTGTTCTTCCGTCATGCCTTCGAGGCTGATATATCTATCGGCATTTTCAACGCCGACACGCATTGCGATATTGGATACGGTTATCGGATTGTCGCCGCTTATTACTTTTATTTTTACGTCGTTCTTGCGGAACCACTCGATAGTATCCTTGGCGTCAGAACGAATATGATCCTCGATAACTATCAACGCGATAGGTCTGCGCGTTTGCGGCAAAGTATTGTTGTAGATAGCCGTGGGCGAATGTGCCAACAGCAGTACGCGCATTCCTTCTTGAGTATACTTGGTTACCAATTCATTTACTCGTTCGTTTCCTGTTTTAAGTACAAATTCGGGGGCGCCCAACAAATAGGTACCTCCCGTTTTGAATGTGACCGCCGAAAGCTTGCGTTGAGACGAAAACGGTATTACCGTCGCCGCTTCGAGAGTCGGCTTTTTTGGGGAACCGAAATACTTTTTCAGAGCCTTGCTGGTCATATTGTCCGCTTTTAACGCCACATTCAAACTCGAAACAATTTCTCTCAACGTATATTGTCCGCCGCTCGAACGTAAATCTATACCTTCGATTACGCGCATGGTCCCGTCTGTTATTGTGCCGGTTTTATCCAAACAAAGCGTGTCAACGCGCGCCAACATTTCTATGCAGTACAATTCCTGCACCATGGTTTTGTTTTTGGCAAGACGTAAAAATGACGCCGCAAGAGCAATGCTTGTCAACAAAAACGGACCTGCCGGTATCATAGAAATAATGGACCCCGCCGTATAGTTAAGGGCAGAATTCAGTTGCTTTCCGTATAAATCCGCCAATGTAAATTCCGTCCAATCGGTATAGTTGTTGGCAGCGGCGTTTACCATGAAAAGGCATATTGTCATAGGTACAATAACAAGCGCCACAAATATCAGAATACCGTTGAGAGCTTTAAGCATCTGCGAACGCGGTTTTTGATACTGACGGGCACGTCCCGTCAATTTGGCGATGTAATTGTACTTTCCGATTGCTTCAACGCGAGCCACACAATTGCCGGATACCACAAAACTGCCGGCGTACAAGGTATCGCCCTTACGTTTGATAACGGCGTCGCTTTCACCCGTCAGTATTGCTTCGTTTACTTCTACATATCCATCCAAAACCACACTGTCTGCCGAAATTTGCTCACCGCCGGAGACGCTGAATACGTCGTCCAAAACCAATTCGGTAACTGTAATATCCGCGTCGGCGCCGTTGCGTCTGACTTTTATGTGCGGTTCAGTGATAAGATTGAGTTTGTCAAGCGTCAATTTGGATTTTATTTCCTGCACTATCGCAATTGCCGTATTGGAAAGCACAACGGGAATAAAAGTACACTGCGTCCATAATCCGTAAATGCAAAGGATGGTCGCAATCACTATATACAACACATTGAAAAAAGTAAATATATTCGAAAAAATTATTCTCGGAATACTTTTACCTTTTTTAGTCGTGTCGACATTTATAAATCCCTGTTCTTTGCGCACATCAACTTGTTGATCGGTGAGACCTTGTTCAACTGACGGCTCGAAACGTTCCACTCCATTCAAATCCGCCGGAAGTTTTATGCGCTTGCTACGCTTTTTGGTTGTTTCGTTCATATTCAGTCTATTTTGTTGAAAGCTCCGTTTTTATATTCGTATATCGACTCGTAACCTTGTTCTTTCAACTGCTTGATTTGGAAATTGAAATTTTTGATTTTTTTGAGAAGAGTGACATTTGAGTTTTGACGAACATTGCGGCAAGACTCCATAACAGCGACGATCCCATCGGGTTCGATATTTTTGTCTACAAGAACTGCGGCGCCTCGATTGACGGTGTTTTGCATATTACGCTCGGACAACAACAAAGCAATGCGTTCGAATCCGATGCTAAATCCGCAAGCGGGAACATCCTGTCCCGTCAATTTGCCGATCATTTTGTCATATCGTCCGCCGCCGCCTACCGAAATACCCAATCCGCTGACGGAAAGTTCGTAAATCGTGCCCGTGTAGTATCCCATGCCTCTTACCAACGTTACATCGAAAACCACATTGCCGTTTTTTACGGTTTTACCCGTAACATACAAAATTTCTTCGAGATTTTGTTTGACCTCTTGCGGCAGATAATCGCCCAGTTCCTCCGTACAACGACGGAAAGGATCGGGTGAGGACGTTATACGATTGATGAGGTTGACGAATTCCACCGCTTTGCCCGGAGCAATCGCTTCAACCTCCTGCATAACCCCCGTAACGCCGATCTTGTCCAACTTGTCCAATGCGATAAATACGGAGGACTTTTGTTCTTCTTCAAATCCGCAGCGCTCCACAAGAGCGTTTAGCAACCGTCTGTCCGATATTCGAACGGTTACGTTATCCAAGCCGAGGTTGCTCAACGTTTGCATTGTTGCGGTAATAAGTTCGATTTCCGCCAAGTTGCTCTGTTCGCCGATAATATCTATATCGCACTGCATAAATTGACGGTATCTGCCCCGTTGCGGACGGTCGGCACGCCAGACATTATCCATTTGTATCGCCTTGAAAACGCCCGGAAGTTGCCCGACATTGTTAGAGTAAAAACGGGCAAGGGGAACCGTCAGGTCATACCTGAGTCCCAAATCGCACAATTCCCCATTTTCGGCGGAATTGAGTTTTTCTCCCCTTTTCAAGATTTTGAAAATAAGTTTTTCGTTGTCTCCGCCCTGCTTGGATGTAAGCAATTCGATATTTTCCACAGCGGGAGTTTCTATACGCGTAAAGCCGAAACTCTCGTAGGTTCTTTGTATAGTCGTTAAAATTTGCTGTCTTAAAGAAAATTCCTTGGGCAAAAAGTCTCTCATGCCCTTTGCCGGTGTTTTAGGTAACATTTTGTCTCCTGTCAAATGATATATTTATCGCTGTCCGGTTTGAATGAACGCATTTCTTCTGCCTTTTCTTCATAGCCTTTTCTTCCGAACAATGCATAAGCGGCGTCCTTTCCGCCCTCTACTCCCGGTTGGTTGTATGCGTCGATTTCCAACATTGCACCCGTATATGCCGTTTGCATTTGTAACAAATACAGCAGTCCGCCTATATGATAAGCGTCTATCGCATCCATATATATTGTGTAGTTTGCCCTGCCGCGACGAGTAAGGTTGTAGCGCGTTGCGTGCAGTTCGTTGGTCATCAGCTCGGAAAGAGTGTGTCCGCAAAGAAAATTAACGTCGGGAAAATCTTCGCACCCCTCGGGAATCGTAACGTCACTGCGGAAGTTTCCCACTTCCAAAAACGTAATAACCTTGTCGTAAGGGCCTTCGTTGTACAGTTGTACTTGGCTGTGCTGATCCGTAACGCCCAATGCCTTTACGGGAGTTTGACCGACATTGACAGTATTGCCGTGTTTGTCCGTTTCTTTGCCCAAAGATTCCGCCCATAATTGCGCATACCAATCGGCAATGTATTTGAGACTGTCGGCATAGGGCATCATAACGCTGATGTTCTTGCCGTGTTTCATAGAAATATATTGCAATGTGGCAAGCGCCAAAGCGGGATTTTTGACGAGATATTTGGATTTGCATTTGCGATCCATATCCCTGGCGCCTTTCAGCATCTTGGAAATATCTATACCCACTACTGCCGCGGGCAACAGTCCCACCGGACTCAACTCGGAAAACCTTCCGCCCACACGTCCGGGAATCGTAAACGTTTCAAATCCTTCCTGCCGAGCCAACTTGATCAGATTGCCCTTGTTTTCGCTTGTGGTGGCAATTATATGCTCGTGCGCTTTGTCGCCCAACTTTTTTTTGAGCATATCGATTATTATAAGATATTGGCTCATGGTTTCGCTTGTGGCGCCCGATTTGGTAATCACGTTGAAAGCGGTTTTTTCCACGTTGATTACATCGAACAACGCGTTCATTCGTTCGGGGTCAACATTGTCCACGACATAGAAACGCGGACCTTTGCGAAGTTTTTTGGGCAATTCGTTGTAATAATAATGTTTGAGCGCCGTAAAAACCGCAATGGGACCGAGCGCAGAACCGCCGATTCCCAATACCACAAAGTTTTCAAACCTCTTGCGTATGCGTGAAGCGGACGCTTTAATTGCCTTGACGACCTCTGCCTGATCGTAGGGACTGTCCATCCACCCCTGCATACCGCGACCTCTGCCCGCCTCTACTTGAAAATGTGCGCTTTGAGCAATAATATCGTATTCTTTCAACTCGGCGTCGGAAATTCCTCTTTCGCCAAGCGCATGTTGCATCATATTGTTGTAGTTTACAGTGATACTCATAAATTTCTCCTCAAAAACGGTTTTTCATTCTATTTCGTATTTTCCGCGCAGTGCAGCCAATGCCTTTCCGCGCTTTTTATTGGCGCTGTAAAGTATAAACATCACATATTTCGCCTTGATACCGCCTACACTCATAACGGAAATCAACGGCGTTGTGCATGCGGAAATATAAGTCATTTTTGCCACGGGATCAGCGTCGCTCTTACTTGGCGAATGTTTGACGGAATATTTTTTCACATGTCGCAAAAGTGTGCGTACCAATCGCGAATAGGGCGCCATTTCTTCCAACGTAGACATCAAAGTAAAATCTCGTTGCGGCGGAACATATTGTTGCTTTGTTGTATTTACCAAAGCATAAAATTGACTTTCGTCAATATCCCAAGGTTCTCGGTTGGGATTGTCCTGCATACCCTTTTTCAATTGCGCGCGCCGCTCGTAATAGGTGGGATATTTCTTTCTGTCCGTTCCGCGCAGCGTTTCTCCTTCCACCTCTACCAATTGATTGAGTATAACGTGTTCCACGTCCTTGCATACGGAAATTTTGTATTTGCCGCCAACCGTATGAAACGCTCCGTTGCAATAAATTTCGAAAGCACGCATATCCAAATGTACGGTCACGTCTGTTGCGGCACCGCTTTCTATATGTACTTTTTCAAAACCGGCAAGCCTGCGCTTTGAACGCATAAATCCGCAGTCATTGCTATCAACATACACCTCAACCACTTCGCTCGCCGCCATAGTGCCGATGTTTTTTACAGTCACGGTCACGTCGTATCCGTTTGCCGTTTTTTCTACGCGAAGGTTTGAGTAAGTAAATACCGAATAGGACAAGCCATACCCAAACGGAAACTGAACGGGGACATCGAAAGTATTGTAGTACCGATAACCCACATAAATGCTTTCGCGATATTCCGCCAATCTGTTAGGTGTGGCAAAATAACGGTAACAGGGGGTGTCCTCGATACGCAATGGGTAAGTTTCCGCCAAACGCCCGCTCGGAGATACGTTTCCGAACAGCAAATCGAACGCGGCCTCGGTAACGGCTTCCCCGCCCAAATACATATTCAACAACGCTTTTACCTGATTTATCCAAGGCGTGGCAAAAGGAGAACCACCGCATGCTACAAATACCACGTTGGGATTGTGCTGCGTAACAGCGTTTAACACGCTGCGCTGATTATCCGGTATGTCCAAACTGTCACGATCGTAGCCTTCACATTCCGCAAAATCCGTCAGCCCGCCGAAAAACAGCACGGTATCGTATTTTAAAGCCAATCTCGCCGCATCAAACTCCAATTGCTCGCTTGTTTCACCGTATAACGTGTACCCTTTCGTATAGGTGTAATCTATGCCGTTTTCTTTCAATACGTCCAAAAAACTCTTGCATACGGCGTTGACGTGACTGCTGCCGGCACCCTGAAAACGAGGCTTCTCCGCAAGTTCACCCACCACCAATACATGCCTATCCTTACGAAGGGGCAATATGCCTTGATTTTTGAGCAAAACTGCGCTGTCTGCCGCCAATTTACGACAAAGCAGGCGATGCTTTTCATAATCGACGGTTTGAACTTTTTTAGAGGAAACACACTTTAAAACAAGATTTGCGACATTTGTCGCCGCTCTGTCCAAGTCGCTTTCGAGAAGCGTGCCGCGCTCCAACGCCTGCAAAGTTTTTCTTTCGTGAAATTTACCGCCGTCGGGCATTTCCAAGTCCATGCCGGCGGAATAAGACTTTGCCATATCGTAGCTTGCGCCCCAATCGGAAATAATGGCACCGTCAAATCCCCATTCATCACGCAGAATATCCGTTAAAAGTCGCTTGTTTTGCGAACAGCTTTCTCCGTTCAGTTTGTTATACGCCGCCATGACTGCCCACGGCTTGGATTGCCTTACCGTTTTCTCGAATGCCGATAAGTAAATTTCTCGCAAAGCTCTTTCATCAACAATCGAGTTGACGGTCATCCGATCCGTTTCTTGCGAATTTACCGCAAAGTGTTTGACGCAGCATCCCACTCCGTTGGATTGCATTGCCGAAACAAAACTCGCCGCCAATTCGCCTGCCAAAAGCGGGTCTTCCGAATAATATTCGAAATTGCGTCCGCACAACGGACTGCGTTTGATATTTATTCCCGGTCCGAGCACAAGCGATACTCCCTCTGCAATCGCTTCTTCGGAAACGGCTTCCGCCACAGCCGCGGCGTTAGCTCTATTCCAAGACGTTGCGATAGCGCTTGCCGTCGGAAAACAAGTTGCGCGTTTACTATCGTTTATTCCGTTGTTTGAATCGGATTGTTTTCTCAGTCCGTGAGGACCGTCCGTCATCATTATGGCAGGAAGCTTATTTACCGGATTGGTGTGCCAAGCTCCTTTACCGTGCGTCAACAGCATTTTTTGATTTGTTGTCAATTGTTTTACAATGCTTCCACCGTCCATACTTTGCCACCCCGATTCCGCTCAAATAAATGCCTTTTTATTTATATTTATAATTCTATCATAAATTACTGTGGTTGTGTACTGTTGCAAGGCAAAAAAATAAAATAAAATCATAAGATAGATTTGCTTTCTTTAACTTTCAAAAAAGACTATAAAAACACCAAAATATGACATATACGAAATATCAATATCGCATAATTTTATACTATGTCTGAAATAGTATTATTAAATAACGCGAATTTATTAGTAATCAAGTAAATATTTGCACTACCGCACTGCCGCCATTAAAAAAAACAATCAATTAGTTTTCTTTCAGCAAACTCCGAATATAATCTTCCGGAGGAGATTCGACATAATTTACATACGGAAGATCGGAACCGTCGCGCGGATATATTTTAACGGTAAGATTGCGCGTTTCACAGTGAAAAACTATGCAATTAAAAACAAATGTCGGTACATAACCTTCTTTGGTTATTTTTACAGTTACGGTACTCCAATCGGACAGAGAATTGTCATATGCATTGTGTAAATCGGATAATTCAATGGATGGAGATACACCTTTATTGTCGGTAAAAAAACTTTGACCGCCCACACTTACATTCGCATTGTGTATCGGCAAGCCGTCAAGGTCTACCACCGTTACTTTGATATAAGTATCGTCCAATGTTTGATTTACGTTTTTAACTCCGTCTACTGCCGTTAAAATCAATATAATTGCCGCCAAAACAGACAACGCCGTCGCAATGCTTTTCAAAGTTACTTTGAACATATAAAATTATATGAGCGCAAGCACAAACCTATGTTATACGGTTTTATTTCACGTTACAAAATATCTCTAATATATACAAACACGTTTGCAACTATTTTCAAGTAAAATATTTGTCTTTATAAACACTTCGTTCGAAATATTTCGATAAACGGGTGGATAACTGACGTATCATTAAAACGGTCTACATTCCATAAAAGCAAATATTTGATTAAATTAAATGGATTTTTTCTGCAAATCGATATTTTTCCGATATTTAACTGCGTGTTTGTTGAAATTTACCGAATCAGCCGACGTTACGTAAATGTTTCCATTCCCGAAAGTCAGACAAGTGCAACACTTGAAGAAAAAAAGAAGTTCATATAAATCTCTGGTATAATGGTAGTTGGAACAAAACAATTACACGCGAGGAGAATTTATATGAACTATCTCTTTATTATTATTGTACAATTGAAAAACCAGTTAAAACACAAAATAGCCTTCCGATTGCGACGGAAGACTATTTTCATTGTTTTGCAAACAAAATGTATTCGAATTTTTAGCTTTGGAAAAATACAATTTGTTACTCTTTAGAAGGAGTCGGCGTCGTTTGCGGTCCGTCGTTAAGATACAAGATTCCGATAGTATTCGCACCGCAGTGGGTAGTTACGGTACATCCCGCCGTGGTTTCCAGAATCTCGTTGAAAATTCCCCAAGACTTGACGGTTGCAATCACTTCTTCCGCCAAACCTTCGTCCATTTTAGTATGAGTTACAAATACTCGCGTCGGATCGGGATTGGTAATTTTTTGACGGATATTTTCGCAATACTTGGCTACACAACGACGGTATCTGCCCATAGGTTTGGACTCTACGCCGATAAGACCGTTTTTCACTTCCAAACAGGGTTTGATAGACAACAAATTTGCGCCCAGATAAGCCAATGCCGAACATCTGCCGCCTTTGTATAAAAATTCCAAAGTATCTACAATAAAAGAAGATTTGGATTCGTCGCGGCGAGCCATTGCGCGATCGTAAATTTGATGGGCGGTCAGTCCGCATTTAACCATATCGCATGCGTCCAATACCAACAATCCTATGCCGGTGGAAAGCTGACGACTATCAACGACAAACACATTGGAAAAGGCTTTTGCTGCGAGTTCCGCATTTGCAAATGATGCGGACATTTCGGCTGAAATACAAAAATGCACCACAGCGTCATTTTCCTCTTTAAGCAATGTTTCAAAAAACTCCTTGTATTCTTCGGTGCTGCGCGCGCCGGATTTGGGAAGTTTTTTTGTTTCCGCGTAGTACTTGTAGATGTCCTCGGGCTTGATATTTACTCCGTCGAGATAATCGTTTTCTCCCAAACTGACATGCAGCGGCATTGTCGCCACATTGTACTGTTGCAGCATTTCCTCGGAAAGGTCTGCCGTGCTGTCTGCGCTGATTTTTATTTTCATATACTCACTCCTATTATACATTCCCCAATCTGCGAACGAAACTTTTATCGGTTGCCATCGCAAATATCGGTTTCATTGACTGTGTTGCAACATTCGTCGAAATTAGGACAAGATTCGCAAGCGGAATCGGACGCTTTTTGCTTGGCATTGACGATACGCCCCACTCCGACCACCGTGCAATCGTCCGGAACGTCTTTCAATACAACGGAGTTTGCGCCTATCTTCACATTGTTGCCTATTGTTATATTGCCCAACACCTTGGCGCCCGCTCCTACGACAACGTTGTTTTTCAAAGTGGGATGGCGCTTGTTGTGTTCTTTTCCCGTACCGCCGAGCGTTGCTCCCTGATATATGGTACAATTATCCCCAACGACGGACGTTTCTCCGATTACAACGCCCATTCCGTGATCTATAAATAAATTTTTACCGATTGTAGCCGCCGGATGAATTTCTATACCGGTGCGTATGCGCGTGATTTCCGTAATCCACCGCGCCACAAATTTAAACTTTATCTTGTAAAAAAAGCGCGCTATCCTGTACCAAATCAACGCATGTACTCCCGGATAGAGCAAAAAAATCTCCAACGAACTGCGAGCTGCGGGATCGCGTTGTTTTATGGACTTAAAAAAACCTGTCTTTTTTTTCATGATTAAGCCACCCTGTTTTTACAACACTCTGTCCAACAGTTGCGCCAATGTTTGCACATACTGTTCGGTTCCCGCGTATTTGAGCGCGACATATTTGTACGCCAAAAAAGACACGGAAATAATCTTGGGATTTTTGAGATACAGCGAATTTACAAGATATTCGGACGCAAAGTTATATTCGGAGGACGCTCCCGAAGACGGGTTTTGCCGTAAAACCGTTTGCCGTATTTGTTCCACCGTATCTAAAATTTGTTTCAGCAGCGTCGTTCCGATATAAATCTTTTCCGCCTGAAAAAAATGTTCCGCCTGCGCAACATATTGCACGTTGACGCTTTCGGGATCGATACTGCTTAACAACGCTTCGCCCGCTTGCTTAAAAGGTTTCAAAACCTCGTCCGCAAAGCGTTGATAACTGCGATCGTTGTTGCCCGCATAATAGTATTCTTTGAGAAACTCCAATATATTGCGACGCCCGGCGTCCACTTCGGTAAGCAAACACACCACAAACGAAAACAAACGATTTCGGTCGGTAGGCAGTTTGAGACTACACTCCACCGTACCGTCGGGGCGCGTCCAAGTTACGCGTGCGCGCGAAAACTCCGTGGCATAGGACATTGTCTGCACCGTTTCGGAAAGAATATTGCACAGCGTTCGAGACGCCGCAACGCATTTGAGTACCTGGGCGATATGCTTGTCTATCAATATTAGCTTGCCTTCGATAAGCGTGTTGACGCTCTCGGTAAAATAAGCTATTTCGTTTGTACCCATAATTTCTCCAATTGCACGCGCGTGTATATGTAAAATATATTTTATCACAAAAGGTATGGTTTTGGAAGTATTTTTGTGCAAAAACGTTGAAAACTCTTGTAGAAAACAAAGTTTTAGTGTATACTTATTGGGTTAGCAGAGAGAGGTAACTATGCAAGCAGGTATCACGCAAGACAGCACGCTAAATAAACTGATACTTTTGTTCGTTTTCGACAAGATGGAAACGGCGTTGACAGAAGCTACCATTTTAGACCTTTGCAGTTACAAAAACAATTGGATAGACTTTGCCAATTGCAAGCAAACTCTCTACGACGTTGTTCAAAACGGCTTTGTCTACAAAAGCATTCCTATGGGAGGAGGCGACGAACTGTTCGATTTGACCGCAGAAGGAAGATGGTGTTTGAAAAATTTTTATACACGTATTCCGAGCAGCGTCCGTCAGTTGATCGCAGACGACATAAAACACAAACGCATAGATTATCGCAGACGTCAGGACTATATTGCCACTTATGAAAAATGTCCCGACGGCAGTTACGACGTGATACTCAAAATTGTTGAACCGACAAAAACCACTTTGGAAGTAAAACTTAATGTTATGACTCGTAATATCGCCAAATATATCGAACGCACTTGGGCAGAAAAAGCCCCGACGATTTACAGCAAAATTTCCGACAACCTCATTGACTGAGCGCCTATCTGCGGCGCTTTTTTATTTGGCGGTAAAATATCTTAAAATATACGACGATATATAATCCTTTCCGAAATGTAAATCGAGACGCCGTTCCGTTTCGTTTACAATTGTTGTTTTATCGATTAAAACTTAGTACTCGCCGATTTTATTCGACTTGCACTATCGCAATACAAAAGAACATCTTATTGCTAAACAAAAGAATATAATTCTTATACTTTTTTATGTTTAGAACAAATAAGCTCATGCGTATTGACAGCGCCCTCCAATAAACCGAACTGCGATTTGAGTTTGTCGCGCAAGCCGTTAAACTTTGTAAAAATCCAAAAACACAAATAAATATCGACAAACTATCGGTAAAAACTCAAATTTCCATTCTTTTACAAATAAAGTTAACACAAAAAGAAAAAGCGTGTTTAGAACACACTTTTTCTTTCTGCAAAGTTTTATAAAACCTTTTTTGGTGCGGGATGTGAGACTTGAACTCACACGGTCTCCCATACGCCCCTTAAACGCACGCGTCTGCCGGTTCCGCCAATCCCGCATTACTCTAATATAATAGTTTATTACATAAAATTTGTCAACCGTTTTGTAAAAACTTTTGCAAAGTTGTATTTTATGTTTTCGAGAGCCAAAACAGATTTTTTGGTTTTTATATACTTGAAAAGTCTGTCGGCGTGTGATAAAATTCATCTATGGATACAAATATAAATATTGCGGCGTGCATATTCGACTTTGACGGAGTTGTTGTGGACAGTGAAAAATACCACCACCTTGCCTGGCAACGTATCGCAAATATACTCGGCGTTGATTTTACCTATGAAGAATATGCTCCCTTCAAAAGCGCGGGTCGCCAAAAAGTGATACCCTATTTATTGACGAAATCGGGAAAAACGGCAACGGAACAGGACATAGAATATTACAGCGCGATACGTCAACAGTGTGCCGCGACTGCGCTTGCGAGGGTATCCGACAAAGATATAATTCCCGGGGTTTTGCAATTTATCGCACAAATCAAAACGCTTGGAATCAAATGCGCGGTGGCTTCGGCAAGCACGTCCAGCCTATCGGTGGCAACACGATTGAAAATAGCCGACTTGTTTGATGTCTTTGTGGACGGGACAGCGGGTCTGCCTCACAAGCCGCAACCCGATATTTTTTTGTTCACGGCACATAAAACGGGCGTCAAACCTTCGCAATGCATTGTGTTCGAAGATTCCGCAAACGGTATACAAGCAGCGCTTAACGCAGGAATGTATTGCATAGGCATACAAACATATTTTACAGATGCGGTACCGGCAATAAAAGATTTTACAAACGTATCGTTCCAAAGAATAGAGGAATTATGTACAACAAAGTTTCAACGGAAAATCCAAAATACAGACGTCTAAAATGGTCGTCGCTTGCGCTTTTTGCTATGGCAATTTTTGCCGCAGCATTAATGGTTTTCTGCGGGGTACTCAACAGCCGCAACCTTAACGGAAACGTGCGAGAAGCATACGGGACAATAACGTTTATCGGCGAGGACAAAAACGAACAATTCGTCATTGTATTGGACGATAAAGATACGTATATGGCTAATCCCGTGCGCGACTATCTGACTACGCCCGACAACTTGGTGAACAAAGAAGTAACTCTGTTACTGCCTTTGAGACAAATTGAGAGCACATACCCCTGGATATTGGGCATAAAGCAAGATGATTCAACAATCGTAGATTATAACGTAACCATAAGCAACATGCGCAAGAATAACACTACGGTAATGGGCGTTTGCGGAGCGATTATGGGGGCGTTAATTTTAGCCAGCGGCGGACTATACGTTTGGCAAAAGAAAACTTCGCCGTCGGTGGAAACGGATCTGTACGTATCCTACTGCGAATACTCTTTGCTCCGCCAACCAAGCTGTCCGGCTTATAGAAAAAGTTTTATTTTGAATTTTTCTTACTGGTTGATCGTAGTAATTTACGTGGTTTTGTTCGGAATAGTATTTGAATCTGTGGACCTATCAGACGCCGTTCGAATTGTCTTGAATATAAGCGTAAACGCAGTATTTATTTCCGTCTCGGTCATTTTCGCCATCCTTTATTGGGTATGGCTACCGAAAAAAGAGCGCGAATTTTATTCCACTAATTACCCGTTTGACTTTACGGACTTATCGCATGTCGCAATCCGCAAAAAAGTTAAAGAACAACTGCAACGGGAGTTGATAGAGGAACGCAGAAATTTTCCGCACCGCTATGCAGACGGCGGCAACGGCTATTTGTGCGACTTTACGGAAAACGGAATAAGTTTGTCCTTGGAATTTCCAGATGAACCATATGAATCCGTACCCGACGTACAAGACGTTTTCGATACCGGCGGCGAAACCCCCGAAACGGAATATCTATGCGATATATCTTACGAACAACTGAATTTAGAGGCGCTGCCCTATTACCGCAAAAAAGATCATTGTTTTTATATCGTAATTAAAAGCAGATTGCAAAGTCCGGAAATTTTGCCGAACCCGTCGGATATGAGCAACGATTTACATTTTATCCTGGACACCAATTTACTTGCGACGCTGAGACGCTTCAATGTATATGTGGAAAATCTCGACAATCTGTTGAATAACAAGGCGCAGCTGATTGAAGAAAACTGCAACAGATTTTCCAAAAGAAATCGCAAATAAAACGTAAAACAGGAATTTTTTACCGCCCCGTTGAAATGACGGGGCTTTTTTATAAAAACGTCAAATACGACACTTCAAGCCAAAATTCGCCTTCAAATAATTGTTTGTCTGTGTATCAGACGAGGAAAATGGCAACAATTTTTGCGAGGTATAATATGATTGCCAAATATATTTACAAAAACATCCGATGGAATTTCAACAGAAAGCCGTTTTCCCGATTGATCGGACCCGGAACCACCGAAAAACAATATTTAGAGCAGTTGGAACACATAGCAAACAGCTACTATCCGCTTTCTCGTGCAGTCGAAACGACGGACATAGAGTTTTGTCTCAACAAATTGGCTCTATCGCATGCCGACAATGTAGCCGAGAGAGCCGCACTTGGATATTTCTACGAATTTTGGGCGCAATATGTTCGGCTGAGAAATGTTTTCGAAAAAAAATATTTGATTTTCCCTTCAAATACCGACTCAACGCGTATAGAACAAATTGCCGAGCTGTTTTGTAAATGCACTCAATTTGCATTGTCCGATAACGCTATCGGCAACTTGTTGGACAAAACCCGTCAATATGTGGAGTTGACAGAACGCGAAGATCGGTATCTCGAAGAAGCAATCAGGTTGTATAAAGTAAAATATTACTGCGCTGCCACCGCCGAATTGCTTTGCAAAAAAACTTACGCGGAAAAATATTTGGGGCGTTTTTTGAAACCGTCACTTTTGAAAAACGAATTTTTGCCAAACACAAAATATCTCAGAGTTGCCTATGCGGGAGGGAAGATTGCGGCGGTTGTAGACTGTCTCGGAATGTCGGCTTCTCGATTGGGGACAAAATCAACTCATATCGATACAAAATTGTTTGTATATGCAAACGGAAGAAACGTATTCGATACTTTTATGGAAAGCAAATTCGGAGAACGAATTGCCGAATTTTCGGGATACAGCCTGACTGTCAATGTCGCAATGCAGTACTTTGTAACGGGAAACAGCGAAATACGCAGATGCACCATTACCAATACGGGGAAAAAATCGCGCAAATTCACTGTCGAAATCAAAGTACGAAACACAGCTTTGGACGTCAAAACGGAATATTTCGAAATGGGCAACGCAATATGTATCGCGTCGGATTTATTTGCCGCAACCGCAATAGTTCATGACGCCGAAATTATCAAATGCGACGGCAAAGAAAGCAGAACGTTTCAAATAACGCTCGAAAGCAACGAATGCTATCAATTTGAAATAGTTTCCGTTTTTGCCGACAATACGCCCCAACTTGCAGAATCGCTTTCAGAATTGGAACAATTCGGAACAACGCGCTGTCCTTATTTGTGGGACAATGCCTGCTCTCGTATCGACTCGGACGGTATGAATTTGTTTTTGTCTTCACACGGTCACACAAAATTATTGCCGCCGAAAATCATGTCGGAACAAATAAATTTCAGTTATCGTTTGGGGAACGCCGACGTGGCGACGTTCGTAGACAACGGCGGAAACTCCGCCACTCTGTTGAAAGGGTTTGTTTTCGGAGTGGGAGGAGAAGGAATATATGCTGTGCGCCACGGAATACTTTCCAAATTAAACGAAAAACAATTTAAGTTAGATGCGGACAAGTTGGTTTATGAAAAGCCTGACGCGGTTCTGTGTATCCGTCATGAAAAGGGGAAAATTTACCAAATCGAATACAATCGCCCCGAACGTACGCTGTTTTACTTTCCGTTGGAACGAACTTCGAAAGTTGATTTCGACGAGGCAACCAACACATTTGCAGTTTCGGACGGATTGCGGCGTTACGTATTGCATTGCAATGGCAAAGTGGAAAGTTATACGGTAAACGAATTGGAATGTTCGTCGGACAAACTCCGCTACAAGCTCAGCAATCGAACGGGCACCGGCAACTGTATTGCAATAACAATCGGACGCGAACTCAAACCAAGCATAACGTTGGAATCTCTCGAACAAACTCCCGCCGCAACGCCGATTATCAGAGAAAGTCTGGTATCAACGTATCTCAATTACGTAAATGAAAAAAATGTTTTCTGTCTGAAAAACTTCATTAAACGTCCGGACAGTCTTACGCTTGCGGCAATATGTTATACCAATCCAAGATTTATAAGAGAATTTTTGGAAAAAATTTATGAAAAAAACGAAACAAAATTCTTTTATTACGATTCGAAAGGTATTCCGCACGTCTTTTTTGACAGATTGAGCGCACCGCTTGCGACCGTTTACTATCTGAACCTTGTAGGCGAATTGCCTTCGGATTGGATAAAAAAAGCAACATCGGAATTGTTTTCCGACGATTTCGAGGGGAACGATTTGTGCATAAAAGCGCTGGCCTTGCTCAATGCGTCTAAACTTGCAAATTTCGACAGGGTACGGTGTCTTGTAGAATACGACAGAACCAAAAAACTGATATGCGAAGATGAAAATTTGTACGAATATGCACAGGCAATAGGAGCGATGCCGCTGCTAACTCCGTCCAAGGCGCGTCTGAAAGAACTTTGCAATAAATACAATATTCCCAAAAGCTGGTACTACGTGTCGCAATTGGAAAATCTCTACGGTTTGAGTATTTCCGCGGGGAAATTGCAGATTCAGCCCAAGGTGACGACGGAAAACGTTTTGGAGCAATTTGCCCTTAATATCGCGGGAAAACGTATCGATACCACATTCGCCAAATCAAGCGTGCAATGTATGACGCTGAACGGGCAACAGTGTTATGCACCTTTTTATGCCTCATCTCTCAAAAAAGAAGATAACGAATTGGTGGTAAGCTACTGAAAATATGGTTTTTCAATTTGATATGCAAAAGCCGACAGACAATCTTATTGTAAACCTAAAAAGCCGTACAAGCAATGTACAACTTTTGAGGCGAACATCATTTCGAAGATTAAAAATGAGCTACACCACATAACCGAAAACATCTCAAACAAATAAATCGTTTACACGTTTCATATAAAATCATGCCGCCGCGCGTATTGAATTTCAACAAACGCGGACGGCTTTTTGCATTTATTTACGATTTGGTTTGTCGTCAAACAATATGTTTGAGCGAAGGTTTCATCAGATGCGGCACATAGTCGAGCAATTCCCGCACCACCGACATTTGCGCTTTAAGTTGTTCGTAATCTTTCTGTTCGGCATACGCTTGTCCCTCGGCAAATCGAAGATTTATTTCGTACACATCGAGGTGCGGAAGCAGTATTTCGCTCTTTTCTCGTAAATCCACCCACTTATCGCGAAATTTATTGTATTCCGCAACCGTCAGACTTTCCTGTTCGCATTTGACAATAATCTCATCGCAATCGGCGGCAAGACGTTCGTAACTTTTGGATAAAAGCACGACTTCCAACACACCGCAGGTAATAACCAACACAAGGGCAATAAGCCCTGCCCAAATATTTTTCGTCATTTGCGAGTAACCTCCACATTTTTGAAACAAATAGCCTGATTGCGGCGTTGCAGCGTCATACGCTTGTTTTCGTCAATGGCACACAACACGACATTTTTCAATTTGACATGCTCTTTTATAAGCAATTGTTGCAACTCCGCCTTGTCAAATCCGTTTCCGTTTATATTTTCATCATTCCATTTGCCTTCGAGAATAACCGGCACGGGTAATGTTTGTTGTTTATTTTCCATATCTTTGTTGGCAACGACGGTCAATTGTCCGTTGGTTTCCATTATGCCGTAAATTATTTCTTCAAGCGAAAAATACTCCGCTGCGCGCATGGCTTGCAACAGGTCGTTGACGTGCATATTCAAACTTTTTAGCGCCTGAACATCTATATTGCCTCCGTTAATTACCATTACGGGCTTGCCGTTGATGATGCCTTGCAGTTTGTCGCTGTGTGAGAGTATCAAAATAAATTGATGAATCACAAACATAGTGAGAATTGCCACAATGCCGAATGTAATGGGAATGGATCGATCCGACATGGGAATGCAAGCCAATTCCGAAATTACCAATGTGATTACAAGTTCAAAAGGTTCCATCTCGCCGATCTGCCGTTTTCCCATGAGACGAAACACAAAAAGCAATACCGCAAAGAGTATTATTGCACGGATAAATATGATTATCATACCCGTAGTGTGAGCAAACGAGGCGGAAATATGCAAATTTGCTGCATTGCGGCAACAAAAGCCGATTATTACCGACAAGTTTTATCCAAACAAACACTAAACGGGGCTTAAAAATAAAATAATACGCAAAGCAATATCGTATATTCGCTTTACAAAATAAAGTCTTGCACATATAATTAAATCAGCAAAGTTGACGGCGCGCGTCAAGTGCTGCGTTTAGGAAAAAGCGCGGACGAAAGTGCTCATTTGCGCTGCGATGCGTCGTTTGGTCCGTTGCCCTTTCAAGCCGAAACCCATACGCGAGGCGTTGATATATAGCGGTTTACGCTGCTCATCGGACCTTTTTGCGAATGCAAAAAGGGGATTTTTTTATTGTGAACAAAACATTGAAATTGGCTTGCATAGCTATGTTGACCGCTTTATCCGTGGTTGCAAATTTTTGCACTATTCCATTACCCGGCAACAACGCCGTATCCGTTACCATTGCGGTGTGTTTTTTTACCGGAATATATTTCGGGGCTTTGCCCGCCGCCACGGTCGGATATGTCGGAGACTTGATCGCACACTTGATACATCCTCTCGGGGATTACAATTGGTTTATGGCAATTTCCATCACACTGTACGGCGTGATATGCGCGCTTGTATACAAAATAAAAATGCCGCGTTTGGCAAAACTTACATTGTCGGTATTGATTTGTTACACCGTGTGTCTATGCGGTTTGAACACATTTGGACTGTGGCTGCAATATATAGTAGGAGTTAAACCGAGTTTGTTTGGACTGTGGGAGTTTTTTAACGGTCATCAGACAATAAAAAAGAGTTTTTGGCTGTATCTTGCCGGTCGCGCGCCGATGTCGGCGGTCAATATCGCCGTTAATGCAATTTTGATAGCAGGTATACAGGAATCCAAAACAATTGAAAAATTAACGAGACGACTCAATCCGACAAACAAAGAATACAACGCAACGGACAAAATCTCGGAATGAGACAGGCATTGCCGACGCTATATTTTACTCGTAGCACAAAATAGTTCTGTTTCAAACAAGCGGTTTATTTACGCATATTTCAAATATTCAAATGAGCAAAATGTGCCTCGGGGAAAAACTTCGAGGCCTTTTCCGTTGCCGCGACATCGCCCGTTGTGAAAAATATCGTCTCGCCGAAACGCCGCAATTCTTTTTGGGGCGAGTAATCCGTGACGCACTGCACTATTTGCGCTTTTCCCGTATATTGCATAATTTTATTTTTCAAAATCGGAAAATGAGTACAACCGAGAATAACCGTATCTGCATTTACGTTCGGCAAATCCCTTAATGCTTTTTGCAGGGCAAAATCGCACTCGGAAGTTTTTACTGCGTTGTTTTCCACAAAAGGGACAAGGCTGCTACACGCAAAAGAAACCGTCTCGATACCGAATTGCACAAGGCGTTTACTGTATATTTTGCTGCCGACAGTAAAATCCGTTGCAAGCAGCGCCACGCACTTGGTAACCGTCGTTGCGGCAACCAACTTGCACGTAGGGACTATTACATCGTAAAAGGGCATGTCAAATTCTCTGCGTAAATCTTCGGCAAACACCGACGCAGTGTTGCAAGCAAGCACCACGGCAGATACTCTTTGTAAAGTAAGCCATTCTGCAATGACGCGTAAACGCGATTTTATTTCCGTTGCGGTTTTTGTTCCGTACGGACAATGAGAACTATCCGCCAAATACAAAAAATCGCATCGGGGAAATTCGGTTTGCAGATTGTTGAGAATGGTCAAACCTCCCACACCGCTGTCTACAACCGCGACAAAACCGTCAAAAAGCATTTTCACATTTTATTATATGACGGGCTTGCATAAACCCGTGCCTAATAAAAATTTGGACATCATTGAATGGAACATAAAGTTTTACATAATGCAATTTACGCGTTTATAATTACATTTCGATGGGAAACGTGTCGTAGCAACAAACGTTTGCAGTCTCGATGTGTTTTTTACATACAGCCCAAAGCAAGCGTCATTGGATTACAATAATTAACGGGGTTCTGTTGCAACGTTTTATTTCGTTTTTTGACGTAGATATATTTGAATTACGCCGAAAAATTAAGGAAAATAAATAATATACAAATCACTTGCAAATTGTTTGGAAATCAATTATAATAATAAAGCAAATTGCCGAATTTTTCCTCGGTTTTATGTTTGGTAACAGCGTTACTCGACAAAAGTCACGCTTCATACAAAACCGAAAAAAATTTGTCGGAATTGGATTTTAATTTGCGGATGTGGCGAAATTGGCAGACGCGCATGATTCAGGTTCATGTGAGAAATCATGCAGGTTCAAGTCCTGT
>CANQGD010000003.1 GCA_947601445.1 uncultured Clostridia bacterium | reverse complement strand
TGTTGTCAAGCTTCTCGCTGCCGCTTCGCAACAGCTTATTTACTATACTACAATTGTTTAATATTGTCAATCAAATAGAGAGGTTTTTTTTGTCTAAAATAAAAAAATTTTGAAAAATTACTTTTTTCTACGACAAACATTTTCAAAGTATACGACAATATTTACATTACAAATTACAAAGATAAGCAACGGTTTGAAAAATTGTTTCTGTTTTTCCTTTTCCGATATTCTTCAACAATGTCGTGACTTAAAAAAAGTCACATACCAATAGAACAAAGCACTTCACGACCGAGATGTACGGCGAAGATAGTCAACAGATAACTCTGTATATAGGTAAAACAATTCACAAATATGCAACTGACCTGAAATTGAAATACGCCGACAAACAATCGACGCAGAACTTTATTTATTTCTACCCCTTTATACGAAAAATCTTTTCAACGTTCGTTTTCCGCCACTAATCTTGCATCGAATTAACCGAACAGCAAAAAAGACCTTGCTATGCGTTGTTTCATTGCAAGGTCTTTTGGAAATTTTTAATTACTTTGCGAGCAAATTATGCTTTCGCAAACAAAACAGCTTTGTCTCTGTGAAAAAGCAAACGTTCGATATTGCTCAATCAGTCTGCAACATAAGGAATCAAAGCCATTTGACGCGCGCGTTTGATTGCCACTGCAAGCTCTCTTTGGTGATGAGCGCAAACGCCCGTTACGCGGCGAGGCAAAATTTTGCCGCTTTCCGCCATAAACTTTTTGAGCTTGGCAATATCCTTATAATCGATGTATTCGGATTTTTCTACGCAGAAGTTGCAAACCTTGCGGCGTGCGGGACTTCTCATCGGTCTTTTTACTTCTTTATTTTCCATTTTCATTCTCCTTCAAATTAAAAAGGCATATCGTCGTCATCAACAACTTTTAATGTGTCGATGGTCTGATCCTTGACGGGAGCGCCCGTCTGTCCCTGTTGGGAACCATTTGCGCGGGAAAGAAATTCCACTTGATCGGCGCGTATATCAAACGTTTGACGTCTGACGCCGTCGCGTTCGTAACTGCCCGTCTGTATGCTGCCCGTAACGGCGACCTGACTGCCTTTTACGAGATACTTAACGCAGTTGCTTGCAAGCGCGTCCCACGTAATGATATTGATAAAGTCGGCACGATTGTCTCCGTCACGCGAAAAATTGCGATTGACGGCTATGCTGAAACGACAATAAGTGTGTCCGCCCTCGGTCGGGGTCGACGCTTGCGGGTCTTGTGTAAGTCTACCAATCAAAAAAACTTTGTTCATGCGTACTCTCCTTGAAAACTATCTTCTGACTATCAAAAAGCGAATGATAGCGTCTTGATTGATGCGCATCACGCGTTCGAGCTCTTCGGGCAACGTTGCAGGTGCGGAAAAATTGACAAGCACGTAAAAACCTTCGTTTTTGTAGTTGATGGGATAAGCAAGACGTCTTGTTCCCCATTTTTCCACGTTGTCAACAGTACCGCCGTTTCCCGTAACAACCGCGTTCAGCTTTTCGATTACCGCATCTTTGGCGTCATCTGCCAAATCGTTGTTCAGGATGTACAACAATTCGTAACTGTTCATAACTTATTTACCTCCTTGTGGTCTGTATTGGCCGCGACTTTTGCCGCAGCAAGGGTTGTCCCATATTTGGGCAAGATACATTATATATTAAAAGTTATAAAAAATCAAGCGAATTTTGCCTGTTGCGTGTGCAATCGCTCTCATTTTAATTATCAGAGGTTTCTCTCGGGCAAATTTGTTTATCAAAATGCCCATCCGTCAAAAAATCCATTGCTTCTTTGATAAACAAATGGTCCAGATTTGAGTACAACATCGCATGTCCAACATCCGGGTATATTTTTACGCGCGAATCGGAAAAATGCTTTGAAATATACTCGACGGATTTTTGCGGAACAAGTTCATCCAATTTGCCCCACAATGCAAGCAGCGGAGTTTTTATCGGCGACATCGCTTCAATCATTGTGTTACATTGTTTGATAATATTGCGAAAAACAAGTCCGTTGCGCGGAGTAAAATATTTGAGAGTACGCGAGCGGGCAACTTTGCCGGTTATATTTATATTTTCTCCGTAAGGCGCAAGCGCACTACCGACAGCCGCCGCCTTTTTGCCTATGCTGCCGTCGGTACTGCGATATGCCTCGATGCTTTTTCCGCCGTAAAACTCCACCGCGTTTAGCGGCATTTTGAAATTAAAGTACTTGTTTGCGGGTGCAAACACCACCGCACGGCGGACGGATCGTACCGCACAAAGCCATGTCGTCAAGGCGCCGCCCATGGAAAATCCCACCGCGTCCACGCTGTCGTAAAGGGCTTTCAGACGGTCGTAAGCGTTGAGCAGGACGGAAAAGGTTGAAGAAACGGTAAATTTACGCATATCCACTTTGCCGTTGTGACCGGGGATTTCCACCGCGTACACTTCGTCATAGCAATCGAGAAAATCATAAAGTCTGCCGAAATCGTGCTTGTCCGTCAAATAGCCGTGTACGGTAAGAATCGCTTTACTCATCTACCACCTGATATGTCTGCCCTGTGCGGCAAGAAAATCGTTGACTTTGGAAAAATGTTTGCATCCGAAAAATCCGTTGTATGCCGATAGCGGGCTTGGATGTGCGGCAGTAAGCACAATATGCTGCGGATTGGTTACAAGCGATTTCTTTTGATAGGCGTTGCGTCCCCACAGCAAAAAAGCCATACCGCGCTGACGCGCGTTGAGATGAGAAATAACCGCGTCTGTAAAAAATTCCCATCCTTTGTCTTTGTGAGAATTGGGTTTGCCCTCTTCTACGGTAAGTACGGTATTCATCAGCAAAACACCCTGACGCGCCCAAGGAGTCAAATCTCCGCCGACAATCTGCGACGGATTGCCTGTATCCGAATAGATTTCCTCGAAAATATTGACAAGACTCTTGGGAACAGGAACTCCTTGCGGCACGGAAAAACTCATACCCATTGCCTGCCCCGGATTGTAATAAGGGTCCTGCCCGAGAATAACAACGTTAACATCTTCGTACGCCGTATTGTCAAATGCATTGAGTATCAATCTTTTGGGCGGATAAATGTGTTTGGTTGCGTACTGTTCCACCAAAAAGCGTTTAAGCTCTATAAAATAGGGCTTTGCAAATTCTTGTTTAAACAAATCGTCCCATCCGTTGTAACTACGTTCCATATTCACTCCTGTTGTGCCACGGGCTTTATCTTTACGTCCTTTTCGGCGCGAAGTTTGTCGCCGTCCGACAATTGTAACGTCTCGCCGTCGTTGTAGTCTACCACCACTCCGTTTAGCTGCAAAGAAATTGCATTTCCGTCCGACGTTTTTAACAAATACGCGCCTTCGCCAAGTTGCTTTTGCTTGCCAACCTCATATAGGCATAATGCGGACAGCACAAAGTATTCTCCGTCTATATGCAGCAATGCGGCGGTTTCGGAATTTTTTTTTCGTTGAGCTTTTTCACGTTTCATATCGCGGTACATAAGCGTAAAACGCACCGCAAGCGCAAGAAGCGCCGATATTGCAATAGCCAGCAATACCCACGGAAACCAGCTTGTGAAAGGTTGAGCAAAAAGCATGATTTTCTCCTCGGATTGTTGATAAAATTATACAATATATCGGAAATAATGTCTATAATAAATCCGATAAATAAAATTTGCAAGATATTTAACTTAACCGTGCAAAGAATACGTATTGCAAACGTGCGTCGAGAATACGAAACATTCTCAATTGGGTAATTTTATAACATTCGAGGCAAACAAAATTTTTGTTTTTAACCAAAAGTTTATTGTTATCTGCCTGACAGAGACATATAGATTTATTGTGTAATTATAAAACGTGCAAAACAGCGTTTGTCCAAACCGTTCTTATATATTTTTACATATTAAACGCAACTGCACCATTTGCAAAAATCAGTGTATTTTACATCCAAAAATAATTTCAAATAAAAAAGAGTTCTGCACAGAGCGGAACTCCGATGTTTTTTTATTTATATCTTTTTGCAATCTCTATTATAAACATTATAAATGCAATCGGTATGATCAGAAGCCACATTTTTCACCTCGAAGAAATTGCCAATAAATTTTTATTTATCGACCTATTTACTGTAAATTTTTGAAATATCAAGCCGTCGGTTTTTATCTGTATACAAACAGCGGTTCGGTGTGATCGCGTACGGCGGTTTGATTTTCGAAATTTATTTTGTATCTATGATAGCGCGTAAACGTTTCCGCAAAAGTTACGGTAATTTCCACAATACGCATTTCGGGGTTATTTTCGGTAACGTAATCGCTGTAATTGAGAGAAAATTCCTTTTTGAGCATCTTGCGTAAAGCCGCGTTTTGCGATTCGAGCGGATGACCGAGAGAACGCGCAATTCCGTGCATATTGTGAGAACCGTGGCACAGACCCACGGCGGGGCTAACCTTGATTTGGTTCATCAAAGAATTGCCCTCGCGAGCAAGTACATAAAATACACCGTTGTGATACACCGCATTTACGTCACGCACGCTAACCAGACCGTCGGCAGCGGACGCCACGCTCATTTCCACAACATGTCCGAAGTTTTCTTCCATTACTTCAAGCGCTCTTTTGTAAAGTTGCTGCTGATCCATAAATTCCTCCCGAGACACATTTTACTGATTATATTTTAACAAAGCATAAAAGTAAAGTCAATAACCAAATTTCAAAAATTCGTCGTTATGTAATTTCCGTAGGCTTTTTTTGAATAAAAAATGCGTCCTCGAAAGTTGTTCGGTTACCGTACGACTCTGAGAACGCAATTCGTTCATCGACGCATAAAAGCGTTTGGCTATGCGTTGAGCTGTGCAAGCATGTCGTTTACATCGACGCCGTGAACCGCAGCCGCTTCTTCGACGGTTTCCGTATGTGCCATCAGGCAATGGATGCAGCCCATGCCGTATTGTCCGAAAACACGCGCGGCTTCCGGTTTGATTTGCAAAACTTCCACAATTTTCATATCCTTGGTTATCATAATGAAACTCCTTATTGAAATATTTTTCATCGCTATTGTACACCAGTATGTACAATTTTGCAAGTAAAAATGTATTCAAAATGCAGCATATTCCGTGTGTATCGCGACTTTTTTGCAAATACCCGACTAATCTCTCACCAAAAAAGTAAACGATAACGCTTTCGGTCGCACTCGACAAACCGTCGCCGTCGAATACATCCAAAAAACAACTCTTCTTTTGATAAATATCCTTTTGGCAACGGCAAAGCCGAATAAAACGATTGCACATCAAAATATATATAAATTTACATTACGCAATATGCCGAAAAAGACAAATCGAAGGGATATCATTTGTCAAGCAAAAAAAAATACCGAGTTCCGCGTGTCACGGAACTCGGTACAAAACCGATTTTGTTTGAATTTTCTGTCTGAATTTGATTGTATCGACGTTACTTGGCGAGAGCTACCGCAACGGAGCAAGCAACCGTGGCGCCGACCATGGGGTTGTTGCCCATACCGATAAGTCCCATCATTTCCACGTGAGCCGGCACGGAGCTGCTTCCCGCGAATTGTGCGTCGCTGTGCATACGTCCCAATGTATCCGTCATGCCGTATGAAGCGGGACCCGCCGCAACGTTGTCCGGATGCAATGTACGTCCCGTACCGCCGCCGCTTGCAACCGAGAAATACTTTCTGCCGTTTTCCTGACACCACTTTTTGTATGTACCGGCAACGGGATGTTGGAAACGAGTGGGATTTGTGGAATTGCCCGTAATGGAGACATCCACTTTTTCATATCTCATTATTGCAACGCCTTCGTTTACGTCGTCCGCACCGTAGCAACGCACCTTGGCACGTTCTCCGTCGGAGAACGGAACTTCGCGCACAATGGTCAATTCGCCCGTGTAATAGTCATATTTCGTTTGTACGTAAGTAAATCCGTTTATACGGGAAATGATGTACGCCGCGTCCTTGCCGAGTCCGTTCAAAATTACGCGCAGAGGTTTTTTGCGCGCTTTGTTGGCATTGCGCGCGATACCGATTGCTCCTTCCGCCGCTGCAAAAGACTCATGTCCCGCAAGAAAAGCAAAGCAGTCCGTTTCTTCGCGAAGCAGCATTGCGCCCAGATTGCCGTGTCCCAAGCCTACTTTACGTTGGTCTGCCACACTTCCCGGTATGCAAAATGCTTGCAGTCCCAAGCCGATACATTCCGAAACTTCGGCGGCATTCGTCACGCCCTTTTTAAAAGCGATAGCACATCCGAGCGTGTATGCCCAAACGGCGTTTTCAAAAGCTATCGGTTGTACGCCCTTGACGATTTCCTCTACGTTTACGCCGTGAGAAAGGCACAAATCCCGCGCTTCTTCAAGGCTTGCAAGTCCGTACTTGTTGAGTTCGAGGTTGATTTTGTCTATTCTTCTTTCATATCCTTCAAATCTGATTGCCATTGTCATATCCTCCTTACTCATTGCGCGGCACAATATATTTCGCGGCGTTTTCAAAACGTCCGTAGTGTTTCTTTGCCTTGCCGAGAGCCTCGTTGGCGTCGGTACCTTCGCTTATAAGTTTCATCATTACGCCGAGATTGACATACTCGTAACCGATGATTTCTCCGCCCTCGTCCAATGCAAGACGAGTAACATAGCCCTCTGCCATTTCAAGATAGCGCGGTCCTTTTTGTGCGGTGGAATACATAGTGCCGACTTGGCTTCTCAAACCCTTTCCCAAATCTTCGAGTCCTGCGCCGATGGGCAGTCCGTCGTCGGAAAATGCAGACTGTGTGCGTCCGTAGACTATTTGCAAAAACAGTTCGCGCATAGCGACGTTGATAGCGTCACACACAAGGTCCGTGTTCAGGGCTTCGAGAATGGTTTTTCCGGGCAAAATTTCCGCAGCCATAGCTGCCGAGTGAGTCATACCGGAACATCCGATCGTCTCGACGAGCGCTTCCTGAATTACTCCGTCCTTGACATTCAATGTCAACTTGCATGTACCCTGTTGCGGAGCGCAACAACCGCAGCCGTGAGTGAGACCGCTGATGTCTTTGATCTGCGTTGCAGCCACCCATTTGCCTTCTTCGGGGATTGGGGCGGGACCGTGATTGCAGCCCTTCTTTACGCATTGCATCAATTCTACTTCATGTGAATATTGCATAGAGAATTTCCTCCAAAAAAATTTTACAATAAAAATAGTATATCACAATATATTTTTTTAGGCAAGATTATGAAAAAAGTTTGCATTATAGTATTGTTTTATACTATCCTCAAAAAATACTAATCTATCTCCACGACGCGCGAGTATTGCCGCAACGGATAAACTCCGTCGTGCGCCTCGCCGAAGAAAGTTCTGCTGAGGTCTCTGCCCGTAATACGCACCAATCCCGCCGCAATAAGAGCGTCGGCAAGCGTTTGCTTTTCTTTGTCGGAACACAGCAGACCGCATGTTTGCAGATAGCCTTTGTTGGGTTTTAATTCCTTGACGATTTGCGTATGCGGCAATGCCTTTATCCAGACATTTCGAAATGTATAGGAGAGTTCCAATCGCGCGTCACGTTTTACCACCACCGACACTCCTTCGTCCGAAAGTATCAACGGATAAACGTTTTCCAATCTGTCCGTATAAAGTTGTACGCTGTTGCGCCCGCGCATCGCGGCGTCGGCTTTGCCGAAACGGAGATTTCGCGCTTTCAGTATTTCAAAAAAACGTTTGGCAAAAGCTATCAATTCTTCTTCGTCATCCGTGTCGAAAAAAATGCCTTGACAGGACGAGCAAAGCAATTGTTCTGTGCTGCAAATGTGTAGGGCAAGCGCGTCGAGTTGTTCGTCGGTGACACTCGGCGTTGCATACGCAAAGGATAATTTGTGTCCCCAAGGGATAATGACGGTGTTTACCCCGCACATATCCCGCGCGGCGTGTTGTGCCAAATCACCGCCCCATACCACTACGCCGTCGGCAAGATTCGCCAAACGTTTCATTGTGTCAAATTCAGTGGAAGGTACGTCGAAAACGTAAATATATTCGGCAAGATCGGGCTCTTGCGCAATCAAGTCGGACAGCAATCGCACAGACAGTCCCGAATCACCGGAAGGTAATTTGAGAATATTTATGTTGCCTGCAAGAAGTCCTTCCGCTACGCTATACGCCGGCAATCCGTCCACATTGCCCGCCGCAACGTGAAACAACACCCCTAACGGAGCAAACCTGCGCACCGTGCCGCCGCTTAACGGAGGCAAATTTTGCCAATCGTCACCCAATTCGACGCTGCACTTGTAGCGCAAAACTTCTGCCGAGAACGCCCTCGCCATGGTTATATAGCGTTGATAGCTTATGCCGAATTCGTTGAGCAACGGAATTGCCACGTCGTCATAGCCGCCGTCGATTGCCTTTCTGTACATTTTATCTCCCGCTGCGATAACCTTATCGAAAACGGCGAGATTCGGATGTGAGAGTGTGAAAAGCAAATCCTCGGGCAATTTGTCGATAAGCTCGTTTTGTTTGCTGTCGGGATAAATTTTACCTTTATAAAGTATCATCGTCCGTCCTCAAAAAATCCTTTAATATTTCTTCCGCACCCTGAGCGCAGGTAACTACGTCTTTAACTCCCACCCTGCCCAAAATTTCCAAATAAGGCGACGTCTCGCCGCAAGAACACGGGTCACTGTGCAAGACACCTATGTCGTCGGTGAGGATACTGAGCATGGGCGCGCTGTCAAACAGCGGCGTAAGTAAGTTGACCAATCCCGGGACACCGTCGGGTACGGGGAGAAGGGTGTCCACGTCGCGGATTATCACACGACTGTATGCAGGCAGGTGAAAATGATGTTCGCGGCAATCCGTATATAAAATCGGATGTTCCACCGCGCCGAAAAACTCGATTATATGCTTGTCATCCACACCGAGCACCTCGAAGGCAAGGTCATAAAATTCCTGTTTGCCGATTTTTTCGGCATAAAATTGTTTCCAACCGCCTCCGAGACATATTAAAGAACCTTTCGGCAGTTTTACGGACAGTCCCTCTTCCTTCATTTGGCGCAACAGAAAATACGTATAAGCGGGAAAGCCCATGGTTCTGACGGGTAAACGACCTTTGGAGTACTTTACAAGTTTATTTTTTATATTGTCCAAATCCAATTTATAGCCGCCGTCTTTGTAGTCCAATGCATATATCCTTGACGCCGCCGGTGCAAAAAACGTAAATCCCCAAGCCGATTTGGACGCTCCGAGACTATTGTCACGACGAGGACGATAACCGAACACAACATAGCGCGTCAACCTTGCCGACCACAAATTATGATATTTTGCCACACGACACACCATTTTAAAAGCATTCCAGATGCTGCGCAGGTTGAAACCCACAAAAGATTTGTTTCCTCCCGTACCGCTGCTGGTAACTTTTAACGGCAAACGCCGCTCGGACATGGATAGCATTCGATGTTTTTTTAGATAAAGAGTAGGCAAAAAGGGCAATCGTTGGAGATCGTCGAATGTTCGAATATCGTCGGGTTGAAATCGAAATCTATCCAAAAATTCTTTATACGCAGGACAATGCCCGTACTGATAGCGACAATTGTCGCGCATTGCCTTGACAAACAATGCGTCGGATTTTTTCAAATCGTATATTTTTCGAGTGGAAAAAAGTTTGTTTACATTAGACATAGGCTTGAATCGGTACAACGCGATACGCGTCGGTTTGTAATATACGCTAAAAAAAGAAAATGCCGTGCGTTTAGTCACCGACAAACTCTTTCCAAGTTTTAGTTTGCAGCAAAGCTCCGTCGGTATCTTTCAACATCGCTCCCTGCTCATCCAAAATCAAATAATTTGCAACGCAGTCACGCGGACGCGCAAGCGAACCCACATTACATATAAGCACGCCCTCACGCTCGGAAATTCTTCCGAAGTGAGTATGTCCGTGAATCAACGCGTCCCCCTCTTTGAGCAACGGGGGAATGCGCATGGCATTGTATCTATCGCCGTGAGTAAAGAAAAGCGTACGTCCGAAGTGATACATAACGGCATAATCTTCCGCTCCGCCGGGCAGTAAATTCAGCTCCGTTTGCCAATCGTTGTTGCCTTTTATAAAATACAAAATTCCTTGAATTTTATTGAGCGCTTCTATGACGCAATCCGATTTGTTCCAACCGAAGATGTCTCCGCATATCACAGTCTTATTCGGCGCCTCTCGCCGAGAAATATCCGCGGCAAGTTCGATTGCACGCGCATTTCCGTGGAAATCCGCAAAAACCAAAATCTTCATAATTTTTCGTACGTTAAAAGAGCATTGAATTTTTTCAAGCCCCTTTATCGAATATTAAAATTCTATGTGTTCGATATTTTCCTTGTCGCTGCGCTTGTACACAACAAAACGGTTTCCTATGCAAAGCACGGGTTCACAACCCAAAATTTCGCATACTTGTTCGCACATGACTTTCGCGGGAGTTTCACAACTTTTAAGAGATGCAACTTTGACCAACTCATGATGGTACAGTGCCACATCTATTTCTTTTATTATGTTTTCCGTGAGTTCATCTTTGCCTATTGTTACAAGAGGCTTAACCGTATTGGCAAGAGCTTTCAACTTGCTACGCTGTTTGGTGGTAATCATAAAATCTCCTTTATTCTACAAACTCGAACTCGACGTCTCCCACGATAACCGTGTCGCCGTCAACAGCGCCCGATTTGCGCAGCGCTGAAATAACGCCCCTATCTCGGAGTACCTTTTGAAAATATCCGAAACTGTCGTAATCGTCGAGATTGATTTTTCTTGTCAACATTTCCACAAGTCCGCCCGTAACTTCAAAGACGTTATCTTGCAAGATGTCAATGTAAAAGTCCTCCGTTTGTTCCTTTTGCAACTTGACGGGCGTTTGGGTTAACGGTTCCGACGGAGGAAGTTGTAAAAGAGTTTCGGCAATCGTTGCTATAAGCTTATCCACACCCTCGTGAATTATCGTCGTAGTCGGAATAACGGTATATTTTTTTCCGTATTTTTTTTGAAACAGATCGAGATTTTCTTCCGCGCCGGGCATATCCATCTTGTTTGCGACAACGATCATCGGTAACTTTTTGAGATTTTGATCATAACTGTAAATTTCATTGTTGATCAATTCGAAGTCGCTGACAGGATCACGACCTTCGCTTCCGGAAATATCCAATATATGCACAAGCAAACGCGTACGTTCGATGTGTCTCAAAAAACTGTGTCCGAGACCTGCGCCTTCGCTTGCTCCTTCGATAAGACCCGGTATATCCGCCATAACAAAATTTTGTTCGTAGTAGCTTACCACACCGAGATTTGGGCTCAACGTCGTGAAATGATAGTTGGCTATCTTGGGTTTGGCGTCCGAAACAACGGACAGAAGAGTACTTTTACCCACATTGGGAAAACCGACCAAGCCCACATCGGCTATGGTTTTCAATTCCAATGTTACTTCGTATTCTCGGGTTTTTACGCCGTGTTCCGCAAAAGACGGAGACTGACGGCGAGAAGTTTTGAAGTGCCAATTTCCTTTACCCCCTTTGCCGCCCTGCAAAATAATTTCACGTTGTCCGTCGTAAAACATGTCCGCGACGATTTCTCCGTCGGAATTTTTTACAAGCGTGCCGACAGGAACCTTTATCACAATGTCGGCGCCTTGCTTGCCGAATGAGCGTTGTCTGCCTCCGTTTTCACCGTCTCCCGCACGAAAATGCTTTTGGTAATGAAACGCATTGAGTGTGTTTTCGGAATTTGTCGCCACGAATATCACGTCGCCGCCCTTGCCGCCGTCACCGCCGTCGGGTCCGCCGTTATTTACGTATTTTTCCGTGTGAAGGCTGGCGGAGCCGTTGCCGCCGTTACCTGCTTTGATAAAAATTTTCACTTTGTCGATAAACATAATTTACCTGCCGTGCCGTAATTTGTCTATGATATTTTTTGCCGTTTTCATGCCGTCGGCAACCGCTTGCGCCACTGTTTTACCTCCGGCGGCGTCACCGCCCATGAATATATTGTTTGTAGGGTGAAGCATATCCGTTTTTTCCGCCATTTCCATTATCGAATTGTCAAAATGAGCGCCTATTGCCGAAACCGTCTCGTCGCACGAAACGGAAAACGTTTCATCGCCGACAATAAGTTTTCCTCTGCCTTGCGAAATAGTCTTGGCAAGTACAAGCTCCAAATCGTTTGTTTGTTGCAACTTTACGGGAGTGACATTGAAACAAAATTTTACACCCTCTTTTTCCGCATCCGAAACCTCGGCGTCGAACGCGGGCATATCCTCACGTGCGCGTCGATAATATACAGTAACGTCTGCGCCGAACCTTTTGGCAAGTCGAGCGCAATCCATTGCCGTATTTCCTCCGCCTATTACAGCGATACGTCCGCCTTTGCAAATCGCGTCTGCTTGACGGCTCAAAAATACGCTGTACGGAGTGGAAAGTTCTTCTCCATCAATTCCCAAGCCGTATTCGACGGTCGTACCCGTGGATACAAATACCGCGTCGCAAGTTTCGGCAAGAAAGCATAGTTTTTGAGCATCTACGCGCTGTTTTACAATGGGAAATTTGCCGTCGACAGCTTGTTCAACGCTCTCTATTGCCGATCGCGGAAGCCGAAACTCGGGAATAAGTTTCAACGTGGACAACAGTTCGTTTTGTTCGTACAGCACAATGTCGGCACCCTGCTCGTACATCTTGACCGCAAATGTCAGACCCGCAACGCCTCCGCCGATAACGGCGACCTTGCAGCCCACAGCGGCGTCCGATTGTCTCTCCGCTTTGTATTTGTACAAAGAAAACGCATAGCGTTCAATGTCGCCTATGGCAATCGCGTTGTTTCGTCGCGACAAAACGCATCCTCCCTGACAGTGCTGCTCTCGGGGGCAAACATAGCCGCAGATTTCGCCGAACGGATGTCCCACAAGGCTAACGGCTTTTTCCCAATTTTTTTGAGCTATTAAACGCAGAAGCTGCGGAATATCGTTTCCTATCGGACAAAAACGCATACAGCTCGGTTGCGCGCAATGCAAACAGCGATTACATTCGGTTAAATAATCAAATTGACTTGTCGACATGTTGTTGGTAATAATCGCACAACTGTTTTACGGAACAGTTGTCGCAAAGCGGGCGATGTGCTTTGCACACGTACCTGCCGTGCAAAAGTATATAATGGTGACTGTCTGCCCACTGCTCGCGAGGAATTGCCTGCATAAGCTGTTTTTCGGTATCGAGGACATTGTTTGCGGAGACTATTCCCAAACGGTTGGAAACGCGAAACACATGCGTATCCACAGCGATCGCCTGCCCGCCGAATCCCACCGCATACACAACGTTTGCGGTTTTTCTCCCTACGCCCGAAAGCGTTTGAAGTTCTTCAAGCTCCGACGGAATTTGTCCTCCGAATTTGTCCACGACATCGCGAGCCATCTGTTTCAGATGCAAGGCTTTGGTGTGATAAAATCCGCAGGAATGTATCAATTGTTCCAATCGCTCTGTCGGTATTTCGGCAAGCGCTTCAACCGTAGGCGCTTCTTCAAAAAGCCGAGGCGTGACGAGATTGACGCGTTTGTCGGTGCATTGTGCGGACAAAATGACCGCAACAATCAATTCATATGGAGAACGAAAGTTAAGTTCGCTCTTAGCATTGGGAAAATCCCGTGCAAGTATTTCGAGAATTGCTTTTGTGTCTTTCATTTTTGAATTTGTCGTCAAATAAGGAAGGGATATAATGTTCGAGGATATACGCAAACGCATACATACCCTTAAATAACATTATATCCCATTTGCCGCAAATTTTCAACAGTTTGCGCTCTTTTCATAGCTTGGTGAGCGTTCCGCCGGAAAAAGTGTTTCGGTAAAGGAAAAAGCCCGCAAAAGTTTCGCCGTTGGAAAGCGCGGATTTTACTCGATTGAAATCGTTTCGACCGAATTTTACGGACAGACCGCAACCGATGCCGGCGGCGCGCGGAGTAGAGACAAGCGCACAGGTTACTCCGTTGCTTACCAAAAAATTGTATGCCCGGATCGCGACATTGCGCGAACGGTACACCGCCAAAATATATTCCATTACATCCTCCTTATGTATCGGCGTATACTTACGAACTGTGTGGCATACGGCAAAAATATTCCCATAAAATATATTACTGAACAAGACGACAAAAAGTGTGCGGAGAACAAAATGATTTATCTTGACAATGCGGCAACTACTAACTATAAACCACAAACCGTGATAGACGCGGTAAACGATTGCCTGACAAAATACCCGTTCAATCCCAATCGAAGCGGTAACAAACTGTCGCTTACGTTGCAACAAAAGTTGTATGAAACGCGGCGTAAACTACATTTGATAATGAACAACGACAGCGAACTGCACGTAGCGTTTACGAGCGGATGCACCGCCGCTCTCAATCTCGCGATACTCGGAACGGCACAACGCGGACATATCGTTATTACCGCGACAGAACACAATTCCGTATTGCGTCCCGTGATGCAATTAAAGAAAAAAGGCTATGTGGAACTGTCTGTCGCACAGCCTGACAAACAGGGTATCGTCACCGCCGAAGAAATAGAACGTCTGATACGTCCCGATACTTACCTTGTCTGCGTCTCGCACGCGTCCAACGTCACGGGAACAGCGCAAAACATCGAAGAAATAGGCAAAATTTGCCGCAGACGTAACGTGAAATTTCTTGTGGACTGCGCTCAAAGCATAGGTTATTTTGCATTGGATATGGAAAAATGCAATGTGGATATGGCGGCGATAGCGGCGCACAAAGGACTGCACGCCATGCAGGGCGCAGGTGCGCTGATATTCGGTAAAAGAGCCATTCCCCGCCCGATCACATTCGGAGGTACGGGTACGGAAAGTCACTTGTACTACCAACCGAACACCGTACCCGACTGTCTTGAAAGCGGCACATTGCCGTGTCCGGCAATACTTGCAATGAATGCGGGTTTGAATTGGTGGGTGGAAAATTGGAAACAAAATAGAGACGCGGTTACGGAAATGCAAGCTACTTTGCTTGACGGACTGAAAAAAATACGCGGAGTAACAGTCTACTCGCAAGCCAACAAAAGCGGTATCGTATCCTTTAATATAGGCAAAAGGGACAGTACGGAAATTGCCGATTTGCTCTCGGAACGTTACGACATAGCGGTTCGCGGCGGATTGCAGTGTGCGCCGCTTATGCACAAATATCTCGGGACGTTCGAACAGGGCGTTGTGCGCGCCTCCGTGAGTTGCGTAACGGAAAAAGGAGAATGTTTTTCTTTGCTGAATGCCGTTGAGGCGCTGTCCAAAACAAGTTTGTAAATTTGCAAATATCCGAACGATTTGCCGACACACGGACAACGCATATGACATTGAATTTTAAGCGACCCCTACGGGTTGCTTTTTTATCGGTTATAGTTTATAATTGGATTGTTTATAATACTTTTTCTGACGGTACGCCTTTACGGATATATAACGTAAATACAGCCGAGCAACGTCAAAAAGAGGACAAAACATTCGGTTTTTTAGTGGAAACTTTGCACCGAACCGTCTTTAATCAATTATCGGGACGCAAAAATCATGTATGAAATTTATCTGAAAAAAGGCGAACACCGCCGCATCACGGACGGACATCCTTGGGTATATGCCAATGAAGTGGCTCGTATTATCGGAAAAGATAAAAACGGCTCGCTTGCCGCTGTATACAGCGCCGACGGCAATTACCTCGGAAAGGGATTTATTAATCATGCGTCCAAAATACTTGTACGGATATTTATCCGCGACGAAAGATGCGACGTTGAAAACATAATTGCCGAGCGCATACATATCGCAAATACGCATCGCCGCGAACTCGGTTACGACAACTGCTATCGCGCCGTTTTTGCGGAAGCGGACGGATTGCCGGCGCTGATCGTGGATAAATACGGCGATTATCTGGCAGTACAAATACTGTCGCTTGGAATGTATTTGCACAAAAAGACAATCGTAAACGCGCTTGCGGAAGAATTTTCTCCAAAGGGAATTTATGAAAGAAGCGACGTCGCCGTCAGACAAAAAGAAGGTTTGCCCGAAGAAACGGGAGTACTCTACGGAGATGTGCCAAAATGGGTGGAAATATCGGAAAACGGATTGAAAATGGCAGTCAATCTGCGATGCGGACAAAAAACGGGATATTTTCTCGATCAAAAGGAAAACAGACTTGCATTGCGACGTTACGCCAAAGGAGAAGTGTTGGATTGCTTTTGCAATAGCGGGGGTTTTTCCATCAATGCCGCCGCCGTATCCGATCACGTCACCGCCGTTGACGCGTCGGAATTCGCTCTTGAAAATGTGCGCAAAAACGCGTCGTTAAACGGATTTACCAATGTGGAAACCGTTTGTGCGGACGTATTCGAACTGCTGCGCGAATATAAAGTTCAGAGCAAGCAATTTGACTGTATAGTATTGGACCCTCCCGCTTTTACCAAAACCGCGCACGAAATACAAGACGCATTGCGCGGTTATACGGATATAAACGCCTTGGGAATGAAATTGGTCAAAAACGGAGGATACTTGGTGACTTGCAGTTGTTCTCACTATGTGTCGCAGCAAATGTTCGAAAAAATGCTGTCGGACGCCGTGAAACGCAGCGGGAGACAGGCACAATGCGTAGAAGTACGCTCGCAAGCTCCCGATCACCCCACTCTGCTCTGCTCGGAAGAAACGCATTATCTGAAATGCTTTGTGTTGAGAATAGAAGATAGGAGATAAGAATGATACTTTACAAAAACGGTCGCGCGCTAATCGGCGACAGACTGATAAAAACGGATATTGTTGCAAATCACGGCAGAATCATCGAAATAGCTCCCGACATCGTTGCGGACGAACAAACGGAAATTGTGGACTGCACAAACCGATTTATTCTGCCCGCTTTGGTAGATTTGTGCAGTTACGGTGCAAACGGTTTGGAATTCAATACCGCGGACATGAACGGAATGAAAAAAATAATGGAATTTTACGTTTCGCACGGCGTAGGTACGGTCTTTCCCACATTGAAAGCCGATTCCGACGAACGGCTGTGCAATCAACTGTCGCTGATAGCCGAATTGGCAAAAGATTATCCGGAAATAAAAGGCATACACCTGATCGGTCCATTTGTATCTGCCGACTGCTGCGATATACCGAGCGAACTGTTGTGCAAGCCGTCAATGAACAAATTTCTCATCTACCAAAAAGCCGCCAAGGATAAAATAAAACTTGTTACGGTAGCGCCGGAACTGCCCGACGCGTTGGCGTTTATATCCGAAGTTTCGGACAGCAAGGTAACGGTTTTTCTTGGGTGCAGCAATGCCGACGGAGAAACGGCGCAAAAGGCGTTTGCGGCAGGTGCAAAGGGCGTTACAGATTGGGGAAACAGAATGTCTCAATTGACAAATGCCGATACGGGACTTGTCGGCGGCGCACTGATGAACGGTTGTTACTGCACTGCCGTTTTTGACGGCAAACGATTGAAAAGAGACGTACCCAAATTGTTGGTAAAAACAAAAGGCATCGATAAAGTGGTCGGTATAACAATGGATACGTCGGACGCATATCAAGGATTGGCAAATACCGTAACAATGTGCAATTTGCCGCTGAACGAGGCGATAAAAATCTGGACGATAAATCCCGCGCGCGCCGTCGGTCTGTCCGGTCGTATCGGAACAATAGAACAAAACAAAGACGCGGATTTCATCCTGTTCGGATAAAGAATCATAGCCGCTGTTTATCGTAAAATTCAACGAAAAACCGTATAAAACTCTTAATTTTATAATTTGTAAAACTCAACGATATAATTGTCAAATTATGCTCAACGTCGTTCCAACGATGAAACAACGGATAGCGTCGTCAAACAAACAGCATTAAAAACATCATCAAAAAAGCGTCGAACCTTTCGGGTTCGGCGCTTTTGCAATTATAGATGTTATTCTGTTTTGTCCTCTTCGGAAGCATCTTCGGATGAATTTTCCGATTGAGACGACGTTTCGGTATTGGTGGAATTGTAGCGCGCGTCGTTGGTTGCTTGCTTGGGTTTGATAAACAGCAACACAATAATTCCCAAAGCGGAAAGTCCGGCGATCACATACAGCACTATCTTCCAAACCTCGATGGGACTCTTCGAAGCGGCAACCGGTTCGGCTTTTACTTTCAGCAGCATAACGGGATGATATTCCTCGGTGGAAGCCGTTTCGTCGCTACCAACCTTTTTCACGCCGTGATTGCCATAGCTGTCCACTACCGTGTAGACGATTCTGTAAACGTCGTCATCCGTAACATCCTCGGCAAGGGGAGTGATAACGCCGCTTGTGGAGATGTTCTCTTCATAACCCTCTGCGACTTCGCGGGATACGCTGTCATAAATTTGCAACCAGCCATTGCTGTCTGCGCCTTCGACACCTGTGCCTACCTTTTTGTAAACAACGTAGGTAACGGTTGTGCTCGAAGCGTCGGTAATATCCAAGGAAGTGGAAACCGTATATGTGGTACCTACCGTCAAACCGTCGTTTACCTTGTTGCTCTGCGTTGTGGACAGTTCTATTTGAGGCGGCGTGTCATCCTTGGTCTGATACGTCATTGTGCAATCTGCCGCTTCCACTTGTTTGTCGTCTACAACCTTGTTTTCGCTGTTTGCGGCGTCGATAATTTCCTGCGCGGCATCAAAAGTAGTCGCAAGCACATCGTCATAGTCAAACGTATAACCGGATTCCGCAGCTTTTGCACCATCCAAAACCGCAAAACGGAAGTTCCACTCACCGTCGCTCGTAAGGCTGAATGTGCTTGTTACCAAACAACGGCTCCAATCTTTCATGTCCTCTGTACTTGCCTCGCTGGCGCTTACATACAAAACGTAAATTTTGTCGTCGGCGACTTTTTCCGTCACTTCGTCCTCTGTGTCCACCCATTGAGCGACTATTTCTATATCGCAATCGGGCATGGAGATTTTGTCGCCCGCCTTGTAGAGAGCTTCTTTTCTCCACTGCGCAACGGGAGTTTCCAACCCCTCGTCGGCGTACACTATTTTCCAACCGTTAAAATACGCTGTGGGAACTTCTTTTTCTTCGGATTCGACCGTTTCCGTTGTGGTAATCGCGGTGGGAGCTGCCGGCAATGTGATGTTCTCGGTTTCCCAATACTTTGCCTCATTATATGCGGGTTTATCCGATTCGCCGTCAGCCGCCTTTTCACCCAAAGTATAGCTCACGGTATGTTTTTCTTCTTCCGTCTTGCCTTCCGTATCTACTTTCGGCAAAACGTTGTAGTTGATCCCTTCAAAAATTTCATGAACTTTATCGGCGTCTTCCCACCATTTGTTTTCAAACATGAAACTGCGGTTCTTTTCGATGTAGTATTCCAAATCGGGAGTATCTACGTATTCTTTAAACTTTGTCATGTTGAACTTAACGGAGCGTTCCGTTTCGGGAGCGGGTTCTCCTTCGCCGTCTCCTGTTGACGGAGTGGCAGTGTCTGCCATTGCAATCGTTGTCATGGCAAAAATGCCTACAAGCAATGCCAATGCGATTAAAATACTCAAAAATTTCTTCATTGTTCCTCCGAAGGGCTTTTGCGCCCAACTTTTCGTGCGCGACAAAAAACGTGCGTCTTCCACCGCATATAGGGATATTTTACATTTATTTATTCGGATTGTCAACTACTTGTAAATATAAAATACATTATTAGTGCCAAATAAATATAAAATACATTATTAATGCCAAAACCGAATCCAAACATTATTTTTCAGCATTACATACAATGAAACGGGAAGATACGAAAAAATTCCCTTTACCCGAGAACAAAAGGAGATACGGCGTTGATGATCGTTACGGTTGCGATTACCGCAATAGTTGTGTCATTGGACAGTTTTATGGCAGGATTTTCGTTGTCGCTCAACAAGCGGCAAACCCCGACATTACCCTCTGCCGTTGCTCTTGTCACGCTGCTGCTTTGCATTGCAACCTCCTGTTTGGGAAGTCTGTTGTCGCGGCTGTCCGAAATGTTCGTAAATTATCTCGGCGCGGCTTTGTTGACGTTACTTGCCGCAGCCGCGCTGTTTCGTAAAGATTCCGCACAGAGCGACAATCTGAAATCAGTCGGCATCGGCGAAAGTCTTACAATAGGCGTTGCCGTTGGTATGGACGCCGCAATTGCCAACTTTTCCTTTGCGGGAGAGGGAGTGGAATTGATAACTCCGATTGTTTTTGCCGTGACGCATTACTTTACCGTCGCGCTCGGACAAATAATTGCGAAAAAAGTAAATTTATCTCGCACAAATCTTTTTTCCGCCGCGATATTGTTGACCCTTGCCGTCACCAAGCTGTTTTGACCGTATAAAAACGCGACAACCGTTCGCAAATACCGAACAAACAAATTCAAATATGCCTAATTGCGTCAATCGGGCTTATTTTCGAAATTCGCCTTAACGGTATCAGCGCCGCAATCGACGGCAACGCAAAGGAACTTGCCGCTACCGTCAGAAAAGTAACCGCGTCCACGCCGAAAAACCGAATCGTTTGCAAGTAGTCATTGCTGTAAACTGCGTTGCAAACCGACGCAAAACCGAAAGCTATACCGAATGCGAACAAAACGGACGAGTCTGCCCATAGCAGACCGTCCGCAAACGTCAATCGAGACTGTCGGAAGAGGTTGTTTTTACGTAGAGGGGCACCCCGTCCTCCTCGCCGTCCTCACTGTCAGAAAATTGTTCTACAAAATTACCTATGTCGAAACGTCGCCACGGCTCCGCTTCGGGAGGATATGAGACGAATACCATGTGTTCTTTTGTTACCGGGTGATCAAATTCCAGACGGTATGCCCACAGTGCCAGATTGCAGCCCTTTGTGATATTTCCGCCGTAACGCATATCGCCGAATACGGGACAGTTTATGGCGGAAAATTGAACGCGTATCTGATGACTGCGCCCCGTACCCAACTGTACCTTTACAAGACTGATCCCATCCTGCGTTTCCAAAACATTGTAACTCAATTCCGCTCGTTTGGCGCCGTGATCGCCGAAAGTGGCAACATACACGTTGTTGGTGAGCGCATTCTTTTTAAGATAATTGACAAGAGTTCCCTTTTTTTCACGCGGAGTACCCACCACTGCGGCAAGGTACTGTTTGGTCATGTCACCGTCGACTATCTGACGCGAAAGACGCTCGGCTGCCTTACTGTTTTTGGCAAAAACCATCACCCCGCCCGTGGGACGGTCCAATCGATGAACCAATCCGAGATATACGTTGCCCGGCTTGTTGTATTTTTCCTTTATGTACTGTTTGAGCAATGTCAACAAATCAGCGTCTCCGCTTTTGTCTGCCTGCGACGGAATATTTTGCGGTTTTACCACCACCAATATACTGTTGTCCTCGTGCAGTATTGCCACGTCATCCATAGTGAAACTTTTACTCATATTTTACTCCTTTATTCGTCCACAAACCGCTTGCTCCGCAGGGTAATACGGTTCCCTCATCGGTAGGCAAACAGACTTCATAAGCCGTTACGCTGCCGCTTGCCGGGAAAGTAAGCTTTAACAAGTTGGAAAGCACGGCGGGTTGAAGCCCCGTTGTATAGCTGTTGAGCAATACAAAAAGCGGATTGTCGGAAAGAACTTCGCCGCACAAAACGAGGAAATCGAATATGTCTCTCTCCAACTTCCATTCTTCTCCGCTCGCGCCTCTTCCGAAACTCGGCGGGTCCAAAATGATTGCGTCATAACGATTGCCGCGGCGTATTTCTCTCTTGACAAATTTGCGGCAGTCGTCAACAATGTAGCGGACGGGTTTGTCCGCAAGGGAGGAAAGCGCCACGTTCTCTTTTGCCATTTCCACCATATTTTTTGCCGCGTCCACGTGACATACGCTTGCCCCGGCAGAAAGACACGCCACAGTGGCTCCGCCGGTATAAGCAAAAAGATTGAGTACGTTTATAGGACGCTCCGCAGCTTGAATCAAATCTATTACCGTAGCCCAATTTGCCGCTTGTTCGGGGAACAGTCCCGTATGCTTGAAATTCATCGGGCGCACGCGAAAACGCAAGTTTCGCCAACCCACCACCCAACTGTCGGGCAAGGGCTTGTCGTATTCCCAATATCCGCCGCCGCTCGAAGAACGAATGTAGCGCGCATCGGGTACGGCGACTTCCGAAAAAGGTTTTTTCGTATGCCAAATTACCTGCGGATCGGGACGAAGCAGCACGACGTCTTTCCACCGTTCCAACTTTTCTCCGTCGCCCGTAGCCATTATGCGATAATCTTTCCATTCGTTATTGATATGCATATTTTTTTCCTGTTTTGCTTAAAAATTTGTCCGCAACAATCCGTTCGTCTTATAGAAAACGGTTGTCAATTTTTGTCGGATTTTGAAAGATATAACGTAAACTTCATTCCGTTGACGTCCCAATCTTTGGAGAAATCGCCGCTTGCCGAGGGAAGTACGCTATCTGCAAGACAACCGTCGGCTATCTCCGCAGCGTTGCGAGCAAAAATACCCGAAAGATATTCGTCCGCCGCGTAACCCACATTGATATGATCGGTTACGACAAAATCGCAGTCTTTGCGCATAGTTTGAATTTTCGATACGATTTCTCGCACGGTACCCTCTTCGATCAATTCGGGAGTAAGATTTACGTCCAACGCCACGGTATCGCCTCTATCGGACACGACGGAATAACCCTCTTTGTTTTTGGAAGAAATGAGAAGATCGTTTTCGGTAACTTCCACCTTGTCTCCGTCCAGATCAAAAGTATGCTTGCCGCCGCCGCGCACGTTTTCCACTACCTGTTTTGCCTTTTCTCCGAGATTGGACAATACTTCTCGGATTTTACCCAACAATTTACCGTATTTGGGTCCGAGCGTTTTCAGTTGCGGTTTGATTTCGTAATCGGCAAAACCGTCGGCGGACGTTACGGGAACAATTTCCTTGACGTTTAGTTCGTTCTTTATTATTTCCGTCATTTCTCCGTCCAGAGTTCCCTGCGTTGCTACGTACATTTTGGACAAAGGTTGACGGTTTTTGACATTCGCGGCGTTGCGCGCGCTTCTTCCCAACACGACCAAATCCAAAACCTTTTCCATTGTCTTATTGAGCTGTTTGTTGATACGTTTTTCATCCGCCACCGGAAAGTCGCACAAATGTATGCTGACGGGCGCGTTTTCGAAACAGTTTGCAGTGATATTCCGATAAATGCTTTCGGTAATAAACGGCACGAACGGCGCGGCAACCTTTACGAGAGTATCCAAAACCGTATACAACGTCATATAAGCGGCTTGCTTGTCCGCCGTCCACTCGCTGCCCCAATATCTCTCGCGCGAACGACGAACATACCAATTGGAAAGCATATCCGTAAAACGTTCTATTGCGCGTGCGGATTCGGTTATTTCGTATCTGGATAGACCGCTGTCCACAGTCTGAACCAATTGGTTGACCTCGGACAATATCCATTTGTCCATAAGCGTCAACTTGCATTTGTCCAACTCGTAAGCGGACGGATCGAAATTGTCTATGTCGGCGTACAACACATAAAAAGCGTAGGTATTCCAAAGAGTACCGAGAAATTTGCGTTGTGTTTCACTGACCGCTTCGTCATAATAACGGCTTGGCAGCCACGGAGAGGACGCCGTATAAAAATACCAACGTACCGCGTCTGCGCCCTGTTTGTTGAAACTATCCCACGGGTCTACCACATTTCCTTTGTGTTTGGACATTTTTACGCCGTGTTCATCTCCCACAAGACCCAATACGATACAATTTTTGAAGGGCGCCTTGCCAAACAGCAACGTGGATACCGCAAGCAATACATAAAACCATCCTCTGGTTTGGTCCACCGCCTCACTGATAAAATCTGCGGGGAAGTTACGTTCGAACAAATCTTTGTTTTCGAAAGGATAGTGAAATTGCGCATAAGGCATACTTCCGCTGTCAAACCAACAGTCTATCACTTCGGGCGTGCGAACGAAATCTCCGCCGCAATCGCATTTCCAGGTACAACCGTCTATAAAAGGACGGTGCAATTCTATATCCTCGCCGCAACCGCATTTTTCCGCAAGTTCCTTACGACTGCCTATTACATGAACTTTTCCGCATTTGTTGCAAATCCACACCGGCAAAGGCGTGCCCCAATAACGGTCGCGGGAAATACCCCAATCGATTACGTTTTCGAGGAAATTTCCCATACGCCCCGAACCGATCGTAGGAGGTATCCAATTTATTGTGGAATTTACGCGCAACAAATCCTGCTTTATTGCCGTTGTCTTGACAAACCAGGATTTACGCGCATAGTAAATCAAAGGAGTATCGCAACGCCAACAGTAAGGATAGCTGTGTTCGAACATCAACTCGGCATGGAGCAGTCCTCTTGCTTTGAGATCTTGGAGAATCAATTTGTCGGCGTCCTTGCAAAACACGCCCGAAAGAGCACCGCAATTTTCTTTGAATTTGCCGTCCTCTCCAACCAGCTGCACTAACGGCAAATTGTAACGGCGCCCCACATTGGCGTCATCTTCGCCGAAAGCGGGCGCTATATGCACAATACCCGTACCTTCCGTCAATGTGACGTAATCGTCATTGGTAACGTAATAGCAATCATGATCGGATGTTTCGGCATACGTGAACAACGGTTCGTAATGTACATGCTCGTATTCGCTGCCCTTTTTTACCTCCACAACGGTATAGGTACCCTCTTCGAAATGTTTGGATACAAGTTCCTTAGCAAGTATATATCTTACGCCCTCGCACTCGATGGTGGCGTAATCGAATTCGGCATTCATGCACAGCGCGACGTTGCTGGGCAATGTCCAGGGCGTCGTTGTCCAGGCAAGGAAATAAGTGTTTTGTTTATCCGTCAACTTGAAACGCGCCACGGCGGACTTTTCTTTTACATCCTTGTAGCCCTGCGCCACTTCATGAGAAGAAAGCGCCGTGCCGCAACGGGGACAGTAAGGAACAATTTTAAATCCCTTGTACAACAATCCCTTGTCGTATATGGTTTTCAACGCCCACCACTCCGATTCGATGTAATTGTTGTCGTAAGTAACATAGGGATGCTCCATATCCGCCCAATACGCCACGCGTTCGGAAAGCGCTTCCCACTCGCCCTTATATTTCCACACCGACTCCTTGCACTTTTGCACAAAAGGCTCGATGCCGTATTCTTCTATTTGCTTTTTTCCGTCTATACCCAGCTGTTTTTCCACTTCCAATTCGACTGGCAATCCGTGAGTATCCCATCCGGCTTTGCGAAGAACGTTTTTCCCCTTCATTACCTGATAACGCGGAATAAGGTCCTTGATCGAACGGGTGAGAACATGTCCGATATGCGGTTTGCCGTTGGCTGTCGGGGGACCGTCGTAAAAGGTGAAACTGCCTTCTCCTTTGGCGGCAGTCTGCTCGAATATCTTGTTTTCTTTCCAAAATTCGAGAATTTGTTTTTCTCTGGCGACGAAGTTCAGCGAACTGTCAACCTTTGTGTATTTGGACATATATTTGCTCCTTGTAAAAGTTTGTTTTTCTTAAACGTGCGTGAAATATACCGTAAACGAAAAATTTCCGACACTGTTGCGATTTACTTGTATACGAATGTGTTGAGGAGTAAATCACGAACACCGTACGATTGCTCCGCAACAAAATGACGCTCGGCAAAGAACGAGGCGTTGCCGCCGCGCCATCAATTGCAATCAAAAATCGGCATGCGTTTGAAAAAACACATACCGACTGTGCATAACCATTTTCAAACAAGTACGTCTGCACATATCTACATATTTGCAGATTATACCGTGCGCCGTGATAACGGAGCGCCGCCGTATTTGCTTACTGTGTTTGTTCGGCAAATCTACTTGCGAAGCGATAGCTTTCGGAGCAATAAGACGCGCCTTGCAGCCTTGGAGCGCGTTCTCTGTGCAAATTGACTTCCGCAGTCTTGTCTTCACTCAAACGTATTTGATATAATTTATTTTATTTTAACAAATCACCGTGTAAAAATCAAGCGATTTGCATATATTGCAAAACACAACCGCGTTTGATTGACTTTTTCGACGCGCTTTCGTATAATATTTTCACATAAAGGAGATAAACTATGCTTACACAAAAACAATTGCAAAACTTCGCCGAACTTGCCATACGCGTGGGTGCAAATATGCAAAAAGGGCAGGAAGTAGTGATTCGCTGCGATATACAGTGTGCAGATTTTGCCCATTTGATTGCCGAAAAGGCGTACGAATTCGGTGCCAAACTCGTGCATATCCAATGGCGCGACGAGGTGCTTGGACGAATAAATATGTTGGGCGCAAGCAAAGAAACGCTTTCCAAAGTACCCGACTATCTCACGGCGCAAAGTAAATATTTTATCCGACACAAGGTTTGCCTGATTTCCGTTTCCGCAGGCGACCCAAACATAATGAAGGGGTGCGACCCCGACAAATTGAAAGCCAACAGCCTTGCGTCTATGCAAGCGAACAAAGAATTTCGCGCCGCCACAATGAGCAACTATCTGCGCTGGACAATAGTGTCGATTCCCACCCGGGCATGGGCAAAACAGGTATTCCCGAACGACGATCCCGCCGAAGCCGTGGACAAAATGTGGAACGCAATAGGTCATATTATGCGTTTGGACTGCGACAATCCGGCAGAAGCCTGGCGCAAACATATAGACACACTGCATCGACGCGCGCGCTTTCTCAACGAACATAATTTTGAATATATTCACTTTACCAATAACGGCGGCACCGATTTGCGCGTCGGACTTGCGACAGATCACGTTTGGATCGCAGCAGAAGAAATGGGACAGGACGGCATACCTTTCACCGCCAATATGCCCACCGAAGAGATATTCACCGCACCGCACAATCGCAAAATCGACGGTAAGGTGGTAAATGCGCTTCCGCTGGTGAACAACGGCAACGTGATAGACGACTTCGAAATTACCTTTAAGGCGGGACGCGTAGTAGACTACAAAGCGAAAGTCGGATATGATGCGCTTAAAAATATTCTTACAACCGACGAAGGCGTACTAAGCTTGGGCGAAATCGCGTTGATAGGCAAACGTTCTCCCATTGCGGAAAGCGGAATACTTTTTTACAACACTTTGTTTGATGAAAATGCCAGCTGCCATCTCGCGTTCGGCGCAAGTTATCCCACTACCGTCAAAGGCGGCAACAATATGACGGAAGCACAGCTTGCCTCACACGGAATGAACCAAAGTTTGCAACACGTAGACTTTATGGTGGGAACAAAAGACATCAACATCGACGGTATAGGATACGACGGAAAAGAGACTCCCTTGTTCCGCGACGGAGAATGGGTTATTTGACGCAGAACGTCAAACGAATAAATTTGTACCTTACGTCGCGGTCACGACTCTCCGCAAATAACGCGTTCGGCATTTCCCGCTATAAACCCAGCATTTAAAAAGTCAATCTCCGAGTGAGATTGACTTTTGTCGTATCGCATAAATGACTCGACCGAACAAATACAACGACTAGCAGCCCTTTTCGGCTATTTACTTTACATACAGTCTTCGATCGCCTGTTTTGTGCCGAAATATACAACGGAACCGCTTTTGTTAATTTCAAAACCTTCGGCATCTTTGTATTCCGTTTTGAGCTCGGAGAGCTGTTGTTGATTTTCGTCCCAGAATTTATTGGCGACTTTTCCGTCTTTGAAATAATAGATGTAAATAAAATCCGAAACTTCATCCTCTTCTTTCTCTTTGTAAGCTGCGAGCATCGCCACAAGCTCGCCTGCGGACAAAGACATTTCATCGCTCATACTGTCCAACTCGGCTTGTGAGTCAATATCGCTGTCCCCTATAATGGTTTCTACCGTATAGTTTCTTTTTTCAAGAGCTTCTTGCGTTTTCTTGGGATTGTTGGACAAGCCGCAAGCCGCAAGCGACAACACCGCCAATATCATTACCGATACAATCGCAAAAAGTTTTGTATATTTTTTCATAAAAACCTCCGAAAAAAATTTGATTTTCGGAGGTAGTTTGTGTATATATGATTTTTTTATCCCCGCAAAGTTGCAGTAAACAAGTTATATGCCCTGCGTGTTCAATGCTCGATTATCGTCGGAGTGCAAACATATCCTCGGATAAGCGACGAATCACAAAAGTTTAATGCAGGATTATATCAAAAGAATACTTCACGCGCCCGTTGTTTAACTTCTTGGGAAGCGGTAAACGGAATACGCGTTGTATAACCCGCACGTGCGGCAACTATCATCTTGGTAGGCCAAGCGTATATATCGCGGTTCCACTGATTTACCGTATCGTTGTAAAGCTCGCGCGCGGCGGTAATTTCCTTTTGCAGATAAGCGTTTTGGTTCATTGCCTGACGTATATCCTCGTGCGCTTTGAGATCGGGATAGTTTTCGAGAGCGACGTTAAGTTGCGCATGCAAGTTGTCGATGGTACTTGCCACGGCGCTGCGATCCGAGTCGTTTATATGCCCGCTGCGCAGTGCGGCAATCTGCGTAAATGTGGTTTTGTCCAAATCGATGCTGCGTTCCAAAATTTTCGCGGTATTTTCCAACACCACTACGCGCTGTTCGAGATAGTTGTCTATTTGAGACGCGTCATGCTGCAATTTTTGTTGTAATTGAGCAAGATAATTTTTTGCTTTGATTTTCATAAACAAAAACACAATACCGGGAATAATACCCAATATCCACAACAGTATTTCGAAAATAATACTGCCTGCGCCCACCTTTACGGGCAGCTGTTTGTCTATTACGTTTACGTCTCTGCCTTCCTGATTTATCGGACCGTTTATTTCGTCAAGTTCGTTTGCCATAATTCGTTGTCTCCTTTTTTATTTTTATGTACGGCAAAATGACGTTTGAGGGCGTCATGCCGAATTTTAACCTTTTATTTTTGCCCTTATTCCCGCAATAAACATAGCGTTGTCGCTGTTTTCGGCATTGAATTTTTCGCGAGAAACGTTATGCGACTGCATTTCTATGTCTGTTTGTCGCTCTACGGGCGAATATAATGTCCAACATACGGGTACTTCGTAAGTGTGGCCGTTGCGACAAAACACAGGCACGTAGTCCACCTGCGGAATCGCCTCGAAACTGTGTGCGGTGATATGCGCCACAGTGACGTCTTTTCTCACGTCCGTCACGGCTTTGAGTATTACGCCGCTTGCGGTGGACGGATGGGCGAGCCTGCCGACGTCGAAATAATTCGCCACCGCTTCCGCCTCCCACGGTCCTATATTGCCCGGTTTGTTGCACACATCGAATTTTTTTGCAGGAGCGTCCTGCGTGTACAACGGAATACTGAACAGCGGCGCGAAGTCGAAATAAAGCGAACAGAAGTAATCGCAGTTGAAATCGATAAATTTTTTGCGCGCTTCTTCGAGATTGTAATTGATAAAAATCGAGGGATTGGCATCTAACGACAGTTTCGCCCCGTGTTCGGAGTGTATTACATTGACGGCTCCGTTTTTGTAAAAACAAAAATCATCTCCGTACGGTTCGTGACTGCGCAGCAGTTTGACCATATTTTGCTGAGCAAGCGGAGTGAACATAAGACGAAATTGTAATTCGTTGTCGCGATTGTCCGCACCGAACAGCACTTCGAACTCGCTGTTTGCCAACTTGTTGTAATCGCCTCCTTTGGAAACGGACTCCCGCGTCTTTTTTTCCAGCTCCTTTTCGCCCTTTTTGACCATGTTGTCGATTTTTTTGTCGTCGGCACCGCGCGGAACGGTGGGTCGTCTGTCGAACCGCAACTCCGTTGCCGCGTCGCATCCGTAAAACAAATAGGTAGCTTCCCGATAGACGGGCTTGGGCTTGACGACATTGGCGATAAGCGTTTCCGACTTAGTAACTGTGCGCATATGTCCCTTGGAATCCGTTTCCCATTCCGTCCAGGTAACGACTCTTGTGCCCGTATAGGTGTGAGCTTCGGTGCTTTGACGCAAAAAACGAGCAAGCAAAAACGGTCTGCCGTCACTGTTGCCGCTTTTTACACACAAAGCTGACGTATCTTGGGAACCGTAGGCGCTCAACGAACAACGTTTTTCGAAATAGCTCAATTTGTCTTCATCGAAATACTTGTCCAATCTGATCTGCGGTACGGTTTGATAGATAAGGTTATCGGGAATATTCCAATCGTATTTTTGATTTAACGGCGCCATTTGCTGCCAGGCTTGCTTTTCGATGTCGGCTATATTTTTTTTGTGTTTGTTTACCGCCGAGCTGCCATCCTTGATACGTTTGTTGATCACCGAACATATTATCGCGATGAGTCCTGCGGCAAGCGCCAAACACAAACACACGACTAAAATACCCACCCATTGGAGCGGATCGCCTATATATGCAAGACATGTGAATATGCCGGCAAGTATGGACACCACCGTTAACACTATCAAAAATATTTTGAGCGACTTGAATCTGCGAAGCGAGTTATCCGCTTTTTGCAGTTTGGCAACGTGTTTGGCACGTTCCGACATTAACGCTGCATTTTCCTCCGGAAAAACACCCGCTTCCTTTACCAAATTGTCAAAAAATTGTTCGGTAAGCTGTCTGTGTTTGTCACGATACTCGCCGAAATAGGAATCGATAGGTTCCAAAATGCTTTGATCCATTTCTTCTCCTTTTGCTCAAACTTGTTCGTCGACATTGTAACACTCTTGCAAAAAAATGTCAATGTTCATAGAATATATGCGTTTTATAGGGAAAAGTTATCATAAAATATAAAAAAACGTCGCAACAATTGCGACGCACGCTACTTTTTCTTTAATTTGTGTTGATTGCCTTGTTCGTCCACAATATAGACGTTGTCCAAAACCTGTTCCGTTCCGCGACGCCACTCCGCAATATACTCTCGACGAAGACGAAATTGTTCCGCCTTTTCCTCCTCCGTCAATCCTGCGGGCAATTTGGACTTGCGTGCCAATTCGTTTATACGGTCTATTCTGCTTTGATCCATTTCAAACTCCTTTTTACTATATTGTATCCAAATATCAAAATTTGTCAACGACTTGTGCGGTTTGACTTAAATAAGGCGCACCAAAAAAAGTTTCATCTTGAAATTTTTAATATGAGAACTTTATTTATAAGCGTAAATAATAGACTGCTTGTATAAAAATGATTTTACGTTGTTGATAATTAAAAAAATCTCACCTGCCACGCCGTCTCGCCAAACGACGATTTGGATTGCCGCATAAAAACAAACGTCAAATAACAATAATGTCGAGCGTCATATTCACCGCCGTAATTCGACGTGTTTTTCAGGTGTAATTCGCGCTGCGAAAATTTACTCAAAATGCAAAAGTCGTTTACAACTGAACAGCGTCCCAAAATTTATGCAACGTATGCGCGAATTTCGTATTTTGGCGGAAAACTATTGATTTGTGCAACAGATTTGCGTTATAATATACATAATTTACAATAATTTGATAGTTTGACATAAAAGTGGATTTTGTGCAGATTCTATCAAATAAATTTTTTGCTACGAGGTGAAACCATGACAGTAGGAGAGCGGATAACAGATTTGCGTGAAAAAGTAGGTTTTACGCAAAAAAAGTTGGCACAATGGTCGGGAGTATCGCAGACTCATCTCAGACGAATCGAGTTGGGTGAAGCGGATGTGACCGTAGGATACTTGAAGATGATTTGCGACGCTCTCGGCGTTACGCTCAAAGATTTTTTTGCCGAAGACGACGACAGAGACGAAGTCGCAAAATGTATAGCGTCGCTGTCACACAAACAAAGGCAGTTGCTTCTTACTTTTTTGAACAGTTTACAGCACAAATCCTCTGTCGATAAAAAAGAGTAATTTCAACAATTACGGACAATTTACGAAGTACGCGAATAACGCGAGGCTGTATAAAAAGTGTTGCTTTTTTTTGCCGAATAGTATATAATACTTCTACTGCGCTAAGCGGGGAGCCAGCGGTGCCCTGTCACTCACAATCCGCTACAGTGAGGCTGAATGTTGCAGGCGGCTTTCGGCGTGGAAAGCAGGAGGCGGCAAGGAGTGTTGATACCAAGGTCTTGTGCAACGTGACACTGTAAACCGTGTCAGGATGGGGACATAGCAGCACTAAGCAGCTCGAGCGTGTGCCACGAGGTAGCTTTGGAGTAGCCACCTACCGAAATACCGTTTCGGCGTTGATTGTCAACTGCAACGCGCAGTATTTTGAAAATAATCGTAAAATACCGATGCGGAAAACTGCCGCAAGCAAATGGTCTTGCGGCAGTTTTTTTGTTGCGAAAATCGGTATCTATATTCTTGTTGTAAAGCGCAAAAATTCAGCGCAGATTGTTCAAAACGACGAAACTGTGCCCTCTTACACAAAACAACCGTTTTTACACCAATTTTCCTATTTCCTTTTTTAAGCGGGAAATGATTTTCTTTTCCAAACGGGAAATATAACTTTGAGAAATTCCCAACAAATCGGCAACCTCCTTTTGCGTGCGCTCGTCCTCGCCGTCCAAGCCGAAACGCATTTCGATGATTTGCTGTTCTCGTCGGCTCAGTCGAGACAATCCCTCCTCCAACAATTGCCGTTCCACCTCGTTTTCCACATGAGTGTAGATAGCGTCACTGTCGGTACCGAGAATGTCCGCAAGCAAAAGTTCATTGCCTTCGCCGTCCACATTGAGCGGTTCATCCAGACTCACTTCCGTTTTTCGCTTGGACAACTTGCGCAAATACATCAATATTTCGTTTTCTATACATCTGCTGGCATAAGTGGCAAGTTTTATCTGTTTGTCGCGTTTGAAACTGTTTATGGCTTTGATCAGCCCGATAGTCCCCACGGAAACAAGGTCCTCCATGTCCAGACCGCTGCTTTCGAATTTTTTTGCAAGAAAAACAACCAAGCGCAAATTGTGTTCCACCAATTTGTCTTTGGCAAAACTGTCACCTTGCGCAATTTTGTCCAACAAATCGCTTTCTTCCTCGGGGGAAAGCGGATGAGGCAGCGCTTCCGTTCCGCACAGATAATGTACCGCCTTTTCGGACAAAAAAAGTTTGTCGAATATTTTTTTGAGCAGTTGTATCAATTTCATAAATCACCTCCGCAAAACTCACTGTTCAGTAGAACGTTGTATATCGTTTGACATTTTTCAACAGGCAATGCAAGATACGTCGCGCGTTCGTTCCCGCCGACGGATACCGTCGCCGCAATTGCATTTACTTCAACCGTCCCGGCGACAGTGGTTACGGGCAGACGTACGGTTCTGTTTTCAAGCAGCTGTTTTGCAAAATATTCGGAAAATCCGCCGAACTTTTTTGTAACAAAACAGACGGGAAGTCCTTCGTAACTCAAAGTGTTGCCGCTGTCGCAAAAACCCGTCAAACAGTAACTTTTGTCAAGTTTGACTACGATTTTTATCAAATGAGGGGCAATTTTTTTTGTTTGCCTGACAAAGTTGACAATGGCGAAACACAAAAAAAACGTTACGCCGAACGCAGAGACATATACGAACAGCGGGATACGCATGTTGTAAAAGCCACCGTCAAAGTAATCGATTTTGAACAGGTTGAACAGCCCCACAATTGCGCCGCCCGCAACAAATGTATATGTGACGGTGAGCAAAATATACCAAAAAAGTTTTTTTCCGAACCCCACCGCCGACATACACATTGCAATCAGGCAACCCGCTTTGAGGATATACAGCCAAACTCCGCTTAAATATACGCTTACTACCGCGCAAGCCGCGCCTATCACGCCGCCGATTGCAATGCGCCATTTTTTGCAGGGAATCTTTATCGTCAATGCCGCCGCCCACAATAAAAGCGTATCCAACACAAAGTTGTCCAAAATTACGTATTCAACGTACACGTTCATTATCGCATTTTAACGCGCTTCGAAAGGTGGTTATTGCAATGTTTTGTAGTAGGAAACAAATTTTTGTCTACAAAAAAAGCAGAAGACGACTATCTTCTGCCATTTGCTGTTTTATACCTACAAACCCGCATTTGATTTTTCTATGCTCTTGGGAATTTTCGGTAAATAATTTATTCCGCCGTAACTTCCACAGTACGATATATTTTACCTTCCGCATACGGCGTCGGGTCCGTATTTACTCCGTCAACGGTGACTTCGAGGTGAAGGTGAGGACCCTCCTTGTATTCGCTCTCCGCAGTGGTACTTACGTAGCCGATGGTTTGATCGCGGGTTACAGACTGTCCTTTTGTCACTTCTACGTCCTCCAACGACGCATAAGTGGCAATTACTCCTTCACCGTGATCTATTACGACATAGTTGCCCTTCAAAAAGCTCTTGCCCGTTTCTATCACCGTACCGTCGTACATTGCCGTAACTTCGGCGCCCTCGGTTGCTTTGAGGTCTAACGCCTTGTGCGCGCTCCATTCGTTAAGAGTGGATTTGTAGGTAAACAAATTACTCGGTCCGAATGTATATTCCAAGCCGATTTCCGAATAATTTACCGGACTGTTAAAATATACGTCTACCTTTTGCGTAGTGGGCTGCGTGGGTTTATCGTCGGGAGGTGTGCTGCCCGGCTGATCGTCATTGGGATTGCCGCCCACGGGATCGTTGGGAATGACGGGAGTATCGTTTCTTGTGAGAGTTACCGCAAGCACAACCGCCGTGATTGCCAACACACAAAATATCAGCAAGAGCAATGCGATGTTGTTGCGCAAAAACCTTGTAAATTTGTTTGGTTGTTTTGTACTGTTATTGTTCATTATTAGCCTCCGAAATTTGTTTGATGTGATTTTTACCTATTTGCGAATTATTTATACCTATTTGTTTGTACATCCGCCGATACATTGCCGGTCGATTGTAAAAACTGCAATTTATCTATAATCGTTGTCCGTTTTGCTTCCAACAGGAAATGTTCCAAGCGACTAAATTGTCGTACACGACTTGAAATGAAACAGATTGTTTTGAGCTGCGCAAAAAAAGATGAAACAATTTTTGCGGTCAATAGCTTCCCAAAATCAACGGACTGCCCACGGTGACAATGCCGTCACGATAAGCGATTTGCAAATTGACGCGCCTGCCGTCCAACATAACGCCGCCACGCAGTAACGCGCTGTATCCGCAAATAACGGTGAGATCATCGAACTCCGACACGGAAATATCCCCCAATGCAAATAAATCCGTCACGCGCTCCGCGTCAAACAATGTACCATTGAAACATACGCTGACGCCGTCCACATCTTCGCAACTTGCAAGAGTTTGCCGCAATCGGGACGCTGAACACTGCACGATCCGTCCGACACCAATATCCGTCGAGGGCAAAACCGTATTTCTGCAATATATATTGACCTGTCCGTCACCGAAATAAGCTGCCGCAAAATCCGCAAAATCCACAGGCATTTTGTAAGCGAGCGCTGCGGTTAAAACCGCGACCAAAACAAGAATTACAATAAATCGTTTCATGGTTCCACCGCTGACAGTGTTGACGGCTGCGTTCGTTTCCATACCGCAAAAAACAAAAAACACGTCGAAATACGCCGAAAAAACAGCAAAGAAAAAGTCAACCTTCGTTTGAAGGTTGACCGATCGATTACCGCACACGTTGAAAAAGATTTTTCAAATAAGCTATTCAAAAAGTTTACTCATAGGCAAGTCTGTGTAAACGCGCTCGATAGCCTCTGCGAAAATATCCGAAATAGAAACCACTTCTATCTTGTCGATACGTTTTTCGGGAGCCAAATCGATTGTATCCAACACTATTACCTTGCTTAATATGCTTTTTTCCAATCGCTCGATGGCAGGACCGGAAAGTACGGGGTGAGTGCAGCATGCAATAACTTCCTTGGCGCCGTGCGCCGCAAGCGCTTCCGCACCCTGGCATATTGTGCCGCCCGTGTCTATCATGTCGTCCAACATCAGACATGTTTTGCCTCGTACATCGCCGATTACGTTCATCACTTCCATCACATTGGCGCGAGGACGCCGTTTGTCGATGATGGCAAGGGGCGCATCAAAGCGCGAAGCCATCGCACGGGAGCGAACAACGCTTCCCGTATCGGGACTGACGATAATAAGGTCTTCGGGAACGCCGATTTTTTTGATATATTTGGCAAGCACCGGCATACCCAACAAATTGTCCACGGGCATATTGAAAAATCCCTGTACCTGACTGCTGTGCAAATCCATTGTAAGCACGCGATTCGCTCCCGCAGTCTGTATGATGTCCGCCACTACCTTTGCCGAAATCGGATCCCTTGCGTGAGCCTGACGGTCCTGCCGCGCATACCCGAAATAGGGCATTACGGCGGTTATTCGTCCCGCAGACGCGCGTTTGCAAGCGTCGCATATCAACAACAACTCCATAAGATTGTCGTTGACGGGCGTGTTTGTGGATTGAACGATAAATACGTCGCATCCCCGAACGGATTCCTTGATATTTACGCTGGTTTCTCCGTCCGAAAACTTGCCTACGTCCAACTCGCCCAACTCCAAGTCCAGCTGTTGACAAATTTCCTTTGCAAGTTTGCGGCTGCTGTTACCCGCAAAAATCTTGATAGCACCGTGTACTTGATTGAGCATAAATAGCCGCTCCCCATTGAAGAATTACATATTTATTGTAACTTTTAGCGAAATATTTGTCAATCGATTGAATACATCGGAAACGGCGCGGTTAAGAAACGTTTTCGCGTGCCGTACATACTTAACGCCGATACACGTTACTTGTGTTCGTAGTTGCCGCAATAATGAGCCGTTTCACAATCCGTAGACGGAGTGACGGTGATTTGAGACAACTTGCAACAACATTGCGTACCGTCATGGTACTTGCAGGCAAAAACGTCGCAGTTTATGGTTTGTTGATTTTGCATAATTCACCTCCCAAATTAAGTTTGTCCCATTGTCGGCAAAACAATACGACACCTTATTGACGAATATCCGTTTTTTGTGATATACTGAAAATCAATCAATACACAGGGAGAGTCGAGTCTTTACGACCGACGAAAAATATTAAAATGAAAATACTGTTGCTTGCAGATGTAAAAGGACAAGGCAAAAAAGGAGATGTAATCAATGTATCCGACGGATATGCCAACAATTTTTTGCTGAAACGAGGTTTGGGCGTTATTGCCACAGCCGACAAAATAAATTCCGTTGAAATACATAACAAGGCAATTGAAAAACAAAAAGCCGCAGAACGGCAAAAAGCACAAGAGGACGCCGCCAGACTAAAAGGACAGACGATTCGCATAACTGTGGCAACAGGTTCGCAAGGTAAAATGTACGGAAGCATTACCAACAAAGAAATTGCCGACGAATTGACTGCATTGGGCTATCCCGTAGAGAAAAAACAAGTTATACTGAAAGAACCTATCCGCACAACGGGAAACTACACCGCCGTTGTTAAACTGTATGCGGAAATCTCCGTAACTATCAATATTATCATAGAATAAATTCACTGTTTTTTCAAACACTGCCGCAATTGTCTGCGACAGTGTTTTTCTTTTACACTTCTAACAGCAAAAGGCTGTAAATTCTCACAATAACAGCAAAAGGCTGTAAAATTTATTTTATCATAACACTCTGTATTTCGGTTGAGGTAGTATATGAAATCTTTTGCTCAAAGATTGAAAGATCTTCGACTTGAAAACAATATGACACAATGTAAAGTTGCGGAAAAATTAGGTATTCGGCAACAGTCCTATTTGCGCTACGAAACCGGCACGGGAGAACCGTCGCTGGAAACTCTTGTTGCCATTGCGAAACTTTACGGAGTATCCGTTGATTTTTTGCTGGGTTTGACCGAATATTGATTTGAGGTGGCGAATGAAAATTGTACAGGTAGACAAAAAACTTATAAAAAAATTTGTAGACTTTCCCGATGATCTTTACCAAAGCGATCGCAATTACGTACCCTATATGAAAGAGGACCTTGTAAAGACGCTTAAAAAATTGATTTTAGAGGAAAAAACATACTTTGCGCTTGTCGCAATGGAAGAAAACCGCGTGCTTGCAAGAGTGCTGTGTACTGTTGCGAAAAACAAACAGCTCGACACCGATAAATGCGGATTTTTCAGTATGTTCGAATGTGTACACGATCAATCCGTGTGTAATTCGATAATGAACGAAGCCGTTGCACGACTCAAAAAGATGGGCGCAACGCATTTGTCCGGAACTTATTTTCCCCACGATCAAGACAACCGCAGAGGCATTCTCGTGGAAGGATTCGACGCTCCGCCGCTTATATTTACCTCTTACAACAAAACTTACTACGACAAATTGCTGACAAATTTCGGTTTGGTAAAACAGACGGACGCATTGCAATACAAAATAGACATCAACCACGCCGACTATACACGCGCAAAACGTATAGACGACTACTCACGCCAAAAACACGATTTTCGTGTGGATGTCGTGGATTGGAAGTGCATCGATCGCGATCTGAACGATTTTCATACGGTAATGCAAATAGCTACAAATCAGATAATTTACCAGGACGCTCCCACGATAGAGGCGCTTCGCTCCATTGTGAAGGATTGGAAAAACTATCTCAACAAGGACTATATTCTCATTGCGCGTTCCAACCAAACGGACGAGCCGTTGGGTATAATGATGGCTTTACCGGACTACTTTGAGTTATTCAGAGAAATGAAGGGCAAAATGAACGCACGCGGATTGTGCATATTCCTGCGCAAGCGCAAAAAAATTCACGGAGTGCGCGCCATGCTGCAATATGTCGTGCCGCAATATCAAAACACGGGTTTGATTGCTTCTCTCTATTGCAAGCTGTGGGAATCCATGACCGCAAACGGAGTTACTCGGTTGGAAGCGGGAACGATTATGGAGAACAATGTTCCAAGCAACGAAGTTATAAAAAGCGTAGGCGGCGTGCTTGCACGCAGATACCGCATTTATTATAAGGAGATTTGAAAGTGATTACATTACTTGCCGCACAAGTTGCGCCATGGGTAAATACACTGTGTACGGTGTTGGCATTGCTGTTTATGGCGGCAATGCCGGCTTTCATCCTATGGCTGACGAAAAAAGTGAAATTTTTGGGTTTTATCGGAGCAATTGCGCTGTGTTACCTGTTGGGAATAATCGTATCCGTAATTCCCATCCCCTACGACAGAGGTCTGACGGAAACGGTAAGCAGCGTATTCGTGGCTATCGCGATCCCGTTGATTTTGTTTGGTTTTGACATAACGGGGGTACGTTACCTTGCGAAAAAGACAATAATTTCTTTCGCGCTTGTTATAGCATCCGCCGTGTGCGTATCGATTGTTTCGTTTTTCATCGCAAGAGCGGCAGGTCTGGAAAATCCGAACGTGCTTTCGGGAATGACTGCGGGATTGTATACCGGCGGCACACCCAATATGATTGCCATTGCAAAGGCATTGTTGGGAGAACAAAGCGGCACGGTGATCGCTTCGGCGCAAATTTCCGATTTCTTTGTGGGCGGCGTATATTTTTTGTTGATACTTACAGTAATAAAACCCGTTTACAAAAAAATTCTCGGAGTAGGGACCGCTAATGCCGTTGTTTCGGGCGGAACAGTAAACGAAACGCAAAATGCGGATACGAGGTTGCAAACAATCGCTGTTGAAACCTCTAAAACAGGTGACGCCGCAGAAGAATACAATTACCGCTTGATACCGAGAGATCGCAAATCCATCGGAAAACTTATCGGAGTGATTGCACTTGCAATCGGATGTTTGGGCGTAGGCGTCGGGTTGGAGTTTCTTATCAACGGCAATATTGACGGTAGTTTGTACATCATACTTGCCGTATCGATATTGGGCGTTGCTTTCAGTTTCGTCAAACCTATACGTCGGATAAAAGGTTCGTACCAAATAGGACAATATTTGATACTGATATTTTCTCTCGGTTTGTCGATGAGTATAGACATATCCGAACTTGTCAAAGAAATTTTACCCACGTTGTGTTTCTTTGCTTGCTCGCAGATAGCGGTAATATTGCTGCACCTGTTGCTGTGCAAACTGTGCAAAATTGACGCAGGCACCGCTTTGATAACAAGTACGGCGGGAATTTACGGACCTCCCTTCATCGCACCCGTAGCAAATGCTTACGGCGATCGAAATCTGATTGCTCCCGGCATTATTTGCGGCACCTTGGGGCTTGCCATCGGCACCTTGCTCGGTTGGGCAGTCGGCGCTTTCTTGGGCGTATTGTAATACGAATTGTTGATTGACAAGCCTCATTTCCGAGCGCGGAGACGTGTCTAAAACGTGTTGCGTTAATATTGCCGAAGTCTACGCAAACATACCGCCGCCTTTGAGCTGTCGATACGAGGTTAAACGTCAAGTCGGAATATAAAACATGAAGAGGTAAAAATATGAAATTGGATGAAAACATACTACAAATATTCAACAAAGATTGGGCATTGGTGACGGCCGGAAGCAAGGACCGATTCAACACAATGACAATAGGATGGGGCGGATTGGGTACGCTGTGGAGTAAACCGGTTGCCACCGTCTACGTTAAACCCATACGTTATACGCACGAGTTTTTGGAAAACAACGAATACTTTACGGTCGGCTTTTTCGATGAAAAATACAAACATTCATTGGGAGTTCTCGGCACTAAATCGGGCAGGGATTGCGACAAAGTGGCTTTGAGCGGACTTACACCGCGTTTTTTGCCAAACGGCGTGACTTTTTGCGAGGCGTACACCACGCTCGTATGCAAAAAAATCTACCGTCAAAATCTTGACTTAAACGCTATACCGCAGGACGCGATCGCTCGCTATTATCAAGGCGAAGCGCCGCACACCATGTACATAGGCGAGGTTGTGGAAATTATCTGAAAAAGCGATTTCACTGCCGCATAAAGCCGTACGCACACTTTTGCCGAATACGGCACACTATTGCATATTATGAAATTCAACAAACTCGACAGCGTTGAAGCTATCGTCACCACTGTAAATGAAATAGGTTTTTTACCCTTTTTCGCAAACGAAGTAGCGGGTTTTTCAATAGAGGAACATTGTCCGCATGAGCTGTGGTTCAGCGACAGCGCCGACGGTCCTTGGGAATGGAAAGGTCCGGTAATACGCAGCGGATGTCTTTACGGCAAATTTTTTCGCAACAAAGCGGGCTTTGTAAGCAGAGAATGGTTTGCCGACTTTGCCAACTACCGTCGCGACGGGTACGACTTCGACAGCCGTATGGACGAAGGCATTGCTCCGCACAAAGACGAAGAAATCTACACTGCTATTTTGCAAAACGGCAAATTGCTATCCAAACGTCTCAAAGAGATTTGCAACTACAAAAAGGGCGGCAATAAGGGATTCGAAACGGTTATTACACGGCTGCAAATGTGTACATATGTGGATATAAGCGATTTTGTGTATATGACGGACAAAAACGGTAAAATATACGGTTGGGGCGTGGCGGAATACTCCACTCCCGAATACCGTTTCGGTTACGACGCAATAACCGCCGCATACAAACGCGAACCGAAGGAAAGTTTTGAGCGAATAGTCCGCCGCTTACGCACCGTTTTGCCCGAGGCAAGCGAACAAGCCATACGAAAAATAATTATGCTGTAATAAACGCGCGTTTTGGTAGTATACACTATACTACACGCGCACGGAACGCCCAAATACAAATATTGATGGGTTAAAAAATGAGACTGTTTTTTATCCAAACATAAAAATGAAGTCGCAAAAAACACCCCGCTCGACTGAAAATAGAGCGGGGTGTTTGTTTTTTGCAAATTCACAAATCCGTGCTGTGCCGATTATTTCAATTCCGCTTCGGCGCCGATTTCCGTCAATTGCTTTACGATAGCTTCGGCAGCGTCCTTGGGTTGAGCTTCTTTCAAGGTTGTGGGAGCGCCTTCGACAGCGTTCTTTGCCTCTACAAGTCCGAGACCGGTAAGTTCGCGGACGATCTTGATGACGGCGATCTTGTTTGCAGAGCCGATACCCTTCAAAACAACGTCAAATTCCGTCTTTTCTTCCACTACGGGAGCCGCTGCCGCTGCGCCGCCTGCAACCGCTACGGGAGCCGCTGCGCTCACACCGAATGCTTCCTCGATGGCATGAACAAGTTCGTTGAGTTCCAAAACAGAGAGATTGCTGATCTCGTCGATAAATTTCTTTGTATCCATTGTAATTCTCCTTGATAAATTTTAGAATAAGATGTGTTGCTTTCGTCAGGTGAAAGCGTGCCCTCGGCGCTTGTTACGCCTTTTTCTCCGCAATTGCGTTCAACGCAACCGCAAGTCCGCGCATTGGAGCGGACAAAACAGATACCAACATTGCAAGCAATGTTTCTCTGCCAGGAACCTTGCTCATTGCTTCGCAAGTAGCAGCGTCGGCAAACTTTTTGTCGAACATACCGCACTTGATTTGCATTTTGTTGTACTTTTTGACGCCTTCTGCCGCAACTTTGGCGGGGGCAACTGCGTCTTGGGTACCGAAAGCAAATGCGCTGGGACCGTTCAATGCTTCGTCAAACTCCGTGTAACCGAGTTCGTTCAGCGCCTTGCGTACAAGCGTATTTTTGAGAACGCGGTAGTCAACGCCGTTTTTGCGGAACTCAGAACGGAATTCGGTATCTTGTGCAACCGTCAATCCCTTGTAATCAACGATGACGAAAGAATGACTGTCTTGGATAATTTGCTTTATTTCTTCAACCTTGTCGTGTTTCGCCTGCTGAGAGGGACTGAGATGACCGTGATGACGTTCGTGATCCATTGTTTTCCTCCTATAAAATTTCTTTACCCCATATCGACATTTGTGATGGGGAATACAAAAACCCTTGCACCGCAAGGTACAAGGGCAGGAGTCGTGATTGACTTAGCAACCTTAGTGTACCTCGGCAAGATTTACTGTTACTTGCTGTCTTTGGAACGGTGGGGTTGTATTCGATTGTTAGTTTCGGCTTATTTGTAGCTTACTTTGATACCGGGACCCATTGTGGTTGCAACCGCAACGGATTTGAGATAGGTACCCTTGGCTGCCGCCGGTTTAGCCTTGATAATGGCGTCCATAACGGTGGTAGCATTTTCGATAAGTTTTTCCGCGCCGAAAGATTTTTTGCCGAAGATTACGTGGCAGATTGCTTGTTTATCTACGCGATATTCCACTTTACCTGCCTTAACGTCGGAAATTGCCTTTGCAACGTCCATTGTAACAGTTCCGCTCTTGGGGTTGGGCATCAATCCCTTGGGACCGAGTACTCTACCCATACGACCTACAAGTCCCATCATATCGGGAGTTGTGATCATAACGTCGAAGCCGAACCAATTTTCCTTTTGAATCTTTTCTATATACTCTTCTGCGCCGACAAAATCAGCACCGGCTGCGGTAGCTTCATCCGCCTTGGCGCCCTTGGCGATTACCAAAACGCGCACCGTTTTGCCTGTTCCGTTGGGCAATACCACTACGCCGCGGACTTGTTGATCTGCGTGACGGGGGTCTACACCCAATTTTACGTGCAACTCCAAAGTTTCGTCGAACTTTGCGGGAGCTACTTTTACGGCAAGCTCAATTGCTTCGTTCAAATCATATTGCTTGCTTCTGTCAATTTGTTTCAATGCGTCAACATACTTTTTTCCCATAGCGAGCCTCCTTAGTCAACAACGGTCACGCCCATAGAACGAGCGGTTCCCGCAATCATAGAGCATGCCGCTTCGAGAGTTGCCGCGTTGAGGTCAACCATCTTGAGCTTTGCAATTTCTTCGATCTGAGCCTTGGTGATCTTTGCAACTTTGGTTTTGTTGGGCGTCGCGCTGCCGCTCTCTATACCGCAAGCTTTCTTGATGAGTACCGGTGCGGGCGGGGTCTTGAGTACAAAAGTGAAACTGTGATCCTGATAAATTGTTACGATAACGGGAATGATAAGTCCCGCCTTATCGGCAGTCTTTGCGTTGAAGTCCTTGGTGAAACCGGGAATATTGATTCCGTGAGGACCGAGCGCAGAACCTACCGGGGGTGCCGGTGTCGCTTTGCCGGCAGGAAGTTGCAGTTTGACAACTGCCGTTACTTTTTTTGCCATTGTGACCTCCTAATCGTGGTTTAACGAAGCAACAAGTGTAGTTTAGCGTTGCTTCTCCCAAAATCGCACAGTATCGCCGTGCGCGCGAAAAAACTACTCCTCATCCGCAACGGACGTTGCAACGTTGGAGATTTTTTCCAATTGAATAAAGTCCATGTCCACGGACGTTTCGCGTCCGAACATATTCAGCACCACTTGCGCCTTTTGACGGGCGGAATCGATACTCTTGATGACGCCCACCAAGCCTTCAAACGGTCCGTCAACGACGGTAACGTTGTCGCCTACCGTCATAGTGAAATCCACAACGGGGTCTTCCAACCGCAAACGCTTTACTTCGTCGTCGGTAAGCGGCCATGCCTTTCCGTTGGGACCCACAAAGCCCGTAACGCCGCGAGTGTTGGTGAGCATGAACCAAAGCTGCGAAGAATAAACCAGCTTGATAAACACATATCCCGGCATAACTTTGGCTTCATACGCCTTCATTTTGCCGTTTCTGTCCTCAATGAGCGTTTCGGTGGGAATTTTGGTATCCAAAATTACATCTTGGAGATTGCCGTTTTCCACCATTTGCTCGATGGACTTTTTTACCAAACTTTCATAGCCGGAATAGGTGTGCAGTATATACCACTTTGCCTCGTTTGATGCCATTTACTTCTCCGAAAATTAGCTATTCCAGGGCCATACCCAATGATGACCTTCGCCGGGCAAGCTGATGAGCAGATTTGCAAAAATCATATCCGCAATCAAAATAATCACGGCAAACGCAAGCACCACAAGCAACACGATACCCAAATTTTTGAGTACGGTTTTGAATGTGGGCCATGTTACCTTTTTGAGTTCGGACCAACTTTTTACAAAGAAAGCGCCAAGACGCTTGAACAAATTGGGTCTTTTTGCCTTAGTTGTTGCAGCCATTTGCCTACCTCCTTATTTGGCTTCTCTGTGAACGGTGTGTTTTCTGCAAAATCTGCAATATTTGTTACGTTCGAGCCTGTCGGTTGTATTTTTGCTGTTTTTGAAAGTGTCGTAATTGCGTTGTTTGCACTCTGTGCAGGCAAGCACAACTTTGACTCTGTTACCTTTCTTCGCTGCCATAGTTTTCTCCTGTTTGTGACGCAAAAAGCTAAAATTGCGCACGCAAAAAATTACACCCCATACAGAAGTGCAAGAATATCTTACCACACGCCAACGAAAATGTCAACGAAAAATAAGTGTTTGCCGCAAAAAAAGTGAGAATATCTCCGTCAAACAAACTTTACGCATTAAAACAATTAAAAACAGTATTGACATTTGCCGAGTAATACATTATAATATAAACCCACTTTGAGAGGAGAGAAAAATGACGGATTACAAAGCATTGGTCAAGGAAGCATACGAAGCGCAAAAAAACTCCTACTGTCCCTATTCGCATTGGGCTGTCGGCGCGGCGCTGCTGTCCGCAAGCGGAAAAATCTACCGCGGCTGCAACATAGAGAACAACACTTTTACTCCCACCGTCTGCGCGGAACGCGTTGCCATATTCAAGGCTGTCAGCGAGGGTGAGCGCGATTTTGTTGCCATTGCGATAGTCGGCAACGACGTACACACAAAGATCGGCGACGGAGACGTCTGTCCGCCCTGCGGCGTGTGCAGACAGGTTATGACGGAGTTTTGTCCCGCGGATTTCGAAATCGTTCTCGGAAAAAGCTACGACGACTACGAAGTATACACTCTGCGCGATTTGATGCCGAAAATGAGTTTGCCACTGAAATAGACAGATCAATCGTGCGGCAAAATTGTTGCAGATTATTTTTCACCGAACGCCCTAGCTCCGAATTTTACAAGCGTAAAATTTATAGCCGAAAAAACTCTTCGGTTATGCGCAATAGACGGTTAAATTGCAAACATTTACCAAACCGTTCTTTTCGTCTGAGATCGGTTTGCTTTTTATACAGTAGTAACACAATCCTGCGCGCTATCTCGCCGCCGCACCATTTTCAAATATGCGTGTATGCGCAAATGCAGATATGTTCAAATACGCAAAAGTAAAGCGCCTGCAAACAAGCAGGCGCTTTGATTTTGTTAGTATCGGATCAGCCGGCGTAGCCTTTTTCCCAAACTTCGGGGTTCTTCCACATTTGCTTCAAGTCGGAATTAAAGTACCAAGCGGTACCGTATCCGGGTGTTGTGTGTTGCAAATCGAAGTCTATATGCACAAAGCCTTTTGCCAAACCGATGTTACCTTCCAGCCGCGACAAATTGATTGCCGCAATCTTTTGGGCGTCGTACTCCCACTTATCCGTTGCACTATTGTAACTGTACAAGTCGTTGAAGTCTCCCGAGTGGTGAATGTTGACAGTGAGCGTTCCCAAGCCGTCGGAAATTGACAAGAGATTTGCAATGATCTCAAACTGCATATCGCCCGAAGAAGAAGTTCCGTAATTATAGGATTCACCCGTGTCCAACACATCCTCAATACCAAATTCCTTGGTAGGGTCATTCATGGCGTCTTTGATTGTTTGATCCAAACAGATTTTGGTAAGCAAAGGCACATCGATACTGCCGAGATTGAGTAGGTCAAACAGGTAACCTCTTTCGCTTCTCTCTCCTCCGAGCAAATTAGCCATAAATTCGGCAGGAGAAATACCTTCGTCCTTAAAACCCGGTTCTCCCGACTTCAAATATTCCGAATCCATCTTGCCCGTTGTTGACCAATCGCTCCATGTGGTGACTTTCTGCCCTTTCCCATAATTTGAACACGCTTTGTTTTTGCATATTCTGTATATATTCTTTGTTTTAATCCATGCTCCTTCTTCTACTACTACCGTATAATTGTCCAAGGAAGAACACTTAGGACAAATGTGACTGTTGTTTGAGTTTCTGTAAACATTGAATACGGGTTTGCCGTTTCCGTCGTTAGTGGTAAACGTCAAATAAGAGTCGCCACCACGATCTCCGAACAAATCAGCTCCCATCGCTCTCTCGCGATCTCTGTGAATTTTCACTGCGAAGTAGGAGTCGCCGTTTTCGTCTATATCGGCATAGAACAGTATCGGAATAGATACCTCTTTTACTTCAAAACCAAGCACGGTAATGCTCAATTTCAACGGTCCTTCGATCTTGAACGATCTGTGACCGTTGCCGTCGTCTCTACCCGCGGTGATGACCAACGACGCCGCCAATTGATAGATACTGTCCAAATTGATGTGGTTGCTCATATTGTAGCCCTTGTCGCTACCCCAAGCCGCCACGTTGGACTTGTTGAAGCTGTCGATAGTGCTGAGCGCGCCTTCGGGGTTGAGTACAGTGGGAGCGTCGACACTGCCCGTCTTTGCGACATGGTCTTGCAGGTAGCTGTTGATGCCGTAGATTACGTAGTCGTAGTCATGTCCCGTCACTTTGCCGTCGTCGTCCTTGATTTCAATAGAGGTGGCGGCGGATACAATTATATTGGTCAAGTTGATACTGAAATCATCGTTGCCGAATGTAAATTCATTCAATTGGAGACCTCTGCCACGTTTGGCGGCTCCCACACCTTCTGCGCCGCCATAGGCGCTGACGCTAAGGTTGAGTTCACCTAGCTTTTTGCTGATTGTGTTGCCGTTCAATTTCAACTTGAAATTCATTTCTTCGTCATAGCTGACCGACGTAAACAAGCTGGCAAGCGTACCGATTTGTAACTTGGATTTGTTGTTTTGCAAGTCGGCAATGGCGCCATTGATGTTGTCGACTAACTTGGATATCATTCCGCCCAAGACTTTGTCCAAAGCGTCTTTGAGTCCGATAACGTTTTTCAAAGCGTCTATACTCAACGTTATGTTGAGTTCGCCCGTACGAGAATATGTGCCGTCTTCGGCCTGAATCGGCTTGCATGTGTCGTAGTGAATGTACAAACGAGACTTGGCACCGTCTTTGTTGTCCGCACCCGCATATCTCAGCAAGGCGATATCCAAATACATAATATCTTTGTAAACGGCGCCGTCTTGCTTTTGAATGGTAAGGTTTGCCCTTAGTTGCAACGTGTTGAGCAACTTAAACAACATGTCATAGCCGTCTTGTTTGGTGCTGTTGTTCCCCAACGCATCCAACATTTGTTTTAGACTGAACTCCGTTTCCGATTTGTTGAAGGCGAATATAAAGTACGATCCATTTGCGATACGGTACTCGCCACTGCCGCCGATACTGATATCGGCATTGCCCGTGAAATCGAAACGCCAAGCGTTGGTGGTAACCAATTCGTAAATCGGTCCATCGGGATTATCATCCGTGCCGTTGCCAATGTAGAAATCGTTGAATACTTCGTCCACGTGCACATATTTGTTGTCATCTGCCGGAAGAAATTCTCCGTACTGCATCTGCGTGCCGTCTTTCGAGGGCAGAACGCCCGATTCGATATTCAATTCGATACCGTCAACGACGGGAACATGTGCGGATATTGTTCCGCTGTCAAAGCTCACCGTCATATCCAAACCAAGTACTTTGAGGTTCAATTTTACTTGATTTTGATCCTGATACAAGGCGAGCGAACGCAGAATTTCGTCAATATTCAAGCCGTCGCCAAGTTTATCCAAACCGGGCAATTTCGAGTTGGGATCGCTGCCGGCTTGTTCGTTGACTATCGTGTTGATGGCGTTTATCATGCTGCCGATACTGTTGATGTTCACCGAAATGTACAGTTTTGTACCATCGGTGATTTTGAGAGTTTTGGTTTCGTCTTGATACAACAGATCGAGCGTAACTTGATTGCCATTGGCGTCGGTGCTGACAATCTTCATTTTGAACACCTTGTTGAACAGGTCGATTTCGGCATACAACGTGTTGCTTTCATCCAATTTTACAACGAGGTTTGTTTTGAAGTCGTCGCCCGGTTTTTCTATGGCGTTGCCGTCCGATATTTCGGCGTAAAGACCGTAAATTTCAAATACTGCGTTGTGTTCGGCGTCGTACGCCATTATCTTACTGCCTTCGTTTACTTGCAGACTAATGCCGTCCTGACTTATGCCGTCGTTAGCGGTTGTATTCAACGTCAAGCCAAATTCGGACAAGCCTATCTGAGCGCCGTTTATCGTTACGCCGAGCGAATCATCGAAGGTCAAGTTGTTCAACATCTCTGTGAAGTCGAGAGACAAAAGGTCCTTGTTCAATACGGAAAGAATCCAATCGATAATGGGTTCCAACCCGTCGATCTTGTTTTTGAAAGCTTTGAGCTGATCTTTGATTTCGTCCAATGACGTATCGCTTGACTTGGAGTCGTTGAGAGGCAAAGCAAGTTTCAATTCGCCTTCCTGTACGTAAAGGTTCTTGTCTATCAACCAAATTTCCAGATCGTCAAACATAGTCGTCCCGTTGTAGGAAAGGTCCAACTTTATGTACAAATTGCCATTGACATCGAATTTCACGATCGCATTGGAAAGGGAATATGTGTTATCGCCTATTTTTACGGTGCCGCTTAAATTGTCTATTTGATATGTTCCCGTTTCCGTTTCAATCAATTTGCCGATGGGAGCGGCAAATTTTTCAAGCAAACTCATAACGTCAATATATTCATTGGAGTTGATGTCCTCGATACCGACATTCTCCGCGTCTTTTTGCAAAGAACCGGTTATTTCAAATCCGTTGACGCTCACTTTGACGTTACCGAGTTTGACGATGTCTTTTTCCTTTGCAGATTCGACTTCAACGGTTTCCTTTGTAAATTCGATTTTAACGGTTACGCCGCTTATTTCCAAAGTAAGCTCATATCCTTCCGCTTCTTCCAAAGGCTTGATTTTGCATGATTGCAAAACCGTCTTTAACGTATCTATAATATCTCCGTCGGAGCCGATTTCGGGAAGGGTTACTCCGAAGTTGCTCAATTGTTCTATCAAAGAACCGATATCGTCCGTATCGAACTTCAACTTGGCGCCTGTCGTACTGTCGCCCAATATGATAAATACGTTGCATGCGTCTTTTGTCTTTTTCGTGTTGAACTCGAAAGTCAGGTTGTTGCCGTATATCTTTGCCAAGCCGTAAATGCGATTGTTGAACAAATCCAATTCTACGCTCGCACTGCCGATTTCGCCGAGATCGAGATGCAGTTCTGTTGTAAATTCTCCGTCGGGAACCGTTACTTCGCCGTTGCTGTCTTTTAACTCGGCGGAGAAATCGACGGATGCGGAACCGATTTTCAAATCATAAAGACTCAACTTGGTTGAGTTTGCGTCGAATGTGACTCGGATGGCTCCCAAACCGAGTTTTTCCGAAACGGTTGCAGTAAGAAGGTCGCCGTTGATGTCGAGACTCGTCAACAAATCGGATACGGTTTCGAAATCGGCAAGATTTGTCATTATTTCGTCGATGAAACCGTTTATGCCAAACAGTTTGTCAAGAATATCTTTCAACGATTGAACGTCAAAGTCGCCCTCCTTTGCCGACGATTCGGGCAGGACGAATTTTTGTTGAATACCGTTAGCGTCTATATACAACGTGTGATCTTTGAGCGTTATTGTTGCGCAAACAAGCAACAAATCTTTCTCACTCAATGTGACGGAAGCGCAAATTCCGTTGTTGTAATTGATATTTACATTGGCTGTATACTCGCGGTCGCCCGTCGAAACTGTCGCGGTCAAGCCGACGTTGAAATGATCGGCGTTTATAAAGCGTTCGACTACGGCAAGCAATTTGTCTGCCATATTGTCTGCAACCGTAAATTTGCCGTCCGTGTCAAGCTGCGCGTGAGCCTTCCAATTGTTGTTTATCTCTATTTTTTTGCCGCCGAGCGTCACCGAAATGTTGTCGAAAACAAGTTTGTTGTCGGCGTCGGGAGAGAAGTTTACCGAAACGGTCATTCCGTCGGATTCATATACGAGTTTGTGATCACCCGCAAGATCGAATTGCAGGTGCGACAATATTTCGTTGAGATTCATATCGGAGGAGCCGTCCTTGCTCAAAAGATTCTTCACTCTGTCGATAAGTCCGCCCAACTTGTTGACGTTAAATTTGAGATTTATGTTGTTGAGACTCAAATACAACTCTTTATTTACAAAACGCAGCGACAGCGTTTCATTGACGGGCAAACCGTCTATTTCGTTGTTGACGTATTGTACCGTTCCCCAAATATCCATGGAGTACAAATTCGCAGTGATGTCCGCAGATATGCCCAATTCTTCTCCCGCGATATGAAGTTTCAGCAGATAATCTTTTTCGGGCACGTCTATCGCAGACACGTCGGATTGTACAGTCGCTTGCGCGCTGTCTATTTGAATGTTACCCAATTTCAAGTTTTTGACGGCAACGGTAAGAATATCATCGTCGTTGCGAAGTTCCAAATCAAACGTACCCAAATCAAATTCACTTGCGTCAATCTGCAACGAGAGCGTTTTTACGCCGGAATCGTCAACATTATACGTGAGCGAGCCAAGCAGCTTTTCAAAGTTGACTTCGGACAACTTTTTACTGCTTATGTTTTCCGCAACAGATTTTATTTGACGTATCAAATCGGCTATATCGCTGTTCCCTTCCAAAAGCGCGGCTATTTGCTCGTTTTCCATAAGGCTTTCAAAGGTCTGAGCAATATCGCCGGTACCGTCGTTTTTGCCCAACTTGAACGTCGCCTTTATGCCGTTTACGGTGAGGAACACCTTGTCGCCGGAAACAATTACATCCAGATCGACAATGCCCGTTTCTCCGTCATAAACGGTGCCATTTACCTGTATATTGCGATATTCGTCCAATGTGAAATTGCCTCTCAACGTGTAGGGTTTGCCGCCCAATTTTACGTTGAGTTCGAAGGCTGCGCCGTAGCTGTTTGCCGAGATCAATCGGGCAATGAGATCGTCAAATGCGTCGATCGGTTGAGCTAATTCCACAAACGTGCGGTTCATATCCACTCTCCGCACATCGACCGAATCGGTAAACCTCAATACGATTTCCCTTTCGCTGAGATTGAGCTTCAAACTGTCAATTGCGACCTTGTCGCCGTCGCAAAGGAAGAATACTGCGGCGCTCGCGTCTTGCGAAATATCGATATTTACGCAATAACCTCCGTCGATTGCCGTGCGTTGGAATATCAATTTGCCGAGAGCCTGTTTGAGCACATCCGAAATTTGTTGATTATCCGAGGAGTCACCCGTAAATTTGTTTACCGTTTCTAGCAACTTGCCGAAGTCATCCACAGCAAGTTTAGCGGAAATATTTCCGAATTGAAGGAATATCTCACGGTTCAGATACTCGAACAAAATACCGTTGTTGTACAAATTCAACTCTCCGTATACCGATTTGTTGAACAGATCGAGATGTACTCCCGCACGGATACCTTCGCCGAGGCTGACGGAAATATCCGTCGTGTAGTCGGACTGCGGCGCTTTTACCGCACGGTAGGATTTGTCCAGTGCGATCTTTGCATTGGCTGAAACTTCTCCGACGGACAAGCCGTATATCGATACGGTGGGTTTTGCACCCAATTTGAATACAAGCGCCACATCGCCCAAATCGAGCTGTGAAAGATCGGACAGCAAGTAAAGGGAAGTTTCGTCTTGGTACAAATCGGAAATAAATTCGGAGTATACCAATTCGCGAGGATCGGAAGGAAGGTTGTCCAACACCTTCAACAGGCTGTCCAACAACTCGTTGGAGCCTCTCATTTCGTCGAGAATACCCGCCAAATTTACGTCGCTCGCGTTCGGTTGAGTTTGAGAAAGATCAACGGATTGACGTATTCCGTTTATGTCGAAATACAGTACTCCGTCGACGAAATAGACCTCGGCGGACACAAGCGGCGCGTTTTCAACGTCACGCAACGACAATGTGCCGTACACTCCGCCGTTGAGGTTGAGATCGATTTCGGCAATATAAGCGTTTCCGTTGACATTCAAATTCAATTCTGCGTTTATCGCAAAGCCTTTCGCGTCTTTGAAGGCGATCACGGTGTCGAGAATTTCGTCTATAAGTCTGTTGCCGTCGATATATAACAGATCGGAATGCAGTCTGTATGCCTGTTCGGTCTGCTGCGTAAGTTTTGCTTCGTAACTTTCCTCGCCGACGACGAAATTCACCGTTAAATTGTCAAATAACAGATTGCCGTCCTTGTTTGTGAAGTTTGCGCGCACGGACAAGCCTTCTCCGTCAAAGGAAATATTGGGTTGTTCGTCCGTAAAGTTTACGCTCAATGCGGAAACGATAGCCAACAAATCGGTAATTTGCTTTGTGTCCGTCGCGTCGGGCGCGGTTTCTTCCAAAAGAGTTTTAACCTTATCCGTAACGGCGGACAAATCTTCTACATCCACCGCCACTCTCGCGCCGCCGAACAGCAACAGCAATTTGCCGTCAACAAAGCGGAAATATGCGTCTTCCTTGCCGAAATGCACACATGACCATATGTCCATATTTACAAGATCGAGCGAAATATCGAGCTGTGCGCCCATTATTTCTCCGCGCAAATTAAGTATGTAGTCCTCCGCGGACGGAACGGTTATCCGCTCGATGTCGGAAAGCAGCGTAACGGCGCAATCGAGCTGAATATCCGCCAATTCCAAATCGTGTATTTCAACGGCAAGATTGCCGTCTTTTACAGACAAATCGCAGGAGAGTTCCGCCCCTTCCAATCCGAACGCACTGCCGTCAACCGTCAGCGACAATGTGCCGTCGGCAAACAGGAAACGGGTAACTACCGTAGTGAAATCCACATCCCAAAGACTTTCGGGATCGAATTGCTTTACTTTTTGTATAATTCCGCCCACTTCGGCAACGGCTTCGCTTATTTGTTCGTTGCCCTCCAACAATTGTTTCAATTGCTCGTCGGCGAGGAGATTTTGCAAGGCTTGCTCCACTTTATCGCCGTCCGCGCCTTGCTCCGTTACCGCAAATGCCGCTCTGATGCCGTTTACGGCAAGATAAACAATGTTGTTTGCGTAAATTACTTCCGCATTTAATATACCGACATTGTTTTCGGAGACAACGGCGACGACTTTCAGCGTTTTTTCTTCGTCCGATACGACATTGCCGCTGATATTGTAGAGGTGACCGTCAACATTAGCGTTCATCGAGAAATCCGCACCGTACGTTTCGGACTGAACCAATGCGGCGATCGGATCGTCAAACGTATCTGCAAACTCCGTCACGTCGGCATATAAATCCGCGTCGGCGGGGACAAGAATATCCCGATAATTTTCGGCGGGGATGATAGTTGCGTCTATTCCGTAACCCTGTGCGGTGCAACTTTCCACATTCCAGCGGTCGGCACGCTCGACAAGGTTTAGACAAACTTTCATTTCTCCGACATTCACGGTCAGAACGGCGCCGTTTTGAGACGCAGCCACCTCGAAACCGCTTAGCAACGACAAAATGTTCTTCGGATCGAAATCCTCAGACGGAACCGTTTCGGAATCGGGAAGCAAGCCGTCTTGCGTAAATTGTGTCAAAATATCCTTTAATTTGTCCGTTTGCGAAACGTCCAACTTAAATTTGATATTTCCCAAAGCCACGTAAGCTATGTTGTCGACATAGTAAACATCAACGTCGCCGTTGGAACCCAACGTCGCATGAGCTTCCGCAGTAAGTTTTGCCAAATCGACAAGTATGTCGGCGTTGACGTCATACATTCTGTCCGCAATGGGAAGTTTGACGTCTGCGTTAAGAGAAATTTTTCCGTTTTTGAGCAAATCCGTCAAGCCCAAAATTTCGCAGGAATCCTCTTTTATAGCTACGGGTGTCCAACTTTGCGGAACAATGTGAATACCGACGTTGCCGATGTCTATGTCGGCGCTGTCGAATATATACTTGTCGTTTTGCCGTATGCCGACCAGACGGGCGCATATATCCGCGTCGTCGAAAGGTGCAAAAGTGACCGTACAAACGCTCTTGTCCTCGGAATATTCGGGACCCTGCATTTTATCCAATAACGCGGTCGGGTCATCTCCCAACAGGGAAGTCAAACCGTCGGAAGAAATTTCATTTTCTCCCGTAACCGCGGAAAGCGCGGCGATAAAGTCTTTTATTCCGTTTACCGTTGTGCTGCCGTTAAATTCGCGATAGTTAAGCAGAATTTTTCCCGTTTGATGACGATAGCACGCATTGAGGTCGCCCATTTTCAGATTTACGGCGAGTTTCGACAAATCCGCACCGTTTTCGCCGCCCATTACGCCTTCCAGACCTGCCACGTGAGCAAGTATATCGGATATTTGTTCGCCCTCGTTGCTTACCGTCAAGCGAACTTTAAGCTCGTCCTCTCCGTTGAGATAGGGAGCGAACATTTCCATAAGCATATCCAATGCGCTGCTCTCTTTGTCGAGATTGCCCGCAGGTTCTTTTCCGAGAAACGGGGTGAAAAATTCCGTTTCGGGCAAATCGCCTTCGAAAGACTCGAACCGTTCGGTGATGTCCTCCGTACAGGAGGCGGGAATACCCTTTGTTTTTGCGTTGTAAGCGCAATCGGTGCGCAGTGACTTTACGTTGAAATCGGAATCCATCGTTACATAGATTTCGCACTTGGTAAAGGTGGGTTCGCCGTCGAGATCGCCGTTGGTAATCATTTCGCGACGGAGATATGTGGTTGCCGTTACCGTATCCAACACGTAATGGAAAGTGTACAAACCGTTTTCTTCGCTAACAAAATTTCCTTCCAAAACGGTATCCCAATTGAGTATGTATCCGGTAAGTTTGTCGGAACGGTGACCGAAGCCGCTGTAAAACGCGCTTTCCGAAAGGGGTTGAGCCTCGCTTTTCCAATCCACGTCGTGCAAGTCGTTTACACGTATCGCCTGACGGAAAATGTAGTTGTCCCCCACAAGGTACAGTTGATAGGCGTTTTTGACTATACCTTTGGTTACCATTTCTTTGAGAACTTTTTTATTGCCGAATTCACCTGTTACATAACGGGTGTTTAGTACGTTCTGCGCCATACCTACCGCAGTAGACGTACCGCTTGATTCGCCCTTGAAACCGCTTCCGCTAAGCAAGACTTTGTGTGCAATAAACAAAAATTCCCTCACATCCCGTTGTGTATCGGTGATGACTGTATCTTCCGTTTTGTCGAGATAGATATTCGGGTCGTCGGTTGGCTTTACAAATGTGCCGATGTTCTTTTCGCCGAGATTGTTGACGACGAGAATGGTTCCGACTGCCGCAAGCACGGCGGCGACTATGAAACATGCAATTTTGAATTTAGGCATAGATATTTACCTTTTCAAGATGAATTTACAAATTTTTTGCGCAAAATATCCGCGCAAAATATCACTCTAACGAGGATTTTAGTACCGTCAAGTAAATTTCAAGTAAATTTTCTGTTTTTTTATCAAAAAAAATCTTATTTTGAAAATATAAATTATTATATAATCATAAAACAAAAAGCCGTCGGCATTGCCGACGGCAAATCTTTTGTTGTTTTTACAGCGTAAAGCTGTAATTCACGGATACTTTGGCTCCGGTTGCGGAGATGTAGGTTATAGAAACCGTTTCCAACTGTTCGGGAGAATACGTCAATCTGACATGCATGTCGGTTCCTCCGAACGCGTCGTTGCCGACAAAACTTTTTACATCGACGACGTCCGTTTCGAATACCGTTTCGGACAGATAGACATTTTCAAAATAATCCGTCTTAAAGCGGAATCCGCCGTAGTCGAGATGAATACCGTTGATTTCAACGGAATCCAACTTGCCGTCGGACACCTTTTTTTGTCCGCTTACTACCGTAATGTAGCTTTCGCCGTTGTTTCCGTCGAGACTGAGTTTGTTAAGTTCATCGTAAGAATAATCTACCGTGGCGTAGCTAATTTGATTACCGTTATACCACAAACTCAGTTTGTACTCTCCTTTGAGCGTTACGCCGTCTTTTGCGACGGTAACGTTTATATTCACATTGGAATATTGTTTTTCAAAGGCTTCTTCGATAGCCTTGTATCCGCCTTGATCGGTACAAGCCACGCAGCATACCATTGCAAGCACGAGCGTGATGATTACAAAAAATGTTTTTTTCATTGCGCTATCTCCCCGTACGTTTGAGTACTATTACTGCTACCGCCAACAATACGGCAGTTACCGACGCCGCCGCAATTTGCGACGCAAAGTCAGTTGCGACTTGAAATTCGTTGTTGTAAAGCTGAATGTCGGAGTTGTACCGTTCTATTTCCTCATTCAACACCGAATACTGCTCGGCAACGGTTTGTTTGATTTCATCGCTTAGTTTGTTGTATTCTTCGATTGCTTTCAACAAAGCGTCGTATCTATCGGAAAGAGACGTTTTGCCTGCTATTGCGGCAACAGCTGCTTTGAAGTCCTCTCCTTCATCCTCGGGGTCGTCCGGTTTGGGCGGGTCGGGTATGTCGGGTACGGAAGATTTTACATTGATCTGTATCTTTGCAGAAACAGAGGCGTTTACATTGCTTGTTGCCGTAATGACGGCTGTTCCCGCTCCGATTGCCCTTACGTTGCCGTGAGAATCCACATCAGCCACTTGACTGTCGCTGCTCGACCAAGTAACGGAATTGCTCGCTCCCGCAGGCGAAGCGGTAACGGAAAGAAGGAAACTGTCTCCTTGCGTCAAAGTGAGAGCAGAATCTTTCGGCAATATTGTCAAAGACTGCAACGTCGGCGGTTCGTCGGGTCCCGGGGGATCGGGAGTGACTGTGTCCGCAGTTACCGTTACTGTTATGCTTTCGGATATACTGCCGTTTACCGTGCTTGTTGCCGTTATAGTTGCGGTACCTGCCGCCACCGCTTTTACCAATCCGTCGGGACTGACAGTCGCCACCTGAATGTTTCCGCTTTTCCACGTGACGGAATTGCTTGTACCCGCAGGAAATGCGGTAACGGTAAGCAGGCATGTATCTCCCGGTCCGAACGTAAGCTCGGAGGGTGAAATCGTCAAATATTGCAGCTCGGGAGTGGGCGGAACAACAACTTTTTCGGTGACTGTTACCGTTATACTTTGGGTTATATTGCTGTTTACCGTGCTTGTCGCCGTTATAGTTGCGATACCTGCCGTCACCGCTTTTACCAATCCGCTTTGATCGACGGTTGCCACTCCATCGTTTTGACTTTTCCAAGTGACGGAATTGCTTGTGCCCGCCGGCGAAGCGGTAACCATCAATTGAGCCGTTTCTCCCCGAGTGAGAGAAAGTCTGTCGGGAGAGATCGTCAGTGAGGCAAGAGTCGGAGGAGGAGCTACCTGCTCCGTAACGGTGACATTGATCGTGGCTTTAACGGAATTGTTTACCGTGCTTGTGGCGGTTATTGTCGCGCTGCCTTTGCTTCCTGCCGTAACCAACCCAATCGGGCTAACCGTCGCCACTTCATCTTTATCGCTGCTCCACTCGACGGAATTGCTTGCTCCCGCAGGCGAAGCGATAACCGTCAATTGATATGATCCTCCCTCGACGAGAGAAAGACTGTCGGGTGAAATCCTCAAAGACTGCAACTCGGGTTCCTTTACCGTGACGTTGAGCGTTGTCTCTATTTCGGGATTTACCGCGCTGGTAACGGTAATCGTCGTGCTGCCTTTTCCCACAGCGTACACAACGCCGTTGTTTACCGTCGCGACGGTATCGTTGTTCGTTTTCCAATTGACTTTTTGAGAAGCTCCTGCCGGCAATACGGTAGCGGTAACCGTCTGCGAATTGCCCTTTACAAGATCGAGCGAGGCGGGAGCAAGAGTTATGCTCTCGGGCTGTACCGTGGGATTTGAATTGTCGAGATAACTTCCGTACTGCGCCACCACGTTGTTGAGCGCATTGTTGTAGCTTTTGCCGTCGTTGCAGTAGATCATCTCAGCATACTCGGGATGATCGATAAAGGGATTGCGGTTGCCCTGAATTTTTGCCGCTTCATTGTTGCGCAGAATTTCCTGATCTGTGGGCGGTTCTTCGATATGCCATTTAAGCAAAGTGGAAATTTTACCAATAGTTTTATTGCTGCCGGAGCCATCCACAAAAGTCAGGTTATAATCATCGCCCCAACGCGTTTGCAAATAGAACAGTATACGCGCCGTTGCACCACGATAACCCTTAGCCGGATAGAAGAACGTGCTGTTAGTATAACAGAGTCCTTCGCCCTTGCCGTAACTTGTACTGCCATTTTCGGCAACTACTTTTACGCCGGAAGAACCCGGAGTAAGTTCGTCGTAAGACTTGCTGCCCCTCGTACTGTTAAGGTTGTTGTCACAGGGACGAATATGCTGTAAATCGCCGCCCGGACCTGTTTTTTCGGGAAACGCTTTGCCACCGTCTTTGGGCCACACGTGTTCTCTGTTTATTACTCCCGAAAAATTACCCGGCCATTTTACGCTTGTTCCGGTATAAAACATTATAAAATTGTTGGAATTTTTGGGGTCTACATCAGTCTTTTTGTAATACCCGCCCAGGTCGTCGTAACGAGTGAGCGTTTTATGGGTACCTCCCTCGGATGTGGGGCCTATCAACCTTGCCAATTCACTGCGAAACGCCGATCCCGTCAAATCGGTGTTGAGATTGTCATAATATGTGCCGTCGTATGTGTTGACCCAAGTGTCCTTGTCGGGCACAACGGGCGGAGCCGCATTTGCGGTAACGCATGTTGCAAAAGGCAAAACCAATGCAAGCGCAAGCGCCGCAATAAGCGTCAGCGACAACGCAAGTTTGAGTTTTCTTTGTTGCGTCATATCTTTTTCTCCCGAAATTATTTCGTACAGAGTAGTATACTACAATTTACCGAACAAGTAAATATGTTTTGAAAAATTTACGCGTTTTGAAAAACGGTTTTGTTTTTTTTGACGTATTTCGAAACGGAGACGGAACAAGTATTGTGCTAAAACCCTTATGAAAGCCAACACTTGCTAATATGGATAAAATAAACTCATTACGTATAACGTTTTTTCGGTACGGCAGGCGCCGAAGCGGGATAACAACGAAAAAGCCGTCGCCCGTAGCGACGGCAAAAATTTTAACGAGTTACCTTTTGTAAATCTTGGCAAGCCCGCCGACAGAAGTTTCGCGATATTTTTCGGAGATGTCTTTGCCTGTCTCGTACATCACTTTCACAACGGTGTCGAAACTGATTTTTCTGCTGTCTGCAAGAAATGTGGCGAGGCTTACCGCATTTATGGCACGCATTGCTCCAACCGCGTTGCGTTCGATACACGGAATCTGTACCAAACCGTTGACGGGATCGCATGTGAGTCCCAATTGATGTTCCAATGCCACTTCGGCGCTGTACTCTATTTCGTCCAAACTCATTTGATACAACTCCGCAAGCGCTGCCGCCGCCATTGCGCACGCAGTGCCTATTTCCGCCTGACAACCGCATTCCGCACCCGAAATGGACGCGTTGGTTTTTACCACGTTGCCCACTATCCCCGCAGTAAGCAACGCTCGGCAAATATCCCCGTCGGAGTAGTCCTGTTGCTGCTTGGCATATACCAATACGGCAGGCAACACACCCGACGAACCGCATGTGGGAGCGGTCACGACTGTGCCGCCGGAAGCATTTTGTTCTCCCACCGCAAACGCGTAGCTTGCGACAATTCTGTCACGACGCGTGTGGCGCGTGATGTCGCTTTGCTCGTTGAGCAATTTTTTTGCACGGCGTTGTACATTGAGTCCTCCCGGCAATACTCCCTCGGCGGACAAACCTTCGACAATGCAATTTTGCATTACCTGCCAAATTTGCCGCATATAATCCAAAATTTCTTTACCTTCGCAATCGACGGCGTATTGCCACAAACGCAAATCGCGTTTTTTGCAATAATTTTTTATTTCTTCGAAAGTATTCTGTTTGTATACGTCCTCGCCTTCGCTGATATTTTCCCCCGCGATGAGAATATCTCCGCCGCCGATACTGAAAATTTGCATACGTTGCGGCGCACAACCTTCTTTGAATCCCACAAACTCCATAGTGTTAGGATGAACGCATTTTGTTTGTTTGTCAAATACAACCTCCACCGGTCTGTTGCCGAAGGCGCGTTTGATCGCCGCGTCCGTTCCGTGTCCCTCGCCCGTCATGGCAAGCGACCCCATCAAAGTAACGGTATAGCTGTCGCAATCGTCGTGTTCGGACAAAAATCTTTCCGTCGCCTTGACGGGACCCATTGTGTGAGAGGAGGACGGTCCTACTCCGATTTTGTACAAATGACGCAGACTTTTCATCTTTTACTCTCCCATATTATGGTGACGGGACCGGCGTTTTGCTGATCTATCGTCATATCCGCCCCGAATACGCCCAATTCGGTAGGCACTCCCAAAGATACGAGTTTGTTTGCAGTGTACAGATACAGCTCGTTGGCTCGATCGGGCAGCTCCGCGGCGGAAAATCCGGGGCGATTGCCGTGAGAAACATCCGCGGCAAGAGTAAATTGCGATACAAACAGTACCTCGCCGTTGACGTCGCGCACCGAAAGATTCATCTTGCCCTGTTCGTCCTCGAAAATCCGCAATTTGGAAAGTTTTTCGGCAAACAAATCGCATGCGGAAACAGCGTCGTCCCTTTCCACGCAAAAGTACACTACCAAGCCTTTGCCTATCCGCGATACGACAGAATTTTTAACCGACAATTCGGCGCAATTTACACGTTGAATGACTGCTTTCACAATTTCCTCCCGAATACAGAAAAAATTATATCACACAAAAACGCTTGTGAAAAGAGTTTTTGCACAATTGAAACAAGTCATGCTCTGTTGACATATTTATTGTAGGGTAGTAAAATAGTTTGTATGGAAAAATCGCAGGAAACAGCGGAATTATACTATAAAAAAATGACGGAAACCCCCGTGGCGAAACTTGTTGTGAGATTGGGTATACCTACTACCGTAAGTATGCTTATCACCAACATTTACAATATGGCGGACACCTATTTTGTGGGCACCTTGGGTAAAAGCGCACAGGGGGCTATCGGTATTCTGTTTACCTTGCAATCGATAATCCAGGCTGTGGCATTTATGCTCGGACACGGTTCGGGTACTTTCGTATCCAAAGAACTTGCCAACAAAGACGTAAAAAAAGCCTCCTCCTACGTTTCTTCGGCTTTTTATTTGGGCGCGGCGATAGGATTGGTGTTTACGGCGTTGGGTTTGGCGTTGTTGGCACCTCTGATGAGACTGCTCGGTTCAACCAATACCATATTGCCCTATGCCGAAGATTATGGAATGTGGGTATTGATAAGCTGTCCGTTTATGATTTGCAGTTTGATACTGAACAACAATCTTCGCTACGAAGGCAAAGCATTTTACGCCATGTTCGGACTTGTCAGCGGCGGATTGCTCAATATGGGAATGGATTTTGTGTTTATACGCTACTGCAATTTGGGAGTATTCGGCGCAGGCATGGCAACTGCCATTTCGCAGATTATCAGCTTTGTTATTCTGCTTGTGATGTTTATCAAGACTGCGCAAAGCAAGATTTCATTTCGCCAAATAAGCCGCAGCGGAAGGCTTTATTTGGAAATATTCAAAACGGGTTTCCCCTCCTTTATCAGGCAGGGACTGAATTCGCTTAGCAGCGGATTGCTCAACAAACTTGCGGGCAAATACGGCAATGCCGTAAGCGAAGAAATGGCAGACGCCGCAATAGACGGAATGACGGTTGTAAACCGTATCAGCAACTTTGTAATGTGCGTGGGAATGGGAATCAGTCAGGGCTTGCAGCCGGTAGCGTCCTTCAACTATCAAGCGAAAAAATACAATCGCGTAAAAAAAGGATTGTGGGTTGCTTGCATAATATGTTTCGGCTGTGTGATCGTATTGGGCGTGCCGATAATCATCTTTCCGGAATTTTTCGTCAGACTGTTTCAACAAGAAACCCTCGTTGTGGAGTTTGCCACGCCGGCTATGCGATATGCAATTTTAGGACAACTGTTTGTGCCGCTGTTTATACCCCTTAATATGACATACCAAAGCATACGAAAGGCGGGAATAGCGTCATTTTTGGCGCTTTTGAGGTCCGGATTGGTTTTTATTCCGCTTTTATTGATAGTTACCTCACTTTGGGGACTTGTAGGTATACAAATTGCGCAGCCCATTTCGGATTTTCTGACTGCAGCGATAAGTTTGCCTATATTGATAAAATTCTTTTTGTCCGACCCCGAAAAAAATACCCAAAAAGCGGGTTAGACAATTTGACAAAACGGGAAAACACAGAGGTATAAAATGATATTGTTGATCGGCGGCGCAAGTCACACGGGAAAGACTTTGCTTGCGGACAAATTGGTGAAACGATACGGCTACGCCTGTATTTCGCAGGACTTGATAAAAATGGGACTGATTCGCAGCGGAATTACGCATATCACCGCAACGGATATTGACGCGCTTCGCCCCTATCTGTGGAATATAACCAAAGAAATAATAAAAACCGCCATAGAAAACAAACAAAATCTAATCGTTGAAGGGTGCTACATTCCCGCAAATTATCGCGAATACTTCGACGAAAGGTACACGAGAGACATACGCTTTGTGTGCCTGATTATGAGCGAAAAGTATATCCGCGCCAACTTCGATAAAATAAAATCTCACGCCAACGACATAGAAAACCGCCTTGATGACAGCGATTTGGAGCTTGAACGGTTGATACGCTGCAACGATTATTTTCTTTGCCGCTGCAAAGAGTGCGATGCGCCCTATCTCCTCATCGACGACAAGTACTCTATCGATTGGAATCCCGACTGAAAGCCCGAAGTTACGTCGACGCGTCACACCGACGATTGATTTGCGACGGACACAAACAATACCGAGGACTATACACCCGATGCAATATTTGCTTGAGGCTTTTCGGCGTTAATTACAGTCGCGAAACGTATGTATCGCCTCGATAAAATACAAGCGATTGACCGTTTTTTGTTTGAAACGGTTTATAAAACAATAACCGCCCGACTTATCGAGCGGTTATTTATTTAAGCGCTTTATCATTTACTGCTGACAACTTATAAACGGATCAAAAACGTTTTTCGAGCCACTGCATAAACTGCTCGAATTGCGCTTTAAGTTCCTCCTCGGTGCCGTTGTTTGTGACGTAATAGTCGGCTTTGGCAATGGGACCGCCCTTTTCGGAGTGTTCTATCTCGGCAACGTCGCGGCTGTCTACCATTTCCGCCGAAAGAGGACGAACGTTTCGATTTGCCAAACGCGCTTTGCGTATCTCGCTGTTGGTGACCACAGCCAAAACAACAAGCTCGTCTCCGAGCAATTCTTTCAATATCAGATACTCGCTCCAACTGTACAAACCGTCCAAAACCACATTCGAGCGGGACAATTTGTCTAATATTTCTTCTTTGAGTATGATGGCAAACGCACCCATACCCAATTCTTTGCGCAATTGTTCACGAATATGCCGCTCGTTCAGTTCGTTTACGGGAATATTGTTTTTTACCAATTGCGAAACTGCAACTCCGCCGAAATAAACACTATCCCAGCCGCGCTCCGTAAAATACTTGCAAAGAACGCTCTTTCCGGAACCGCACATCCCCACTACCGCAACAGCTTTGTTCATACATTCCTCCTTTTTGAACAACGGACAAACGACATTTGCGTATGTCCTTACGCATACCTATTCAGTTTACACTAAATACGGATTTTTCGCAAGGATAAAAGGAAAATTGCAACAAAAAATATTTCATTTTACCGAAAAGTATGGCGTTGACAATAAAATGTAAAAATTGTATAATAAAAAAAGGAAGTAATCAATATGAACAGTAAAATATCGGAACTCGCGGATTTGATTTTCGCATACTATCCGAAAATGCGAAAAATGTACCGCGATTTGGTGTCTATAAACGATATTCCCATTTCTTTGACGCAATTGACATGTTTGCATATACTCAATCAAAACGGCGAACTTTCAATGTCGGAGTTGGCGGAAGATTTGCGTATGAGCAATCAACAATTGACCAAGGTTGTGGATACGCTTGTCGAGCTGCAAATGGCAGAACGTGTTTGCGACCCGCAAAACCGCCGCAAGTTTTATGCGCGATTGGCGCCGAAAGGACGGGAACTGCTTGATTCTCTCAAAAAGAAAATAGACCGAAGATTGGACTTTGCATTACGCAAAAAAAGCAAAGAGGAAATAGACAAACTATACGACAGTATAGCATACGTGATGAGTTATTTCGAATTTCAAAATTCGACTTGCAAAAATTAAGTTCGGCAAAAAGCCGAACTTTTTTTATAATTTTTTCAAAAACAAACCACTATTTCAGTCTGCCGCTCAGCGGTTTGGGAACAGACGAAACAAGCACGTCGTAAAGCCGCGAAGTTTCCGCATTAAAAGGAACGGGCAAAATCTCTCCCGATTTAAATTCGATGACAAAGTATTTTTTACGGCGGCGAACGCGCGCCATTGACGCAATGCGAAACTCGCTGCGTGTATTTTTCAGTACGTTTACCGAAACTATTCCGAGCTGTCCGAGTTCTATACGCTCATAACATTTGCCGTCCACATTGCTCATTTCAAAATATCCGGCACCGTTTTTGCGACTTTTTATCACGACATACAACGAATATACAATAAATAATAGTACAAATACCGTCATTGCCAGCGCAAGAACAAACGGCAACCCCAATTTGCCGTCACCGTACACAAAAGTACGTACGTACATCACAGCCGCGAGTAATACAAAAAACACGCAAGACAAAATCAAAAACGCAACCCGTGCCAAAGCCATATCGGTCATAAATTCAACACATTGTTTGCGAGAAAGCTCGTATTCGAAACTCATTACATCCGTCGGACGCACGGCAATATCTCTGTCCTTTGTCGGATTTGCCATAGCCGCACGCTGCCAAACCGCATCGTCGGTCAAAGCGATATAAAGTTGTTCCGTCTGCTCGTTTAACGGAATTGCTTTTACAGAACCCAACGCCAACTTGAAAGAAAAGTATTCTTTGTGTCGTTTGACTTTTATTATCGACTGTCTGTCAAAAACGGCGGACATTTCTGCAAACAATCCTTTAATAACAAGGTTGTTACCCTCTATTTCCAACCTTTCGCCGACAAGACCGTCTTTGCCGTGCATTGCAAACAAATTTGCAATTTGCCTGCGCAGTGATTTTATCATCATCGCGGCAACTAAACATAACGCACCGCAAAATAACGCCGAATATACGATCTTTACTATCAATCCATCGATACAAACAACGGCGAATACCGCCACAAATCCCAAAAGCACGAAAACCAAACCGAATATCGTCAAATAGGAAGGAAGTAGTAATTTTGTAAATATACGACGAAATTGATTGAAATCGCATTGATATTCTACGGAAATTTTATCGTTTTCCGAACCTGTTTGCAACATAAATTCCTCCGAAAAGTTTTTCATCGGTTGTTCACCCGATAGTAAGTTTGGCGGTAAAGCATGTTTCCTCACGCTCCCCCACTACATATACTACGTTCGATTGCCGTTTACAATATATTTCCGCAACGTCGCCGAGCATAAGCTCCTTTTGATAAACGATTTCCGCCTCCGTGACGCGTTCACGAGGCTCCAACACATCCGACGCATAGTTGATATAGTTGGTGTTATTGACATGTCCGTTCACATCCAAATCGCTGCGCCGAACGGTCTTTTTATAACAAGGGACATAGCCGTCGTCGCGACGTATGCGTTCAAAATCAGCCAGCACATCGCAGTGCGCCTCGTCGAAGTCGCAATTGTAAATTTGCGAGAGCCTGTCTGCGGACACGATTCGGCGAGTGTCGCGGTCTATAACCAGCCATATTGAAGTCGCCGCAAAAAGCTGTTCTTTTGCCTCATTCACAGCCACAAAACAACGTTCGGCAAAAAAGCGTGCGGGTTTCAAAGGCCATGTATACAGCGTAAACCGCTTTACATCCTTGGTAACGGGCTTGTCGAAACGTATTTTCAGCTTGGACAACACCCACAAGCACCCCGTAGCGTCCAGATTGTCCCATCCGAAACCCAAACGGTTCGCATGCTCTCCTGCGGCATCCTGCATAAATTCCATAATCTTGTGTATTTTGACGGTCCCGCATGTATCGAAATTACTTTCATACAAAAAGCAGTCCATTGTATAGTAAGTTTTGCAAGGTAGCATATTAACCTCCGAACGCCGATGCGTATTTACGCAAACGAATTTAACGCAAACAGCAAATATAATGTTTCGTGATCATACAGATTTCGATTGCAGCGCAATGCTCGGTCAAGATAAAAAAACTTGAAAGCGCGAATACCTCTCTGAAAAAATCGGCTTGCCGCGGCAACGAAATGCATACATGGATATTATACCATTTGCTATTTTTGTTGACAACCTATTTTACGTGTGCTATCATTTATTCGATTGAACACTCTGTGAGGGAGTAATCGGCGAATACCGCAACAGCTGCCAACAACCGACGGAATACCGTCTGGCACCGTTTCAAATGATGAGACTCACACAACCCGCATCGGTTGTGTGAGTTTTTAAATAAGAAACTATTTCGGAGAAAATATGAAATACTATCAACTGTCAACAGAACAGGTACTCGAACAGGTAAATTCGACACCCAAGGGACTATCCGCATCGGAGGCGGAAGCACGCCTTGCGCAAAACGGCAAAAACAAACTTGCCGAAGGTAAAAAACAAAGCGTAGTAGTTAAATTTTTCAAACAGCTTGCAGACCCGATGATAATAATTTTGTTGGTCGCGGCTGTGATCAGTTTGGCGCTTACGCTTGTCAACAATGCCAATCCGAACAACGAACGGGAGAGTTTTGCAGACGTCATAATAATCGTAACGGTGGTTCTGCTCAATGCTGTACTCGGCGTTATACAAGAAAGCAAAGCGGAAAAAGCAATCGTCGCGTTGCAATCTATGACGGAAGCCAAATGCAAAGTGCTGCGAGACGAGAAAATGACGATAATCGACAGTTGCAATCTCGTAGCGGGCGATGTGGTATTGACGGAAGCGGGAGACAGCGTTCCCGCAGATTGCCGTATTTTGGAAGCGGCAAGCTGCAAAGTCGAAGAATCGGCATTGACGGGAGAAAGTTTGCCGATTGAAAAGACGGCGGTAAAAATAGACGGCGATGTACCTCTCGGCGATCGCAAAAATATGTTATTCATGGGCAGCTCTATCGCTTACGGCAGAGCAAAATCCGTGGTCGTAGCGACGGCAATGAATACCGAAATGGGAAAAATCGCCAACGTACTTGCCGCCACAAAAGAAGAAAAAACGCCGTTGCAAATCAAAATGGCGCAACTGTCCAAAGTTTTGACGTACGCGGTCGTGGGAATTTCGCTGTTTATATTTTTGTTCAAATTGCTTATGAGTTACACGAGCGGCAATGGTTTCGGCATAGACGTTGTGATGGATTCGTTGCTTGTTGCAATCGGACTTGCCGTAGCCGCTATTCCCGAAGGGCTTGCCACCGTAGTTACAATAGTATTGTCTATCGGCGTAACCAATATGAGCAAAAAACACGCCGTGATACGTAAAATGACGGCAGTGGAAACACTGGGTTGTGCGGAAATTATCTGCTCGGATAAAACGGGTACCCTTACGCAAAATAAAATGACCGTCGTGGAAACTTACGGCACGGACGAAACGCTGCTTGCCAAGGGAATGACTTTGTGCTGCGACGCCGAAGTCAACGACGGAAAAGCGGTAGGCGAACCGACGGAGTGCGCGCTGGTCAACTTTGCTCTCGAAAAAGGGCTGAACAAGACGGACTTGCAAAAAGAAAATCCGCGCATAGCGGAAGCGCCCTTTGACAGCATTCGCAAGATGATGAGTACCTTACACAAAACCCCAAACGGCGTCGTTCAGTATACGAAAGGAGCGCCCGATGAAATCACGGCTCGATGTGCTTACGCGATAAAAGACGGCAAAACGGTTGTTTTGGACGATGAATTGAAAAAAGAAATTCTTTGCCGCAACAAACAAATGGCGGACAAAGCGTTGCGCGTACTTGCCGTAGCTTACAAAAACTACGATAATCTTCCGCAAGACACTTCCGCTTCCGCGATAGAAAAGGATATGATTTTTGTCGGACTGTGCGGAATGATAGACCCTGTGCGCGAAGAGGTTGCCGACGCGATAGTTCGGTGTAAAAATGCGGGCATACGTCCGATAATGATAACGGGCGATCACATAGACACCGCAGTGGCAATAGCGTTACAGTTAGACATAATTTCCGATAAAAATCAAGCGATACTCGGTTCGGCTCTCGACGAAATGAGCGACGAAGAATTTGAAAATAAAATAAAAGACTATTCTGTGTATGCGCGCGTGCAACCGGAACACAAAGTAAGAATTGTAAACGCTTGGAAAAAGTTGGGTAAGGTGTGCGCCATGACGGGAGACGGAGTGAATGACGCTCCTTCCATTAAAAGCGCAGATATAGGCATAGGAATGGGCATAACCGGAACGGACGTTACCAAAAACACCGCCGATATGATACTGACTGACGACAATTTTGCCACCATCGTCACAGCCGTCGGAGAAGGACGGCGTATCTATGACAACATTCGCAAAGCAATACAATTTTTGCTTTCAAGCAATCTTGCCGAAGTGCTTGCGGTATTTGTGTCTACCCTGTGCGGTTTTACACTGCTTCGTCCCGCGCATTTACTGTGGATAAATCTTATTACGGATACTCTCCCCGCTGTTGCTCTCGGCATGGAAAAAGCCGAGTCAAATGTTATGAAGCGTCCTCCGCGCCTCAAAAAAGAGGGTATTTTTGCAGGCGGTTTGGGAATAAATGTGGTAATTCACGGTATCTTTGTCGCAGGGATAACGCTTGCCGCCTACTTTTTGGGCGCCTATCTCGAAGGCGCACATTGGCAATCTACCGAACAGGGAATGACTATGGCGTTTCTCGCAATGAGCATGACGGAAATTTTCCATGCTTACAATGCGCGCAGTATGACGGGAAGTATCTTCCGTCTAAAAAATCAAAATCTTTTGCTGTGGGGCGCGATGCTGTTGAGTCTTGCGCTTACCACCGCAGTAATATATATTCCCGGACTGAACGACGCTTTCGGATTTGTGCAAATTTCCGCCGTCGAGTACTTTTCGGCGCTTGCGCTCGCATTTGCAATAATCCCGTTGGTGGAAATTCAAAAATTGATTGTGAATCTTGTTCGCAAACATTGCAAATGAATATTTTGACCGACTTTCGTTTCACAAATTACAAAAAAGGGATTGCGACCGAATTTCGCAATCCCTTTTTATTTTGACATTATTACAAAGTATCGTTTTTATCTTACGCAGACGACCGTACTTTGTTCTGCCCGCATACTTTCATAATGTTTTTTACGCCCCATATCCGATTTTACACTTCAATAAAATCGAAAATTTCGTTTTTTTACGTCGATATATTTTTGTCCGAATAAAAAACACTTTTTCTCGCACAACCCAACGTTTTAACAAACCGCCGCTGCGGGTTTTATCGATTTATCAAATATTTTATCACTTCGCCGGCAATCAGCAATCCCGCAACCGACGGCACGTAAGAAACGCTTCCCGGAGTCTGACGTTTGAGAGTTGTTTCCAACTGCGTAGGAGTAACGGGAGTTTCCGGCGAATACACCGTTTTCACACCCGTTGTGATGCCGCGCGAACGCAGCTCTTTGCGAACGACTTTTGCAAGAGGGCAGGTGCAAGTTTCGGAAATATCCGCAACGCGCAACTGCTCGGCATTCAGTTTGTTGCCCGTACCCATACAGGAAATAACGGGCACGGCGGCAGCAACGCACATTTCTATCAACAACAATTTGCTTGTAACGGTATCTATCGCGTCAACGACATAGTCATACTCGGAAAAATCGAAATCGGCGCAGTTGCCGCTTTCAAAACGCAGCGCATGCGCTTTTACTTTGCAATCGGGATTGATGTCAACAACGCGTTCTTTCGCCACTTCCGTTTTGAGTCGTCCCAACGTGGAGTGTAAAGCATACAATTGTCTGTTAAGATTGCTCTCGGCAACAACGTCGTCGTCCACTAACGTCAAATGCCCGACGCCCGCTCGCGCCAAAGCCTCTACGACATAACTGCCAACTCCACCCAGACCGAATACCGCGACGTGCGCATTGTACAATTTGTTCATTTTTTCTTCGCCGAGGAGCATTTCGCTGCGGCAAAATTGTTTTTTGTTCATATTGCTGTTTGTTTAATTACCTGCCGTCAATTTTCTACTGCAATTCCTCGAAACGCCGTTTTTATAGAGAAGCTCTCGAAGTTCTTTAACTTTTACGAGCTTCCATTTCGCGGGCATGAATACGAAGTTGAATTTGACGTTGACGACGGCGAGGGTGTAGGCGTTTTCGTACTCGTCTTGAAAAGCGAATTTCCTGCGGCAAATGCGCGTATATGCCTTTTCAAGCTCTTTTAAGTCCAACTGATCGTCCAAGAGTATCTTGAACAGACGAAACGCGCGTCGCCCTTTTCGGGAAGCCGATAGCCGACGAGCGTGCAGCTTTCCTGTTCGTGTTTATATTATCCGCCGCCTCGACCGACAAAATCCGATACCCTATATTCATAGGAATATTATAGCATTTTTCTTCTTAAAAGACAATCAAATAATCTACAAAACGACGCGGGTATCGGACAAGTTCTATATCTTCGACCAAGCACGAACCTCTTAACCGAATATAAAGGCAAAGCCCGGAGTCCTTACGGATTCCGGGCTTTTTTATGACAAATTATTTTTACTCGACTTCCATGTGTCAATTACAAATGTTATACCGTATTATATTTTTCTCTCTTTCGGCTAACAAGTCAAAATTGTGCATTTTTTGTCGTCTTTTCTAAAAAACTTTTCCCGTTCAAGAAACGCGTCAAAAATCCATTGGACACCTTACCGTATGGAATACGCCCTTTCGGCTCGCTAATTTCAATTTAAGTGACATTGAAACCGCACATATCTCGGCACGGAGTCGCCCTTTGTATTACGATTTCTTCCAAACGGTAGGAATATCCCGATCGTAATGCCAGTGATTTCCGTCGTAATTTGCGCTGCTGCTGTAATAGTAGACGCGGGCGTTCGAGAGATCGGAGTTGTTCGCGCCCTTTTGGATTTCCGCCCACTCGGTAGCATCGCCCATATAGTACACGGTGTTAAGGCTCGTGCATTCATAGAATGCATCGTCTCCGATTTCGGTCACGTTCTTCCCGATTACAACGCTTGTAAGCTGATTACAATACGCGAAAGCATAGGCAGGAATAGACTGAACTTTGTCTCCAATCACAACCTCTTTCAACGGTACTACTATGTACTCTTCTTCGGTCCCTATCAATGTGTTGAATATAGTATATTGCGTTCCTGCGGTCATACAGTTGGAGGCATTCCAATACACCGTTTGCAATAACTCGCAACCACTGAATGCGGAATCACCAATGTAAGTCACTTTCTCGGGAATAGTAACGCTTTGAAGTCCGGTTAGAGCGAATGCAGCTTCCCCAATCGAAATTAAACTCTCGGGAAGCGCGACTTTTGTAAGTGCTGTACACCCACAAAAGGCACCTTCCCCAATCGAAGATACGTTTTTCCCAATCGTAACGTTTGTAAGCTGATCACAATACGCGAAAGCATAGGCAGGAATAGACTGAACTTTGTCTCCAATCACAACCTCTTTCAACGGTACTACTATGTACTCTTCTTCGGTCCCTATCAATGTGTTGAATATAGTATATTGCGTTCCTGCGGTCATACAGTTGGAGGCATTCCAATACACCGTTTGCAATAACTCGCAACCACTGAATGCGGAATCACCAATGTAAGTCACTTTCTCGGGAATAGTAACGCTTTGAAGTCCGGTTAGAGCGAATGCAGCTTCCCCAATCGAAATTAAACTCTCGGGAAGCGCGACTTTTGTAAGTGCTGTACACCCACAAAAGGCACCTTCCCCAATCGAAGATACGTTTTTCCCAATCGTAACGTCTGAAAGTCGAGTGCATTCTACAAAAGCAAAGGCGGGGATGGATCGTACAGCATCTCCGATGACAACTTTGGTTAATGACGTACAATTCTCTCCGAAGATATAGGGCTGCGTTCCCACGGTCATACAATTGACGGCATTCCAATAAACGGTTTGTAATGAATTACATTGGGAAAATGCAGCATCTCCGATTTCAACCATATTTTCCGGAATGGTCAAGCTTTGAAGTCCGGATAGCTCGAATGCTTGCACACCAATATCCGTGAGAGCACTCGGAAGAGTGATTTCGGTTAAGGAACAAGCACGGAACGCCTTTGCTCCAATCGTTTTCACACTTTCGGGGAGAACAACACTTGTGATCAAGGAACTATTTTGAAACACCCCTTCGCCGATCGCAGTCACTGCCCCACCATTGTAACCGTAAGGAACAACGATTGCTCCCGTAGCGGAACCTCTCCCTATAACGGTATAAGTGCCGTCAGAGTTTGACGAGTATTGCAAACCATCGGTATATTGCCACGGCTTTTTGCATATCGAGCAAGCGTTATCGGTTCCGTAAATATGGGTATGATCTTCGGGATAACTCGGTTCGGGTTTGTCAGGCGTATCGGGTGTATCCGGCGTATCGGGTTTGTCAGGTGTATCGGGTGTATCCGGCGTATCGGGATTCGGCTCCGGATGACTGTCCTCGGTGTCGCCCGTGGCACGGTAGTAAGTACTGCCAATACGGAGCGTGTTACCGTCGATGTATTCACACACAACGAGGTTGTTTTCACCTTCGTTATATAGCACAATCGCCTTTTCATATTTATAGGACGGTACATGCTGACTCAACCACTCGTTCGTTACATAGATATATTGGCGAAATTCGGAAGTGGAAATATCTGTTTCAACGGAGCCGTCCTTGTAGAACTTGATCGTAGTTCCATTGTCTGCACGGAATGTCTTGTAGTAGTCCTGTGGGTCGTGGTAATACGACGAGAATGTAATCTCATCCCTTGTTACCTCTGTCTCGCCGCCGCTCCGCATAATGAGCATAAATTTATTCGAACCTATATCCCAAAGCCGGATTCCTTGATCATCGGTGTAGTACACAATAACTATGCGCTTTCCCTGATAGTTGTCATCGGGAACAACTTTTTGTGCGTCCTTCGCAGAGAAGTATGTGTATTTGAGATTTTGATAGTACTCCTTTGAGATTCCGTTGTCGATGGTTACATCACAGATGTCCTTATCGAAATCAAGAGTCAAAATGCTTCCATCGGTAACGGCATAATATGTTCCGCAACGATCAGTGGGAAGTATGCGGTTTGCAGCGCCGATGGCTGCGGAAATAAGAAGTATCACCGACAGGAGTACGGCGATAATACCCATTGCCCACCCCGCGAGATTGAAACGCGTATCCGTACAGGGAAGGAAATCGTTGGCAAACGTATTATTCATCGCCGTATTCGGATCGAAGAACTTCTTCGTTCCATCAGTATACGCCTCACCGCCGTTGATTTTTTTCGTATAAGTACGTGCGGCACCGCACTGATGACAATGACAATCTACTTGAATGTTATAGAAAAGACGCTCGCATACTTGCGGCTTGTTCGACGTTGAATTGGTATTTATCGAATAGCTTTTTGTGAATCGTGAAACTTCTCTGTAAGCAATATCCGTGGAATAGTTGTAAAACGTTTTGCACTTCGGGCAGAAGACCTCATGCCGTTTCCTGATCGTATCCGAAATCATGGCAAAATTAAAGATACAGGTCACCGCAATGATAAACAAGCCAAAGCCGAGTCCTAGCTCCCAACCATACACCGTTGTAACACAGAGAGTGATTCCGAGGAGCAGAAAAGCGACGCAGCTTACCCAGATGCCGAGTTTTATGTTGCGTTTTTTCGGGCTATAGCAAAGGTTATCAAGCTTCCGAAGGAAGGCGGGAAGGCGAATTTGCTTCCCGGATTTTTCCGCGGGGACGCCACGAGATGTTTCGACGGAGCCGCCAAACGTTCCGACAGCTGCGGCAGATATACCGGCTTGTGTATCTGCGGCGACCGTAGCGAAGCTCCTTGCTGCGGTAGATGCGGCAGATGCACACGCTTGGGCAGCTACGGCTGCCGTAGCGAAGTTCCTTTCTGCGGCAGGGCTTTCGCTCCATTCGACGAGCGGGATCAATTCGTCCACATTCTTCATGTGGGTGCGGAAATAGCTGCACAACAGATCGTTTTGTTCAGTAACATATTTATCGACAGACCTTCTGTCAGAGTCGCCTTCCGACGTAATGCTTCGTTTCCAATCGGCGCAGACATCGATAAATGCCTTTGCCATATTGTAAGCGTTTACGCAATCCGTAAGTTCCTCGTCCTCGTCGATGAACTCCTCCACGGGTTCCTCGTCTCCGTTACAGAGCAGACTCCCGGCCTCTTCCTGCATATCGAGCAGGCGTCTCCATATATCTACCGCTTTTTTGACCCTATTAAGATACTCCGTATTCGCCTGTGCAAGCGTGGCGTTCTCCGGTTTATCAAGTTCGTTAAGTAACTTGCCGATCTCCCCGAAATAGAGATGGTCGTCCGATTCCACAAAGTCCCGAAGGTCGTTTCCCTGCTCGTCTACAAGCGTGGAAGGTTTGAGAAAATGGATGATATAGGGTCCGTTCTCCAAAATGTATGTTACAATATCCCGATCGGAATAGGGATCGTAAGAAAGTTTCTTGATTTGTTCTATGATATTTTTGCCGGAACTGCGGATATTTTTAATGCGCGCTTTCTTGCTCTCAATCGTATTCACGGTCATATCGCGCATGGCACGCTCTTCCTCTGCGTACAAGGTACTACCGCTCATTGATATAGCGGAATAATCGGGAGTGGGAGCGACTGTTTTCTTGTTTTCTTCGGCAAGGCTCAAAAGATCCTTTCGGTCTTCCTCAATCATTGTGCGCACACAGTTTTGATAATTTTCCGACTGCGTATAATCCTTGCCGCAACCGGCGAGCTTTGCGGGATCATCGAGATTATATTCTGCGAGAAGCAAGCAAAGGTGCAACCTTCCTGCATAGGGATATTTCAAAAGTCCCTCGTTTGCCGCTTCTTGCGCTTTGAGAAACTGACGCGAGGCGATCAATTGATATATTCTGTCCGTGAGGTCAGCGATTTCCGCTTCATGCCGTTTTTGTTCGTTTTCCACTTCATTTCTAAAATGAAGCTCGCTACCGCAATACTCGCAGTAAGCAATTTCTTTCCCCTCTGAAAAAGCAACACTGCCTCCGCATGCGGGACAACTCAATTTGATAATACTCATACTCTTATCTCTCCTTTACGATAGCTCTTTTAAGGTGTTTAAGATGTGTATCTTCACATTGGGAAGCATGGATTTCGCCGTCATAATTTTCAACTTCGGCATAGCACCATACATACCGAGCGCCGTGTTAAAGCTTTCGACGCCACCCGTCCAATAGAGACTTATCTTACTTTGCTCCGTGGGACTGAGTGCGGATACCAATTTCCCACATGCTTCAATTTCACTCTGGAAATCGGCAAGCGTTTTAGCATTCAGATTACCACTTGCCGAATCACACGATACAAGCAGATGATTCAGCGCTTCAATCAGTTTTGTACGCGGTGAACTCTGCTGTTGAGCAATATTCCAACCAAACATTTTTCATCCTCCTTTGGAGTTATTATTTTTATACACTTTCCTGATATGGGAAGTCATAGCCATAGTGATAAATAACAAGATTACATATATCGATACCAAAATACATTCCGTAATAATGGTCGGAAGATAACTTGACTTTGATAAGACAAACAATAGTATTGTTGCAATCAAATTTACACAAAAGAAGACGCCGGTAAGAATAGCTGACGGAATGAAAACTTCGCTGAGAGCGGGATCAAGCGAGCGGCGTCCCGCACAAAGGATATAGATCGCGGGAATGAGACAGGTGAGGTCGAGAAGGATATAATTCAACACGACAACTCCGCTTGAAAATTCGGTGAAAAGTCCCGTCCAAAGTGCAACGTTGAAGCAAATCACAATATCTGCGCCTAAAAGAAAGAGTCGTGTTTTCATAAAATCTTCTCCCCGCATTCACTGCAAAATTTTGCGGTCGGCGAGAGCTCCGTCCCGCAATTCGGGCAGAATCGTTTGGTCGGGAAAGAATTTCCGCATTCGGAACAAAACTTTGCGCGCAAACCCACCGATGCTCCGCATTTCGGACAAACTTTTGTCGTTTCGGACTTTTCCTGTGCAGAGATGGGATCAGCGGCAGAAGCCGAGGCACCCGTGACAGTGGATTCGGAGATCGGTCTTGCAATCTCTTTGACAGTCTGCGCAACCGATCCTGCCACACCGAGTCCGATACCTGCGCCGACAATGGTTCCGGGAATACCGGAGCCTCCGCTGTTTTCCGCCACGCTGTCCATCACATCAAAGCTCCGCTCCTCACGATAGTTATACCCCAAAATGTCCATATCTGCCCGCTTGGAGAGAGAATCCTTTAACCGCACGACAGACGGATCATCTTCGGGTATCATGATGTTTTCGAGTGCGAAATAGGTTATAGAAAGACCGTCTCGCTCGATCTTTTTGTTAATATCTCCTCGCACGGACTCGGCGATTGCAGTAAGATGCGAGTTGAGTTCGAGAATTGAAACGCGGTCATGCGTGATAGCCTGCGAAACAGCAGCCTTGATATACATATTGATATAGGAACGGAAGAATCTCATGAGCTCATGCGGCTCCACAGATGCATGAGTCCCGACAAGATTGATGAGAAAAGCGGCCGCATCGAGAATTCGAAAGGATGCTTCTCCGCACGCTCCGACCTTGACGATGACCTTATAGAGCGGATCCTGTAATTCCATGGCGGACGCCGTACCCCATTTGAGGCTCATTACGTGGACGGTGGAAATAAAATAAACTTCTGCGGAAAATGTGCTCTCGCCTCCCGTAGGAATACTCATAATCTTGCGGAGCAGAGGCAGATTTTCCGTACTCAATTGGTATCTTCCCGGTTGAAAGACATCACAGATTGTCCCGTTTTTCAAAAAGATCGCCACCTGTCCCTCGCGCACAATGAGTTTGGTCATTGTGTTGAAATCCTGACAGGGGTGTTTATACACCAAACACTTTTCTTCATTGGTGTACTCTATGAAATCATAAAGCTGCATACAATTGTTTCTCCTTTTCCCGAAGCAAGTCTCATTTTTTCGATGAACTTTTCAAGCGCAAAAATGTACATGGATTATTCTATTCCGTGTA
>CANQGD010000002.1 GCA_947601445.1 uncultured Clostridia bacterium | reverse complement strand
CGTTGGCAAACTGACCGTCGGCGCGCTTGGCACCCAGGCGTTTGCTCTCGCTGTCACGTCCGTTTTTGGTGCTGCCCATTCCTTTTTTGTGGGCGAACAACTGCAACTTTATGAACATCATTTCAAATTACCTCCAAATTGATAAAGTCGGAATACTCTGTGTAAAAATCCTGCAAGCCGCACAGCATTGTGTTGAGTATAACATCTGCATCATGCCGCTCTTGCAATGTAAGACGCTCGGGCAGAGTAAACCTCAAAGAGCCTTGTTCTTCGTTGAGTTTGAACTTTACGTTTATTTTTGCCACCTGCAACAAGCCGAGCAATGCCGACTGTATCAAGGTAGAAACGCCGGCGCATACAATATCTTCTCCGCTTTCGCCGTAGCCGGTATGTCCGCTTGCCGTCACCTCAACGATACTGTTGTTTTTGCGTGTGATCGTAATATCCGTCATTAGCCGATAGTGATGCTGTTTACTTTGAGCTTGGTGTAAGGCTGTCTGTGACCTTGATGATGACGAACGTTCTTTTTGGCTTTGTAAGTGAAGATGTTGATTTTTCTTCCCTTGCCGTGCTCTACTACCGTTGCGGACACTTTGCAATTTGCCGCGTCTGCGCCTGCCACGACCTTGTCGCCGTCTGCTGCAAACACAACTTCGAGTTCCACTGCGGAATTTACTTCGGCGTCAAGCAATTCGGTTTCGAAAACAAGACCTTCCGTTACTTTGTACTGTTTTCCGCCGGTTTTTACGATTGCGTACATAACTCTTTCTACCTCCTGACAAGTCTCGCTAAATAAGGGTGGCTTTTGCGGCGACACGCCCAAAAGCGCTTGCGAAAATCGACCCATTTTATGCGGCTGAGATATATATTACAGTAAAAGGAAAAAAATGTCAAACGAATAACCGCTTTTTCCCGTAAAGATTTGTTTATCAAACTTTTTGATTGAAATTATTTGGCATACATCGAAACAAAATGCAGAAAAAACATATATACCCGCATAAATCGTTGAAACAAGAGATTGCGGCAAAACGTTGGACCGCACACAAATGAGACAAATCGAGGGAATGTGCGCGCGGGGTTGACAAAAAGGCATTTTTGAGATAAATTTGTTTGTATGATTTGGCTATATGTTACTTTGGGAATTTTAGGTTTGCTGTTGCTGTGCTTGGCGGTGCTGTCGCTTGTATGTTATTTCCTGCCCTTTTACCAAAAACACAGTAAAAAAGAAGACCACTACCGCTTGCCCGACAGTCCATACTTCGATCACGACAGGGACAAAATGTATGCGTTGATTGCGGAAATGGAATCCGTCCCGTTCGAACGAGTGTACACTGTTTCCCGCGACGGTCTGCGTCTTTCCGCCAGATATTACAAAGTCGCGGAAGGCGCGCCGCTTCAAATACAGGTCCCGGGTTATCGCGGCACGAGCGTAAGAGATTTTTGCGGAGGCAACAAGCTGTCGCGAAAATGCGGGTTCAATTCGTTGCTGCTCGATTTGCGTGCTCACGGAGAAAGTCAGGGACACACCATTACATTCGGCATACGAGAAAGAGAAGACCTGCTGTGCTGGATAAACTACGCCCTTGCCCGATTCGGCGCCGAAACCGAAATTTGGCTTGTAGGCGTGTCTATGGGTGCGGCAACAGTGCTGATGGCGAGCGAGTTGCCCTTACCGTCCAATGTAAAAGGCATAATCGCCGATTGCCCCTATGCTCGACCTGTCGATATTATCGCCGACAGCTGTCAAAAAAGACATCTCAACCCCAAACTGATGCTGCCTTTTATACGTTTTGCCGCGCGCGTGTTCGGGCATTTCAAGTTGGATTCGGCAAGCGCGATTCACGCCGTCACTCAAACAGACGTGCCGATTTTGTTCATTCACGGCGAAGAGGACGATATTGTACCCTGCAAAATGAGCAAGCAAATTTATGACGCATGCAAAGGATACGCAGAATTGCACACGTTTCCCCGTGCGGGGCACGGATTGAGTTACATGGCGGACAACGCCCGGTACGAGAAAGTTGTGAAAGAGTTTATTGAAAAGACGCGCAACTCGCAAACGCATAGCTAAACTTTCACCCAATCCCGTTTTTTATCAATCGAAACTTTTTGTGCGAAATTTTACCGAGTTGCAGCCGACAACAAATTCCCGTAAAATAAAGTTTTTCTCTGCAAACATCCAAACGGTATATTTCGCCGTCAACTGCTCATACTACCCCCAAACACAGGAGGTAACTATGGCAAAAAGCAGACAAAACAATCACGAATACTACGCTAATTACGAAACCTGCCGCAACCGTCTGTTTGACGAATTCGATCCCGATTGGCTGCAAATCGAGGACGCGCACCTAAGTTGGGAGGAGGCGTTTGAAGATGACGACGACTAACGGCAAAAAAACTTCTCCCGAGCAGGAAAAAACCGAACAAACGCCCGTAACGGAAAACAACTGCAACGTAGAAAAAACGCGCGAAGCGTTGAGTGATTTATACAAAAACGTAACTATGGCGCAAAGTTGTATAAAAACATTGCTGCCCTATGTTGAAAAGCAAGAAGTAACCAAAACTTTACACAAGCAGGTAGAACAATATGATCACTATGTTGAACAGTTGGACGAAATCTGCGAAAATCTAAACTTCGATCCGACCCCCGCTCCGAAATTTGCCATTACAATGGCAAACATGGGGATAAAAGCAAAGATGATGACGGATAAAAGTATTACTCACGTTGCAAAAATAATGCTGCAAGGCACGCTGAACGGCATTATCGATTTGTACCGAATGATCCGTGAATATACAGAGATAAATCCCGAAGTTGCGCTGTTGCAAAAACAGATTTTGCGCTACGAAGAAGGAAAATTCGAAAATCTCAAAGCATATCTGTAACTCTATCGCTATATGAAAAAAGGCTATCCCGCTTGGGATAGCCGATTTTTTCAGTTTTTTGCGAACAGCCTGCAAAGCGCTTCGTTTATCACGTTTATGCATGCTTCTATGCTTTCGGGATCGATGATTCCGTTTAACAGTTGAGCAAGCCGACAGCGCTTAGCGTCGATTCCGTCCTCGCTGTTGTATATCTTTTCCGCCTCTGCCACAAGCAACTTTACCTGATTGATAAAGTCGTCGAGAGTTATTTTTTTGTCCGCTATCTGCTTGCGTACATTCCCGAAATACAACAGTTGGGTGTAAAAAACCCCGAACACATCGTTTTTCATCAATGAGGACAGGCTTTGTCCCGATACCGATTTGAAGACACGAAAACATGTAGAGGACATCGCTCCTATCGCCAAAGTCGACAACACGATCTGCGCCAAAACGGAAAAACCGAAACTGCGCACTCCCTGCACCGCAAATATATCCAATACGGCAAACGCCAGACCGAATATGAAGGGCAAAAAAGGCGTCCAATCGAATTTGTGAAGTATCTCGATTTTGGCTTTATCAATAAAAATCTTCTTGACAAGCTGAGTAAGCAGACAAGCGGCAATTGCATACAAAACATAGTACGCGCCGTCGCTATCGGCAAAAAAAGCGCCTAATTCCGACGCAAAAATTTCAAAATCCATAAAACGTATTTCTCCTTTATTTTATCGGAAAAACACAGTCCCCGCGGATTTTCCATTTCAGGGCGCGCATTCCCCTCCGCACCCGTAATTTTATTGTATCACGGCAAAGAGAGCAAACTCAACTTTTGCTGTCAATTTTTTTCGAAGAAAGCAATGGCGTCAAAATTAACAAGCAACGCTGTTTGGAATATTCAAAAATTTACGTCTCGGCAAAAACCGCAAAAAGTCCGCAACAGACAAAAAAACCGCCGCAAGCAAATTGCTTGCGACGGTTTTGCAACGTTGTTTAATCATCGATTTCAGCTTTAAACGTCACATTGCCGGTAGAAATATCCAATACGCAGTCAAACTCGTATCCGTTCCACTTGAACTCCACTTCGTAAACCTGTTTACCGTATTTATATTCCCTTTCTATTTCCCACTCGCGTGCGGAAGATAACGTAACTGACGCAAAACGCGAATCTTTTGCTACCGCTTCCAACACTTTTTGCTTGATTTGATCGTACGACAAATCGGATTGCGTTGTGCCGCCGATATCACGTTGCGACGCGGACAGAACAATTCCGTATTGATCGATTTCCATTTCGAAGTACTTGCCGTTGTAGGCAAACTTCAATTCATATTCCGTAACGCCGTGGTCAACGTCGACTTCCACTGTCATATTCACGGAGTCGCGATCCGCCTGAGGCACATCTGCGAGGTCCAATGCTTTTTCCTCTATTTGATCCCGAGAGAGGGTCGATTGTTGAGGACGAACATCGTCTGTATCCCTTTCCATGCCGACAATCGTTCCATCCAGAGCGTTTACTTCGATTTCGTACCTCCAACCGTTGTACACAAATTCAACTTCGTAAATCATGAAACCGTCGTCGAAATCCATTTTACAAGAGAGACGTTGCAGTTCATTTTCCGTCAAATCATCGGATATGCTTTTCAGCGCGGCGGCAATAGCCGCGTCTTTTCCTATATAACTGCCGTCGCTTGCCGTGCCGCTTTGCGAAAGTTCGTTTTGAGGTACGTCAAGTCCGTCGAGAATAAGGTTAAGCTCATTGATTTTCAAGCTGACAAGCTGCTCTACCGTATATTTGCCTTGAACGGAGCTTTGCAATATCTTGTTTATCAATTGTGCTTTGCCGACGGAAATGCCGTATTCGGCAGCCAAAGCCGATGCGTCGTCCGTTTCGCGAAGCCATTGCGAAACTACGCTTGCTTCTATCTGACTTTCCTGCAAAATTATGTTTATTTCTTGCGAAACAATGTTTACAAGTTGGTCGTATTCGCTTTGATTGGCGTCCACGCTTACCAACACCGAGTTGGCGTCGGCGCTTAGTTTATTGCTGCGCAACATACTGCCGATCAAAGCATTTACGGCTACTTCCAATTGAGCGCCCTTAAAATCCATATTGCCGATAATCTTTTTTCCGTCGAGATTCAAAGCGTCAACGCTTATCACACGGCGATTTTTGTTCAGTCTGATAGCAACGCTCGGATTTACGTCCAAAGTCACGCTTGCAGCAATCGCGTTGGTGCCACCCAGCGTCACGCCGCCGAATATCACCGCCACCACTAAAATCAGCGCAAGGGCAAATGTAGCAATTTTCCAACCCCATGCCGTTGTTTTTTGCGTTCTGACTGCTGTACGTTCGGGGCACTGCGACGCGACCTCATTGTACACATCGGGTTTAACGGCGGAAAAACTTTCCGCAATTTTATTTTCCGTTTGTTTGTTTGTCATGATTGTCCTCCTTCTAAAACGTATTGCATTTTTTTCAGCGCTCGCCTGTATTTGGAAAGCACCGTATTGAGAGGAATATCAAGTTCCGCCGCAATTTCTCTGTGTTTTATGCCTCCTACCGCGTGCATTACGATAATTTTACACTCGTCGCTATCCAAAGTTTGCAGACAGCCGAGTACCACAAGTTTATCCGTAACGTCGGCATCGGTAGCAAAAAGCTGCCGTTCCAAAATGCTGTCGTCCGCGTTTACGTTTCGCTCGTTCTGTCGCAGTTTGTCGTAGCATAAATTTTTGACAATGCGCATTATCCAAGACATCGGTTTGCCTTGCGAAACATAACTCGGCGCAGCGTCGTAAACCTTGATATAAGTATCCTGCATCACATCCTGCGCATCATATACATTTTTCGTAAATGTAAGCGCGTATGCGTAAATCGCGACGTCGGTCATATCATATAAATCTCTGAGCGCTCCTTCTTCGCCATATGCTATGCCGTAAATTGCGTTGTCTATCTTGCGGCTGTTTAATTTGGCGTAACCTTTTACCGAAGACATCTTCTGTTTTCCTCTCTACGTAATATAAACGTGCAACGAATACGTTTTATTGCACAAAACTTGAAATTTTATATATTTTTTCCGATAGCGCCTGAAAAAAGGCAATCACCTCGAAAGTATGCCGTTTATCCGACAACTTTGAGGTAATTTTTCGATCGGTATAATATTCGACGAGAAATACGTGTCTACAAGGTTTCTTTGTAAATGAGATTTTTGGGTACGTTACGATCCTTTGCGACTGCCTTTACCGCATCGGATTTACTCATGCCGTCTTTGAGATAATAATCCAAATGTTCTCTCACCGACAATTCGCACAGCGGATTGACCTCCGTTGCGCGGTTTACCACCAACACAAATTCTCCTTTGTCGTCGTCTATCTCGTCAGCCAAGTGACAAAAACGCACCGATTCGTGCATTTTGGATAATTCCTTGACAAGACAACACTCTCTGTCGCCCAATCTATTTGCCAAATAGGACATATTTTCCTTCAAATCGTGTACCGAAAGGTAAAATATCGCAACTCCGACGTTGCCGTCCAATAACTTGTCTCTATCCGATTTTTTTTCGGGCAAGAAGCCGTAATAGGTAAACGGAGCCTTGTACCCGCTTAAAACGAACGCGTTTATGAATGCGCTGGGTCCGCTGATCACGGTATAGGGATACCCTTTATCTTTCAATGCGCCGATCAGCACATTGCCCGGATCGTTTATACAGGGCATACCGGCATCGCTTATTACAGCCACATCCTCGCCGCGTTCGCAAAAAGACAAAACAAATTCCGTCTGTTTGGCTTCGTTGAATTTGTGATAACTGTACAGCGGTTTGGAAATGCCGTAATGCGCGAGCAATATCTTGCTGTGACGCGTATCTTCGCAAAATATTGCGGAAACGTTTTTCAACGTTTCCACTGCGCGAAAAGTTATTTCATTGAGATTACCTATCGGTGTTGCAACAAAAAATACCATTTTCCCTTCCAAACGTTCGACTATCCTTACCAATAAATTCAAGCAGAACGAACTTTTAACATGCGCTTATTCAAGAACTATCATTATCTATTGCATATCGCGAACATTGCCGATACTTTCGCGTAGCGTGACTGAAATTTCAATCGCAAATTCGCTTTGACATATACAGATGTATTTCCAATTGACGTTTTAGCCATTTATACGAATGGGTTTGCAAATTACCGTTTGCCGTTGTACCAAGCGGACGCGCGTTCGGTATATGCGCCTTGCTCGTCGGTGATATACAGCGGAGAATGCAGCCGACAATCGAACGCTCCGCCCTTGACTGCGCGCACAAGCACCAAATTCGGTTCGCGCTTCGGCGTAGGGCATACGGGCAAAATTTCCTTGACTGCCAGCCCGTTGTCGTTACACAGCGTGATTATTTCGCACGTTCTTTCCGCTTGATGCACCAGATAGAAAACGCCTTTGTTGTTTAACAGTTTTGCGGCGACGGAAATTACATCGGCAAGCGTAACGGCAATTTCATGACGGCAAATGGCGATGTTCTCTTTGAGTTGCCGTTCGCCGCTGCCAACGCGTCTATACGGAGGATTGCACACCACAACATCGACATCACGCACGATTTGAAGCGCGTCTTTTAAGTCGGCATGATACACTTCTATCTCGTTTTGATTGTTCAAAGCGACGCTTCTTCTCATCATATCGCACAGTTGCGGCTGAATTTCCACGGCGACTACGCGCTTGGGGTGTTTTTTGTGAGCGATAAGTATACTGACTACACCGCTGCCCGCGCCCAATTCAACGCAAGTTTTTCCGCGCATATCCCTGCAAAAATTTGCAAGCAAAACCGCGTCGGTAGTAAAACGGTACTCTTCGTCGGACTGAATAATACGCAGTCCGTCGCATTGCAAATCTTCGATTTTTTCGTGAACAAGCAAATTGACCATGGTCATATTGTACATCATTATGCCCAAATAGTAAAGCGCAAGATGTGTTTTGTTTGCTCCGAAACGTTAAAAAGCCTCTGCATTTGCAGAGGCATAGACAGGTTTATTTTAATATCCGATGATATATTTGCGAACATCCTGGTATTCGCCGAGATTGTCGGGAAGGGTTATCGTGCCGCTGTACAATTGAATGTTAGAGCCCGTCGTAAGTTTAACTTTGCCGCTCAATACAATCGGGAAGTCGGGTATGCTGTCCTCTTGAATATTCACATCGACATCCAGATCGATACGGTAGGAAAACCGAGATATTTTATCGGTCTTGTCGAAGCCGATATATACTTCGAAATCGAACTTGTTGAATTTTGCAACTTTATTGATAACGCTACGCACTTCTTCCGGAACGGATTCTTCTTCGAGAATTGTTTTGACTGTATCCGTCGTTGCCTTTATACGAAGCGTCCACCCGTCGGTTGTGGAAACGGCAACCTCGATCTTGTAACGATCGAGCAGTTCCAATCCGCTTTCGACGTAACTTTTTATTTCGGATTCTATTTCTTGGGCAGAAGGCGCTTCCTCGGTACTATCTTGTATTGCAAAAGGCGCAAAATCACCGATACCCGAATCCGCAGGGATTTTTATCTTTCCGTCACCAAAATCCACACCGAAATTTGAAAGAGTATCTACCAAACTTTGAGACAAATCAAAATATAGATTGTTTTTATCCAAATATACCGATGTGCTGACATCGAATTCTTTCAACGTTTCCGCAATCTTACCGCTGATTTGTTCGTCGCCCGTAACGGAAGTAAGTAATGCTCTCGGGATTTCCAATCCACCCTTTAACGTTGCGGAGGCAGCTCCCGTTACTTCAAATCCGTTCTTTTCGGAATACCCGAAACGAATTTTGGACTCGTCTTCGGCTTGAACATTGCCCTTAAATTCAGATTTCATATCCTGATAATCGACTGTAAGGTTTGCGTCGAATTTTAACGTCGACTTTTGCTCAATGCCCATTAATGTTTCGGAAAGTATATACAACGCCGCGTCGGAACCCTGTATGGAATCGGTATTCGCATCATCGGGTAAATTCGCCATTATTTTAGAAGTAATCGTATCAGACAACTCTTGCTTTTGCTCGGCAGTGTCGATTTTGACGTCTTCATACTTACCGGGGATTGTTCCGTCATTACCGTTCGATCCGTTGCATGCCGCGAAAGTAAAAGCCGAAACAATTACCAACAGCATCGCAAGCAATATCGCAATAAATTTTTTCATAATTTTTTCTCCTTGTATCGCTATACTCAAACAGTATGCGTATTTACTTCACAATGATACTCCTTCCCGTTTTATTTGTCAACCGACGTGCAAAATCTTAAATGCAATAAAAAAGCCCGAGAACACTCGGGCGAAAAATATTTGTGGTTACGCCTCTTCGATAGCGCCAACCGGACATTGTGCTGCACATGCACCACAATCAACGCAGAGATCTGCCGCAATTTCAAATTTGCCGTCGCCTTCGCTGATAGCGTCGCAAGGACAAACGCTTTGGCAACCGCCGCATGCAATACATTCGTTACTGATTTTGTGAGCCATAACCGTTTTTCTCCTTTTCTTTTTAGGATAATACCATTATACACAGCAAACTTTGATTTGTCTAACATTTTAGAACAATTTGACAAATTTTTTGCGATTATTGCCGCTTGGCATATCTATTTCGGTAATTAAATATCCGATTGCTCGTTCGTAGGCACAAAACACCGTTTCGGTTTGTAAAGCCATAATCCGGTTTAATTCCGAAAAACGGCCGAAAATTACGTATGGTACGTCTGAAACATATACATTGTCAAGAAACGTATGCGCTCACAAATGTGCTCACAAATGTATAATTTATACAAACCGATAAAAACTTTGCCTTTTAGCGCATACAAACAAAATTTTCGTTATGCGCCGACCCGAATTGTTTCAAGTCGAAGTTTTTCGCAACAGCGCTTTTACACGGAAAAACGCTTTATTCTTCGAGCGATTGTTTTCCGAGAATATCTTCGAGTTCTCGCTCGGTGGCTGCACGATCGAAACTTTGAGTAATGATCGTCAAAGTGTCGCCAACCTGCATTTTCTTTTCTCCGTCGTCGTCCATTTGTGCTGTTTCGCCTACCACAATTTCACTGACTTTGGTATTTGCGGGCCAAAGCACGTCTCTCACAGCCTTACCGACTGCAAACGCACCGCTGCGCACAGTGTACACAAGACGAAGTATTTCGGGTTTTTTACCGTGATTTTGCTTGTCTGTCATACGTTCCAAAAGCACGTCGTAAAGAGGCTCGACCTTGAATATTTCACACAGGAAGTAACTTAAAAACACCGTGATTGCCACGTAAAACAGGTTGGAAAAGTTCCAGGTGCTTTCCAACATAAACACCAATGCGGTCAAAGGAGCGCGAGTTGTCGCACCCATAAATGCCGACATTGTGAGAATAACCACGGTGGAAAACAGCTCGCCGTCCATACCCATAGCTACAAATGCGTTGCCCAACAGAGCGCCGAGCAATGCCCCGATACTGAGCATGGGAATAAATACACCGCCCGTTGCGCCGCTACCCGTAGAAAACGCTATCATGAAAAAGCGTATCACCAACAGCACAAAAATTATTTTCCAAGAAAAGTTTGCGCTGTCGGAAAGACGAACAATAAGTCCTCCGCCTCCGAAAAGCGCGTCGGTTCCGTCGAATTCTCCGAATGCCAACAAGCCGATTGCCGCAGTAAGCACAAATACAATCAACAGACGCGCCCATTGAGGAACTTTTTTAAGTCTGGTATCGTAAAATTTGCCTATCCAAAAAACAAGATGATTATATCCGATAGCCAAAGCCGCCACAGCAACGCCCAAAATGAGCGGCACCCAAATATCTTGCATGCCGAAGTTTGCCAACGTCACCTTGAACAGCGCGCCCATAGGCAACGCATGCGCACCGAGAGCCATCGTCCACAAATTTGACGCCGTCACACCGAACAGCACACTGCTCATAGCCATCAAAAAAATCATCGGAGTGAAGCGTTTGTGCGCCTCTTCCAAAGCAAACAAGATGCCCGTAACGGGTGCGGATGTTGCCACTGCAAAACCGGCGCATGCGCCGCCCGTCATTATATAACGGTCCCAACTGTTGTGCGAGAGGGGTAATTTGCAAGTACCGCCGCCTATTGCGGTACCCAACAATACGCTGGGACCTTCGCTGCCCAAAGGCAATCCGGCAAAAAAACTTATCCAGCTGTTTACTATCACGGCAATGCCCGTTCTGAGCCAGCGGAAAGTAAGCAAGCCTCTCAATACGCCTTCCGCACGCGGTATGCCTCCGCCGCTCGTCTCCGGCGCCCATTTTTGCAAAAAGTATGCGATCAATGCAAGTACCGATACGGCGGCGATCACCGCTACGGCAATATACCAATGCGTTTGGGCATAGTGATAAATCTCGGCAGACTGTTCCGTCAGCCATTCGGCGACCCATTTGAAAAAATACACCGCCGTACCGACGAGCAATCCCGTAAACGCGCCGTAAACAAATACGGGCAAAATAACATTTTTGAAATAGCTTTTGTAATCAGTTCGTTTCATTTGGTAAAAGTAACTCCAATATTTCTTTCGGCGAAGAAACGAGCGCAATCGGATGAGAATCAGCAAGTTCGTCCATTCTGCCGAAACCGTATGTAACCGCTACGGAATCTATACCGCAGCATTTGGCGCCCTCCATATCGTGCAAGGTGTCGCCTATCAAAAGGCACAGCGACTTGTCCCATCCATGATCTTCTATCAACTGCCGCAACACCTCTTTTTTGAAACCGCGTCTCTCCGTTTGACCGTACGCGCAATCAAAAAATTCGGTCAAACCGTGATATTCAAGCGACTCCGCTACGTGAGGTTCGTATTTGCTGGAAGCAATGGAAAGTACATATCTGCCGCTGTCTTTCAGTTTGCCCAATACTTCTTTTATACCGTCGTATAAAAAACTTTTTCTCTCGGCGTGAATTTGCTCAAACACTTGTTTGTGCAATTCTACGGCGTCGGCGCACAATTTTTCTCCCAACAGACGCGTATAACTGTCGTTGAGAGGCGGACCTATATGCCGCGACAAATCCACTTTGGTCGCATCCACCCCGAAATGATCAAGTACGGCGGTAAACGTTTCGTAAATGCCGGGCGAAGTATTGTTGATTGTTCCGTCAAAGTCGAATATTATATACTTGTATGTTTTTTGTGGTTTCATCGTTTTAGCGCCTCCCAAAAACGTTCCGATTTGGGACGGGAGGGCTGAGAGAGAATACCGAACGTGTGGTACAAATAATTTTTGAGCCTGTTCAGTTCCAGAACGTCGCTGTTTTCACATTCAAGTTCGTAATCGGTAATATCCAAATAAACGTTTTTGTCCAACTCCAAAACCCAACCGTTCAGGACGAACTTGGTGCGGAACGTATCGAGTTTCCCCACAAGTTTCAACGGAGAAGGAACATACACGCCTAAAAGTTTGCGCATTTCGTCCGCAGTTACGCCCCGCGTCAAAATATATTCCGCGTGTTCGACTGTAATTTGTTGTTCTCTTTCGTCACTTACCGTCACTCCGTCTTGTTCGTTGAGACGACGCTTGCAACACAGAACAAATTCTTCGCCTTTTTTTCTCAAACGAACCATCATATCGCGCGGCATCGATACGTAACCAAAATACCAATTGGTTTGCAATTGCGCCGACGCGTCGGCACGTTGTGCAAGCAAGCTGTATTCTCGCTCGGTCAATATGATTTTGAGTTCCTGCTCTATATTTTTCATCAGCGTTTTTTCTTCCCTTTTCCGCCGGTATTGAAAATTTTGCTCATTTCCTCAAAGAAAGTGGCGCTGTCCTTGAATTGGCGGTAAACCGCGGCGAAACGTATGTATGCCACTTCATCCAAATCTTTAAGCTGTTCCATAACCAAATCGCCTATTTTTTGAGAAGTGATTTCTTCGTCGAGACTGTTGTAAAGGGATTTTTCGATGTTGTCAACCACTTTATCTATTTCCGCCATGGATATAGGACGCTTTTCACAAGCGCGCAAAATGCCGTTTTTTATTTTGGAACGGTCGTAAATCTGGCGTGTGCCGTCCCTTTTTATCACAAGAAAAGGTACCGTTTCGATGGTTTCGAACGTTGTAAACCTTTTTCCGCAAGCAATACATTCGCGACGACGGCGTATACTTTTTCCGTCGTCGGTAGAACGCGAATCCACAACTTTGCTATCCTCGCAGCCGCAATACATACATTTCATCGCAACTTTCTCCTTAGAAATTTGTTACTTGTTTGAGCAAAGACAACAACTGTTTGTATTCTTGCTCGGGATTTTTGCCCTCATTATCCATTCGTCTCAATGTGTCTTTGTCCCAAAAGCGCGCGACATTGGGAGAAATTTCGTCGGCAACAAGCAATCTGCCGTTTACGCGTCCGAACTCCACCTTGAAGTCTGCGACGATAACTCCCGCTTCTTTCATCAGATCGGACAAAACTTTGTTTATACGCATAGCATTGTAGCACATTACGGACATTTCTTCCTGGGTGCACAGTTCCATTGCGTAAGCATGGTATTCGTTTATTACGGGATCGCCGAGATCATCGTTTTTGTAGCAAAACTCCAAAACCGGAAATTTAAGTTTTACGTGATAGGGCAAACCCAATCTTTCTTGCATGGTTCCTGCGGAATAATTGCGTACAACAACTTCTATGGGCAGCATTTCGGCAAGTTTGACCACCGCTGAGTTATCGGAATATCTATCGACAAATGCGGTCGGAATGTTGTTTTCCTCCAACACACGCATAAGTATCATATTTATGTCGTTGGTAAGCGCGCCCTTGCCGTCAAAATACAGTTTCCGTTTTCCGTGATACATCAATCCGTCGTCATAAAACTCGGCAATAGCCAATTTCGGATTGTCCGTACTCCACAGTCGTTTGGTTTTTCCTTCCGATAAAAGTTTTTCTTTTTGCAACATCATACACACCTACTTGATTTTATAATGCAGTTCTACCGTTTTCCCGGCGGGAACGGTAATGCCGAAACTTGTTCCATCCGGCTTTTGGGAAAGATTGGTTTTTAAAAGTTTTTTTATACAGTCGGGCAAATGCACGGTTACATAACTTTCACGCTTGCTTTCCAACTCAACGAAAAGATTCTTTTTGTCCAAGTCTATCCCTGCGGATACCGAAACGCCGTTTTCCGCAATAAAACCGCTGAAACTTGCGCTGCCCCACTTTTTGGGGAATGCGGGGAACAACGTTATCTCATCGTCGTGCGAATACATCAGCATTTGCTGCACCGCGTGAGCAAAAGTCAAATTGACGTTAAGTTGTACAGGCGTCCAAACTCCGCTGCCGCACACTCCCATGCCCCGCCAATCTTTATCCACGAAGGCGAGGTTGTTCATAATACAGCCCCTGACCGCATTTGTAAGACACAAATCCGCCTTGTCGCCCTCTCCCAGCCGAGCATAAACGGCGGCAAGAACGGTCATATTGTAGCTGTTTTGCGCTGCGGGAGCATTGCGCTTTTTATCGGCGGTAACGACATAGCAGCGTTTTGTCTCCTCGTCGGTATACATATCGACTTCTTTTCCGAAATAGGCGGGATACAACGTGCCGTTTGATACCCCGGTATAATCCATCGAGATAAGAGAATTTACAAACTCTCTGTACGAGCCGTCGCTTGCACACTGTTTTTCCGGAAATTCTTCCAACAGCTTTTGCCACACCGCGAGTCGTCCGCGAACATTGTTCGTTTTACATGCTTCCACAAGGTTGGTCAGCAAATCCTTTGCGAGAGCAATATCCAACGCGCTGTTTTTTGCGATAAGGGGACGGTCTGTTATACCGTAGCTGTCGCCTATTCGCATAGGCAATGCGGAGGGACTTATTTCCAATCCGTTTTCCGTATGCACGAGAAAATCCTCGTAAAATTGCGCCGCTTCTTTCATAAACGGTATCAGGCGATTTTTGAGAAATTTCGTATTGCCGCTATACTTGGCGTACTTATAGTAAAGGTTGGCTATCCACGCCGCACAACCGGAAAAATGAATGGCAAATATATCGGTACTGCCCAATCTGCCGGTATTTGGCGCCGCCACCGCCGGTACGACTATTCCGCGGCTGCCGAATATACGCTGCGCATTGTTGCGATAATCGCCGAGGTTATTCCAAAAATACTCAAACGAACGCTCGAAATCGGTCATCATGTTACCTTGCAAGGCGTGCAACATACTCATCTGTTGTTCACCGCTTGCCGAACAAAACGCCCTGTAAGGCTTGTAACAACCGTTCCACAGTCCGCAAGGACCGAACAGTCCGTCGTCGGGAGTGCCCGCAACGGTAAGGTAACGGGCAAAACGGCACAAGCGTTGCACCAATGCCGCCGGCATAGCTCCGTTATCCGCTTGCAGAAGCAAATCCTCCGTATTTACGTCAACGGAATTTCCTATGTTTATTTCAGCGGTAGAATACAATTTTGAATGTAGCGCCGAATGAGCTTTAAGGAGCTTTTCGTAGCCGTCTTTATACGTAAGCAATTCGTTTTTCAAATTGCCCCATTCTTTTTCACGCGAGGCGTTTACAAACGTTTTTACGAGTATCAACACCGATTGCGCGCGAAGTATTTCCACGCGATCCGCTTCGGCACGGATCGTACCTCCAAACACATGCAATTGCGCCACTGCTCCGAAATCGGTACCGTTGTCGTCATTGAGAGCGGCAAAATACATATTTTGCCTGTCGTATTTGACGGATACGCCTTCGGGCATATCGCACATTCCTTCGTAGGTGTGAGAGTTTACTCTGTGCATCAATTGGAAACTCAATCGCATACTCACAGTGCCGTTGCCTTGTTTCGTAACGCGATAAGCCAACAAATTGTCCGCGCGAGATACAAAAGCGCACCGTTTATAGCGCGTATCCGCGATTGTGTAACTTACGGTTGCCTCGCCTTTGTCCATATCCAGACTGCGCTTGAAATTCGTAGTGACATCATTCTGACCGAAAATTATGTTCAACTCGCATAACGGCAACGGATACGCCGCACAAGGACGAAAACTTTTCTGCCTGAGAGCCGTCGGAATGACCTTTTGCGCGCCCAAGAAATCGCCGTCTTCTATTTTTCTTTTGGTTTCGGCAACACATTCGGAAACATCGGGCACCACCGTGGTACGACCACGCCAAGACAATGCGGCGTCATTTAGCAAAATTTTCTCTTCCGACGCCCCGCCGTAGATATTTGCGCCCATTTTGCCGTTGCCGAGATACAATCCTTCGCGCCATTTTTCTCCCCACCAACGGGCAGGCGTGCAAAAATTCAAAATATCGGCATATTTGTTACTCATAAAAACTCTCCGATGAGCATAATACTACAATTTATTATTATACTCAAATATGCCTCTATTGTCAATGCAGAATACGGAAAATTGCAACAAGCAAAATCGATTAAACGGCAAAAAACAGACCGCAAAAGCAGTCTGTCGAAAATTAAAAATATTTGTCGCGTAACGCACAAACCGACCGCCGTATAAACACCGACGGCAAATAGCGCTCGCAAAAATCAAATTTATTGTTATTGTAAGTTATTCCGTACTCACTTGCAAACGGTTACGTCACCCATAACGGTGATATTTCCGCCATTGATGAGCAATCCGCCTTCGTGACGCATTTTATAAACGGGCAATCCGTGTTCGCGGTGCGCACGCTCGGCACACTCGTCCTGCAAAGGCGTGGCAAGATAGTGAACTTCGAGGTCTAAACCTTCAACCAAGCCCAAACCGTTGTCAATTGCGTATTCGGGATAATCCTCGTCCGGTGTTATATGGTACGTTTTAAGTTGCAGCATGGCTCCCGCGGAAGCGCCCGCCACAATACCGTCAAAGTTTTTTACCGCATCCGTCAAGCCCAAATCATCAAGACGTTTCAAAGCCCTTTCAGGCATGCCTCCCGTGAAAAACAACATCTCCGCGCGACGTATTTGAGAAAGGTGATCCCTTTCATCATAGGGATTCAACCAATCCGTTTCACCTTCTTTGTATCCGTAGCCCGCAAACGGTTTGATTATTGCGGCGTATTTTTCGCCGTCTTTTCCGTAGATATTAAGCCAACTTTCGTTGTCCCAAGCCTGTGTCGGGCGATAGGCAAGCGGCAAAATAAGTACGCGCGGTTTGTTTGCAAACAGTTTTTTCAGGTGGCACCGCGCCCAATCACCGTCAAAATTGTAATAATTGAGTAAAATGTTTTGTCTTGACATCAGTACATTTCCACTCCGTCCTTGGATACGTAAGCATAGGCAATCTTGTGTTGAGCGGGCTTGTCGTTGTCTATCGTGATTGCGTCGCAAATGAGTTTTTTCGCCTCGCTCAAACCCTTGCCATTGTGATAGACTTCACAAAGCACGTCTCCCTTGTTGACCTTGCTGCCTATCGCCACGTGCATAATTACGCCTACGGAGAAATCTATGCTGTCGCTTTTAGTCATGCGTCCTCCGCCGAGGTGAGTTACCGCTCTGCCTATATCCGCCGCGACCATTTGCGTTACATATCCGTCACGTTGTGCAACAACAGCGTCGCGCGTACCGAGTCGGAACTTTTCCGGATGAAGAATATAACTCGCGTCGCCGTGCTGTGCCTGCACCATTTCGGCAAATTTATCCAACGCTCTGCCGCTGTCGATCGCTTCGTCAAAAGCCCGTTCCGCGGATTGCAGCGTATATTTGCCCGTCAAAGTCAGCAACCTCAATGCAACTTCTCTTATTTCATAGTACAAACGGTTCTTTTTGCCGTGCAAAACATCTATAATGCCGATGATTTCCAGACTGTTACCCACGTGATCCGAAAGCGGCTGTTGCATATCGGTGATGAGCGCGCCGATTTTTTTACCCGCAAGCGTGCCGATATTTACCATCTTTGTTGCCAATTCAAGCGCGCTTTCGGGATCGGGCATAAATGCACCGCTGCCGTATTTGACGTCCAACAGTATTGTATCCGAACCGGACGCCAACTTTTTGCTCATTATGCTTGCACAAATAAGCGGTATGGAATTAACCGTACCGGTAACATCGCGCAAGGCGTATATTTTTTTATCGGCAGGTGCGAGATTTGCCGTTTGACCTATGACGGCGCATCCCACACGCTTTACAACGTCGAAAAACTCTTGTTCGGACAAAGCGGTATCGAATCCGGGGATACTTTCCAACTTGTCAATCGTACCGCCCGTAAATCCCAAGCCTCTGCCGCTCATCTTTGCCACAAACACATCGCAGCATGCGAGTATCGGAGCAAGAGCAAGCGTTGTGCTGTCCCCTATCCCGCCTGTGGAATGTTTGTCGACGACCGTTCCGCCCAATGCAGACATATCCACAATATCGCCGCTGTGTAACATTGCGTCGGTCATTTCAAAGGTTTCTCTGTCCGTCATTCCGTTGAGCAATATCGCCATCAACAGCGCAGACATCTGATAATCGGGTATTGTCCCGTCCGTAAATCCCTTTATAAAATACCCGATTTCTTCTTTTGTAAGCTCCTGCTTGTTCTTTTTCTTTTCGATAATATCCAATACGGTCATATGGTTTTCTCCTTGATTTATTTCATTTTCATCCGCCGCAAAGCAATGCAAATAATTTAATCTCCGCCGACAAATTTACGTAAATCGATTTTCGCAACTCGATTCCGACGGTCGGTCAAAGAATTTCAAACAATACAATATACTATTCTATGCGGACGGTTCGTTTGCAATAACACCGTGCTTGCGTTACGGAGTTATGAACGCCGACAAAAGCCGCGGTATGACAAACTTCAAAATTATTGTATCACAAAAAAAATCAAATTTCAATAAAAGCGTAAAATTCGTTTCTTGAATTGCAAAAGAAAAAGAATGGCACAATTGCCATTCCTATTTCTTATATTCGGGTTCTTGCCATCAACGTTTACAAACTACCGTTTGGAATTGCATCGCCGCACATCCAAGATTAACTTTGCAAACGGCAAATATGGTAAGATCGTCACTTGCCGAGACCAAGCAAATCGCGCAGGGCTTGAAGCTTGTCGGGATCGATGTTTTTGCTTTCATCCGATTCGAGTTCGTCAAGAACATCGGAAATCGTTTCTCTTTGTTCTTCGGTCAGCACATCCTCGGCATTGAAATTGGAACCTTGCAATGCGGGAACTATAAGATTGCTGTCCAAAACTTTTTCCGCAACATCCTTTGCATCCTCTTGACTCGGGTTATCCTGCTTTGCATAGTCAACAAGCTGTCCGATAATTTCTCCTTCTTTGGCAAATTCGACTTTGTCGAAATCCACATCGCCGAAATCGAGATCGACAGGTAAATCCATACTGTCTCCGATTGCGCTTAATGTATCCTTTATCGTCTCTTTTGCCTCGGGAGAAAGATCGCCGTTAATACTGTCCAGCGCCTCAAAAACCTCGTTGACTTTCTGCAAATCTACGTTATCGCCTTTGTCGCCGTCGAAGTTAAACAAATTGCTGAAATCAACGTCCTGTAATTGCTTTACCTGATGTGCCATTTGAGCCATACCGTTAACTGCGTCTACCGTGCCGGAGAGCGTAATTTTCCTGTCGGATTCGGGCAGGTCCACACGTGAAACGGCGTCAAATATTGTGGAGAAGGAATTATAAAATTTACCCGTAGACGTTTCGGTGTACTCCGAAAACATATCGAGGATTTCCATACCCGCTTGACTCGACGATTCGCCCGAATCACCCGACGAAGTCGAATCTTCGGATGTTTTAGCGGTACTGCCTTGCAAATCGTTTAAATATACGACGGCATTACCCAGTTTGCCCACTTGAAACGCCAAACCGGAAATCATTATGCAAAAGACCAATCCGACGACAAGCCCTTGCACCGCTCCTATACCCATACCGATAAGACGACGTTTTTTTACATTGCCTTCGCTATCCTTGTAGGGTTTGACGAATATCTTGCAGATGGGAAATACGATTGCCCAAGTAAGGAACAATGCCGCGTCAAACAATAAAACAAACATTATAATCTTTAATACGCTTTCCGCAAGAGCCGATCCGAGATTGCCGAGGTCAATGCCCTGCAATGTGTCCGCCAGCATTTGCACGATAAACTCACGCAGTGTTATTTCCTCTCCCGGTACTTGCATGTTTAATATAGCGCTACTGACCACTCCGCACAAAGCAATAGCCAATATCAACGCCAGAATAACAAGTCCGAAACGCAAAGCCGAACGGCGCCATCCGCGCAGCAATCCGAGCAGCAACCCGCAAATTATGGGAAGCAGCGTCAGGACAATAATACCTAAGGCGATATAATTCATTGTAAAACTCCTTTAATAATTTATGCCAAAAACAATAACAAGCGTCTTTCATAGTTTTTCACACTATGGGTATCGAAATTTCCGAAAAACGGCGCATATCGATAAAAGACAAACACCGTCGGCGAATCGACTTGCATGTTTTTTTGTTAGTATAACACATTTATGAAAATCAGTCAAGAAATATACTTCATTTCCAAAACAAAAACACTCGGTCTTTTGCCGAGTGTTTTGTTTCAAATCAGATTTGATGTTTACGCTTCAAAACGCTTGCGATATTTCCGCCGACTATCCGACAGATACATCACCGCGTCAGCAAAGTTCCGCAAAATACTTTATCGTGCGTACCATTTGAGTTGTGTAGCTGTTTTCATTGTCATACCATGCTACAACTTGAACTTGATAAGTATCGTCGTCCAACTTGGAAACCATTGTTTGAGTTGCGTCGAAAATCGAACCGTGAGTTTCGCCGATAATGTCGCTGCTTACAATTGGTTCGTCATTGTAACCGTAACTTTCGTTTGCGACGCTCTTCATATAAGCGTTGATGCTTTCCTTCGTTATGTCATGACCCTTGACAACGGCAACAAGAATAGTTGTACTGCCTGTGCAAACGGGAACGCGTTGCGCACTGCCGATCAATTTCTTGTCCAATTCGGGGATAACAAGACCGATAGCCTTGGCTGCACCCGTGGAGTTGGGAACAATGTTTTGAGCTGCTGCACGCGCACGGCGAAGATCGCCCTTGCGGTGAGGTCCGTCCAAAACCATCTGATCGCCCGTGTAAGCGTGAACAGTCGTCATAATACCGCTGATGATGGGAGCATAATCGTTTAACGCCTTTGCCATAGGAGCAAGGCAGTTGGTTGTGCAGCTTGCAGCGGAAATAATGGTATCGGTAGGCTTCAAAATGCCTTCGTTTACTCCGAAAACAACTGTGGGAAGATCGTTGCCCGCGGGAGCGGAAATAATAACCTTCTTGGCGCCTGCGTCAATGTGAGCTTGGCTCTTTGCCTTGCTGGTATAAAAACCTGTACATTCCAACACGACATCCACTCTGAGTTTCTTCCAAGGAAGTTTGTCCGCCTTGGGTTCCGCATAGATATTGATGGTTTTGCCGTCAACGGTAAGCGTGCCGGGTGTGAGAACCTTTTTGCCGTCTTCGGAAAGAACAGGCTCCGTGCTGCTGATCTCGTGATTATAGCGACCCTGCGCGGTGTCGTATTTCAACAGGTGAGCAAGCATTTTGGGACTTGTAAGGTCGTTAATCGCAACGATTTCGTAGTGTCTTTGTCCGAACATCTGACGGAACGCAAGACGACCGATACGTCCAAACCCGTTTATTGCTACTTTTACTTTTCTTTGTGCCATTGTGAGTTTACCTCCAAAAAATTTTTAGTTGGTTTTGCAATACTTCTTTACTAAAACTCAGTATTGTGATACAATACCCATAGGAGTTTTTGCTCCTCGGTGTTTAATCCACTATTTCAAATTATACCACAAGGCAAATGTTTTGACAACATTAAATAATAAATTTTTGTTATAAAATTCCGTTTTGCTTTGCATAAAATCTATTTATATAGGAGGTATCGAAATGCCACTTGTAACAACAAAAGAAATGTTCCGCAAAGCCTATGAAGGCGGATATGCCGTAGGCGCATTCAACGTAAACGATATGGAAATGGTTCAAGCCATCGTTGAGGCGGCGAACGAATGTCGTTCTCCCGTGATTTTGCAGGTATCCGCGGGCGCGCGCAAATATGCCAATCCCGTCTATCTCAAACATCTTGTCGATGCGGCTGTGGAAACTACGGATATACCCATTGCGCTGCATCTCGACCATGGAGCGGATTTTGAAATTTGCAAATCTTCTATCGACGGCGGATTCACGTCGGTAATGATCGACGCAAGCTCCAAACCGTGGGAAGAAAACATTTCTTTGACTCGCAAAGTCGTGGAATATGCGCACGCACACGGCGTGGTTGTAGAAGCCGAACTCGGAAAACTTGCGGGAATAGAGGACGATGTGAAAGTCGAATCAAAAGACGCAATGTTCACCAGCCCCGACGAAGTGGAAGAATTTACCGCGCGTACCGGCATAGACAGTCTTGCCATTGCAATAGGCACAAGTCACGGAGCGTACAAATTCAAGCCCGGTCAGGACCCCAAACTCAGATTGGATATTTTGGAAGAAATAGGTAAAAGACTGCCGGATTTTCCGATCGTTTTACACGGGGCAAGCAGCGTCCCGCAGGATAAAGTGGCAATCGTAAACCAATACGGCGGAGAAATGCCCAATGCGATAGGCATACCCGAAAGCGAATTGCGCAAAGCGGCAAAGATGGCTGTGTGCAAAATAAATATCGACAGCGATTTGCGCGTCGCATTTACCGCTGCCGTAAGAAAGCACTTTGCGGAATATCCGTCGCACTTCGACCCGAGACAATATCTCGGCGACGCTCGCGCCATGATGAAAGAAATGGTAAAGCACAAAATAATAAACGTATTGGGAAGCGCAGACAAAGCGTAAAGTCAAATAACGGAAAAATGCGGACGCCATGTTTCCGATATGACTGAATTATTTCAAAGTAAAACGGGGAAATTGAAAAAATCAATTTCCCCTTCTTGTTACGATCGCACCGCCGCTTCCCGTCATAAAGTAAAGCGACAACCGTCACATCGGCAACGGCATATTTGTTTTATCTTGCAGATATTATATTTTTACGCATAAAACGTAAGTTCTCGATCCCGTGTATAATACGTTGTGGTTTTTCGAACAAAACGATACATGGGTGCGCCTAAAACTAATTGCTAACCGCCAATTCCCCGATAAAACTTAATCGGAATAATTTTCGGTGTCGCAGACAAGTAAAATGATGCCGGCGACCAAATTGCAAAACAGCAATGTGCAAACTTTAAATCCGATGCCTATCCGTTCGCGGTTATCGAGACATCTGAACACTGACACGGTCATTGGGATTGTCCAAGCAAGCCCTATGATCGTCGAACCTACGGCTACGCAGCCTATTATCATAAAGATTTTTATTATTGTAAACAATATTTTTTGATTTTGAGAAGCGGCTTTATAACCGGTGGCGCAACCGCATTTGGGGCAGACAACGGCTTCATCCAACAATTGGTTTCCGCAATGAGCACAGTATTTGATAATTTCCTCCTTCGTCATTATATGTTTCGAGTTCAAAACATATCCGACTGTATTGTATTTTGGGTAAATTACGTCAAAGCCTCATTTTTCGTCTTTGTCAATGTCATATACAAGCGACTTGCCGTAGACTTTTTCGTAAAGTTCTTTCCATTGTTCAAAACATGCGTTTCTCATTTGCTCCGTATTTTGCTTGTCACTCAGTCCCTGCACGGGATACATGGGCGAAAGCACGTTTATCACCGCATGTTTATGTTTGCCTTCGAAAGTTATAAATAACGGCACTATCGGCACATTAAATTTTGTCGCGTAGTTGAAAGCGCCGTTTTTGAGAGGACGAGGTTTCTCGTAACGTTGCCACAGCGCTTCTTCGGGATAAAAATTGATTATTGCGCCTTTGTTAAGCAGCGTTTTGAACACTGCGAGCAGTTTTTTTTGAGCGGAAAATCCTCCGCCGAGAGACAAAAAACCCGCTCTTCTGAGAATGTAGCCCCCAAATCCCTTTTTGTTGTTGTGCGGCGCTCCCGTGTGATAGCTTCGGTAATGTCCTATCGCCTGTTTTACAAACAGCGTATCCACAATAGAAACGTGGTTGCATACGCTTATTGCGCTTTTGACGCCTTTCAGATTTTTGCGACCGCGCACACGCAGTCCGAAACGGAAAAAGCACAGCAACGGACCGAACAGAAATGTTATCGTGCGACAAAACAAGCAGGACGCACGGTAAAACGGATTGGTTCGTACATACTTGTAGTCACCGTCGGGCAAAATGTAACGTTTGCCTTGCGGCAGATAATCAACATCGAATTTGCCGTCGGCTTCCAATCTGCTAATAAGTTGTTTTCGCTTGTTCTTCTTCAATTTTGTACTTTACCTGTTCGTAAACAATATCCGCAATTTGTTCTCCGCCGTTCATATTTTTGTCTATGTGTTCCGCGATAGCTTTTCGACATCCGTCAAGCAAAGTTGGGTCGGCGACATAATTGTTGATAAGTTTCAATGCGGTACGACGGTGAAACGCCGTAACGCCGCATCCGTAGTACTTGACAAACAATTTGCACGTGGCTCGCTCTATTGGATGAGGACAATAATCCACCATCACGGGCGTACCCACAAACAAACTGTCCAAAATGGAATTGGGTCCCGCTTTTGTTACAAAAAGATCGCTGGCGGCATAGTATTCGTAGATTTTTTCCGTAAAGCGCAGCGGAATGAGCGTTACGTTCGGCCGCGTATTGCTTGCCATTTTGCAAAACTCGTCATACAACTTGTCGTTTTTGCCTGCGAGAAATAATATAGTTAACGGTTGCTTGACGTGGTTGACGAGATACTTGCAATATTTTTTCGATTTGGACAGAGCGTACGCCCCGTCTGCAATCATAATACAAAATTTATCCTGCGGAATATTGTATTTTTCACGACATTCCGCTTTTGTCATGTTAAACTCGCGTATACATTTACGCACCGTAAAATAGACCTGACGAACATGCGAATAGTCGAAACGGCGACGGCGAATAGCTTCGGTGCTGGCAAGGCTGTTGTTGGTAATAAACACATCGCACGATCTGTCCCACCAAATATGGACGTTGTTGTCGGGATTGTAACTTATTACCGTAACCGACAGCTCGTTTTTATACCGCCTTTTATATTCCATTGCGCAAAAAGTAATAAAATAGTGGGTGGATATAATGACGTCCGGGCGGCGTGCATAAAATACTTCCACCATTTCATTTACTGCCTTGCGAAAAAATACATGATGCACCAAATTCATAAACGGACGTTTGCCCAAATTCATCACCGCAAATATCAAATCGCCGTAATGCCAATATTTGTTGGTTGCTTTGGTTTGGTTGATGAGAAACTTTTCGAATTTTATCAATACTTCATCCTGATCGTCCTTCATAATGTTGGATTCGATTACGTCCATTTGATCGCCGTACTTGGATTTGAGCGCGTCGGCAATTGCTTGCGCCGACATTATATGTCCGAATCCAGACTCGATATAAGTAATCAAAACCTTCGGTTTTTGCGTCATTGTACACCTCTTTCGGTAAATTTACATTTACTTTTTTTTCCTAAAACAGCTTATTGCAAACCTCTTTTGCAATCTATGTCAGATAAAAAGTTCTGCATCCGTCCGAATAATATATTAAATTGATAAATTTTAAATAAACTCGGGCACCGTTCGGCAAAACAAAGCTTTAATACCGACGTTTGTTCAATCGTCGGAGCAAAAATCCTTGTAGATTGCCACAAGATTGAGCAATACCTGCAAACATTTATCCATCTCCTCCGCCACTGCGTACTCGTATCTGCCGTGACAGTTGTATCCGCCCGTAAACAGATTGGGACAGGGCAGTCCTTCATAGCTCAGACGCGCGCCGTCCGTACCGCCGCGTATAGGCACCACTTTGGGCGTCACTCCCGCTTTTTCCATTGCTTTAACGGCGTTTTCCACAAGGTGAATATGCGGAAGAACTTTTTCCTTCATATTGTAGTAGCTATCTTCGATTTCGACTTCGACGGTTTTTTCACCGTACTTTGCGTTTAGAAACGCGACGACTTCTTCAAACAATTTTTTCTTCCGCTCGAACTTGTCGCGGTCATGATCGCGAATGATATAGTACGCGGTTGCTTCGTCGCAAGTACCCTGCATACTGTCAAGATGGAAAAAACCTTCGTAACCGCTTGTATAACGCGGATTTTGTTCCACCGGCAACATTCCTTGCAACTCCATAAGTATAAGATTGGCGTTTATCATCACATTCTTGGCGGAACCGGGGTGTACCGACAGTCCCGTTACCTTCACCTTTGCGGATGCGGCGTTGAAATTTTCATATTCCAACTCTCCCGCGCCACCGCCGTCCACCGTGTAAGCGCCGTCCGCGCCGAAGCCTTTTACATCAAAGAAATCGGTTCCGCGCCCCACTTCCTCATCGGGAGTGAACGCAATGACTATTTTGCCGTGCGGAATTTCGGAATGAGTCGCAAGCGTTTGCGCAAGTTGCATTATTGCCGCCACGCCGGCTTTGTCGTCGGCGCCCAACAACGTTGTGCCGTCGGAGCTGATTACGGTTTGTCCGATATGGTTCGCCAAATCGGGAAAATCGACGGGCGAAAGCGTTCTTCCCTCTGCAAGCGCAATATCCTTTCCGTCATAGTTGCGCGTAACAACAGGCTTTACATTTTTGCCGGATACCGCCGAGGATGTGTCAACGTGAGCAATGAAACCCAATGTGTAATCGCATTGCACATTTGCCGGTATAACGGCATACACGTAGCCGTATTCGTCCATATGCGCCGAGATACCCATTTCAGCAAGCTCGCTATTCAAAAGCGAAAGCAAGTCTTTTTGCTTTTCGCTGGAAGGGTATTGTTGTACATCGGGAACGGATTCGGTATCTATACGTACATATCTCAAAAATCTTTCAATAAGTTTTTCATTCATAGTATTCGTCCTTGTAACTGCCTTGCTCGGTCATTGCCGAGATGATATGAATTTTTGCGGTCAACCGCGATCTTCGTCCAAATAGGTTGCTTCGAGATCGGCAATGTGCAGCAACAATGCTAATTTGAACTTGGCAAGCGCTTCGGAAAACGCATAACTGCCTCCTTTGACGCGCTCGTCAAATCCGCCCATATGCCAATTTATTGCCATCGCTTCTTCGGCAGAAAGCCTCATATATTGCGAAATGATAAACACGGATTTTTCTCCGTGACCGTAAGGGAATTTTTCTTCAACTTTGAAAAAAGGCTTTTTTACCCATTCGTTTCCTTCCTTGACGTTGCGCATTTCGGTAACATAGTAATTTACCTTGCACAAATCATGCAGCAGACCACAAACCGCCAACGTTTCATCGCTGTAAATGCGAGAGTATTCCTCGCCGTATTCCCTTTCGACAAGTTGTTTGAGCCGTTTGTATACATTTATAGAATGTTGGCACAAGCCGCCGGACTCGGCAAGATGATACCGCGCAGATGCCGGAGCCGTAAAAAAGTCGTTGTTTTGAAGATAATCCAACAGTTTATCGGCGCCGTCGCGGCGGATAACGGAAAGATATATTTCGCAAAATTCGGATTTGGCATTGTTGATGTCTGTCATAATTTTCTCCTTGAATATAGTCGTAGCTGTTTAAGCCACTCGGTTTTGTCGAAACGCACATTGGCGGGACTTGTAGACGGCAATTGCACGACCGGCAAATTTCCGTCGTAAACGGACTCAGTCAACTTGTAAGCCATTGCGCCGTTACACAAAATAGCTTCCGTTTGCGACGCATCCAAAACGTATTGCAAGTCTACGGTTTTGAAGTCGCGTATATTTGCGTCCATGCTGCCCTCTATCGAACAGCTTTCCACTATATCCCACAAGGCAATTCCGTTGCGAAGACAAAGCTGTTTCTTTTGTTCCGTCGTTTCGGGCAGCGGCTCAAAAAAAGCCTCGGAAAGCACCGACCAAAATCGGTTGCGCGGATTACCATAGTAAAATTCCGTCTGTCTGGACTTGACGGAGGGAAAACTGCCCAAAATAAGCAATCGGCTGTCGTTGTCGAATATCGGAGAAAAACCCTTGCAATAACTCATATTGATTTGTCGTCGCCTGCCATACTCTTTACCCGATCACATTCGGCGCATGCAAAACGCCGCAATGCAAACGCGGACGAAGCAATTTACTTCGGTTTTTATTTTTGAGTTCATTATACTACCTTTTGCGTTTTATTGCAACGTATCCGTAACGTTTGTTGTTTGCAACAAACATAACGGTACACAACAACAAAGATACTCCTTCCGCAACGGGCGTGGAAATCCAGATTCCGTCCAAACCCAGCCAGATCGGAAGCAACCAGATACACAGCAATTGAAATACCAACGTGCGCCCGAACGATACCACTGCGGAAATCAATCCGTTGCTTAGCGCAGTAAAGAAAGAAGAACAGAACATACAAAATCCGCTGAACAAAAAACAAACCGAATACAGCCGCATGCCGCGAGTTGTCATTTCCATAAGAGTTTCGTCGTAACTTACGAAAACAAGCGCTATCGGTCGGGCAAGCAATTCGGCAGCCGCCGTCATGGCAAGACTTGTTAATGCGAGTATTATCATGGACTTTTTGAAAATATTTTGCAATTCCGTCCTGTTTTGCGCGCCGAAATTGTATCCGACTATGGGCGCAACGCCTAAACAATAACCTATAAATATCGCGACGAAAACAAACTGAACATACATTATCACTCCGAATGCCGCCACGCCGTCGTCGCCCACGGTACGAATGAGCTGCCAATTGTATATTACGGAAACCAAGGACATTGCGATATTTCCCAACAGTTCGGAGGACCCGTTGACGCAAGATTTGCCTATTACGCGCCAATACATGCGAAATTTGACAAATCGCAACAGACTGCCGTTTTTGCACGCAAAATAAATCAGAGGAAGCACGCCGCCCACAAATTGCGAAAGCGCAGTTCCTATTGCGGCGCCGGCAACGCCCAATTTGCAGCCGATTATGAAAACCGCGTCAAAAACAATGTTGGTAATCCCGCTTGCCACTGTAAACAAAAAACCGAGTTTGGGTTTTTCCGCGGCAATAAAGAAACTTTGAAACAGGTTTTGCAACATAAAAAAGGGCAGTGCGATTATTATGATTTTCGAATAGATTACGGCATCCTCCAACACGGCGCCCGTTGCGCCTATCACCGCCGCAATGGGACGAAGCAAAAAGAAAAATCCCAAGGCAAAAATAATGCCCGTTGCAAACGTAACGGTAACAACCAAAGTAAAATACTCGTTTGCGCGTTTTTTGTTCCCCTCACCGAGGGTTTTGGATACAACTGCGGTGCCGCCCGCACCGAACATAAATCCTACCGCGCCCAAAATCATTATCACGGGGAAAATCAGGTTTATCGCCTTGAACGGGTCCTCTCCCGCAAAATTTGACACGAAAATTCCATCCACCACTGAATAGACGGATGTGAAGATCATCATAAAAATGGGACCCAAACAAAAACGCAGCAATTTTTTATATGTAAACTTGTCCGATAACTGTATATTCATAAACTTATAATATACTAAAACATTATAATACAAATGTCAAACAAGTTGCACGTAACATTTTTTTTGAAAAAACCATATTGTACAACAGACTGATTCAGTCGAATACGAAAGTCGAGTTTCTCGGCGAATGGAGGTATCAATGTTCAACGGAATGTTTAACGAAGGCAATTACGAAGGAAACAATTGCGGCGGCGGTAACGGCGGCTGCGGAGGAGGAATGACGTTCGGCGGCTGCAACTGCACATGGATTCTTTTGATAATCCTGTTTTTGTGCTGCTGCGGCGGAAAACTCAAAAATTTCAGCCTGAATGTAAACCCCTGCTGCTTGATTTTGCTCACGGCATTACTGTTTTGCACCGGCGGAATTTCATTGGGTCACGGTTGCAAATAAGCGATAATTCGCACTCTCTTGTACATAACCAACGACAAAATCGGGCTGCTCGAATAATGAGCAGCCCTTCGATTTTTTATCGTTGTTCGGGCGAATCGGTCTCGTCCTCCTGTTCCAACTCTATTTCTTTGTTGGCAAATCCGTTGCCGATAACCTCTTTGACATTTTCCACATAGGCAAATGCGTTAGGATCGACGTGATTTATTATTCTTCGCGCCTTTACCAATTGTGATTTATGAATGACGCACAACAACATCTCTCTTTCCACGTGAGAGTAGCCGCCCACGACTTTTACGGACGTCAAACCGTGTTTAAGCTGTGTTGTCAACTCTTGCGTCATTTCCAAAGGTTTGTCCGTAGTGATTTCCAATTCTATTGCCGAAGAAAAACCCTTGAAAATTGCTTCTTGCACGATTTCGCAAATAAACAACGCCGCCATGGAATAAATAAACATATCTATACCTTCCGCGGGGTCCTTGTTTACCAATCCGAATACAACGCTTGCCACGGTAATAACAACGGCATTTGCCAATAAAATGAAACGCATCGCATCGCTGCTGCTCTTTTTGGAATGTTTTTGTACAATCAGGCCTACAATATCCGTTCCGCCCGTAGACGCATTTACCGAAAGCAATATGGGCAGTGAAACTCCGTGTAACGCGCCGCCCAACAACACATACAACACCTTGTCGTAAGTGTCGCCTTCCTTTGTCATGACGGTTTTCACCAATTCCGCCACCCTGCACTCGCGCAGCGCAATCAATTCCGTCCCCAACAGCAACAGGTATACCATGGTTTTGACTGCAAAACGTCTGCGATATATCAAAAAGCAATATATTATGATGGGGATATTGAGTACGATCAACCAAATTCCCGATGAAAAATACCATTTCGATTCAAGCCCCGTCAGCAACAAATCCAAAATGGACGATACTCCCAACACGCCGCCCACTATTGCGTTTGCAGGCAACAAAAACACCTCTACCGAAACAGCCGTCGCCAAACTTGCGAGAAATATCAACAAATATTGTTTCAGATTATAAACAAAACTGCGTTTTGGTTGAATTTGATTTTTCATTTGATTTTATAGCTCCTGTTGAAAGTGGGACGGCTGAATACGTCATATACATCCTTTACAAACACAAAGGCGTGCGGGTCTCTGGCTTTTATCAACTGTTTCAGGTGAACGCGCTGTCTGTACTGCACGACTACGAAAACAATCTTCCGTTCACGCCCGTCGTTGGAAATGCCTTTTGCGTCCACCACGCTGCACCCGCGCTTGAAATATGCGGTGATGTCCTCCGTCAATCGCTCGTATTCGGTTGTCACTATCATAAACTTTTGAGGATGGTTGAAACCGCGCTTGAACATACCCATAAACGTTGAACCAAGTACCACGTATATCAACGAATAAACAACTATCGACAAGTTTTCGCCTTCGATTATTATCACGATTACACTGCCCGCCACGGCAATCAAAAAGTTTGACACAAGTATCACCTTGCTCAAATCGATTTCGGGGTGATACTTGGAAACTATTCGTGCGATTATCTCGGTGCCGCCGTTGGACCCGTTGACTTCGCTCGCAATATACATAGAATATCCGATAATAACCGCGGCAAAAATAACTCCGATAATGCGCGATTCGTTGAACTGCGGAAAAGATATATGCGGAAATACCGCCAATGCAACGGTACAAACAACCGTAGCATATACGGTTTTTACCGTAAAATCGCCGCGCAGAAAAATTACCGAGCAAACAAGCAGCGGAATGTTGAGTATCAGGTACACAACAGACATAAGCTGGTCGTAAGTAACGCTGTCGATAAACAAATGGAATATATATGTAAGCGCCGACGCCAAACCGCTGAATCCGCCCGCAATCAATTTGGACGGGTTGAGAAAGGTATAAAGCGTAACCGCATTAAGCAGCCCCGCCACCGTCATCCAGATATATTCCGTCAATTTGGTCAAAAACCCTTTGACCGTTGGTTTTTTCACAATTTCGTCCTCTCGTAACAAAGGAGACTTCGTACCGATTTCGGATACAAAATCTCCGGGGATAAAAACGACCCTCGAAAGCAATTGAATTTATATGGCTTTTGAAGTGAGTTTTTTCAATATAACGTACCCGTTGTGCTGCAAATGGCAACTCTTGGAATACTTGCGTCCCGTCAAAACATCTTCATATGTATCTCCGAGATACAGTTTGTAAACATCCTGCCCGCGATTTACCGCAACTATCGCTTGCGTTTCCGTCTCGGTATCTACGCGTTCGAAAGCATATACTCCGCGCTCTGCCGCGAGTTCGCGAAAATCTCCGTCTGCAAAGACGGACATTTTTCTCAGTTCGCCCAATCTGCGATAGAAATCCAACATAAGTTTGTTTTGCTCGTCCCACGGATAGCACGCGCGGCAGAAAGGGTCTTTATATCCTTCGACCGCCACCTCGTCGCCGTAAAACACGCAAGGGAAACCGAACATCGTGTATTGAAGCACCGCCGCTATTTTCAAAAGTTTGCAGCCTTCTTTGTATTGATAGTCGTTAAGACGCGTACGCGCCATAATATCTTTCGGAGCATTGTCAAGCCGCGTCCCCGCAAGATTGGTAAGTATACGTATGGTATCATGCGTACCCAAAATATTCATCAAATTGTTTCGAATATAACGCGGATAGTTGTTTAACGTATCGAATACCACGCTGCTCAATACCTGTTCGTTGCCGTCGCGTACAAAAGATATTATGCCGTTCATCAGCGGATAATTCATTACGCTGTCCAGCTGACTTCCGTCCAGATAGTGCCGACGTACTCCGTAGTCCACTTTGTTGGAAGCGTCCTCCCAAACTTCTCCGATTATTACCGCGTCCGATTTTTCCTTTTTTGCGGCGGCGACAATCTTGTTAAGCATGCAATCGTCTATTTCGTCTACAACATCCAATCGCCAACCTGCGGCGCCCGCTCTCAACCAACGCGGCACAATACCGTTTTTGGAAGTAAAGTATCTTTGCGCACCCTTGCTGTGTGCATTTATGCGCGGCAGACTGCGAAAATTCCACCAACACTCGTAACTGCCGTCATCGTTGATATGAAACCAATCGCGATAGGGAGATTGAACGTCGTTGTACGCGCCTCCCTCGCCGTATTTTTTTCCGCGATTGAAGTATTTGGAACTGCTGCCGACATGATTGAATACGCCGTCCAACACTATACGTATGCCAAGTTTGCCCGCCTTTTCGCAAAGCTGAGCAAAATCTTCGTTGCTGCCGAACATCGGATCGATAAGTTCGTAGTCCTCAGTATCGTATTTGTGGTTGGAATATGCCTTGAAAATAGGATTGAGATACAGCGTAGTGACATTAAGCGATTTGAGATAATCCAACTTGGAGATTATTCCTTTCAGATTACCGCCGAAAAAGTCTCTGTTACGAACGACTCCGTCCTCTTCGCGATAAAAAGGCTGTTCGCCCCAATGTCTCATTACCTTATCTTCTGTGGCGGTCGTCTCTCCCGTCGCACAAAAACGGTCTACCATAATCTGGTACATTACGCCCTTGTTGAGCCACGAGGGCGTTTCATATTCTTTTTTGTAAATAGAAAGCTGATACGGTACGACATTTTCAAAAAACATCGTCGCCGTGTGATTGGCGCCCATGCCGATAAAACGTTCGTAAGTGACGCCATCCATAACAAAATAGTACCAATACAAGCCTTTTTTCAGTTGTATATCGGCGATATAATTGTCATAGCCATCACCGCTCCAATCCTTGTACATTACGTACTCGTTTTTCAAAGTATGATCGTCGCTGTACACAACAAGCGTAACTTTGGAGGGATTGACTACTTCGTGTATTTGCAAGCGTATGCCGAATCGAACGTCCTCGCCGACTGCGCCGACGATCGACTTGTAAAATTCGTCTGTGGGATTGTATCTTACGTAGTCCATTACATTCTCCAAATTCTCGTTGCGTATTCACGGACGGCACGATCTGCGGCAAATCTGCCGGATTCGGCAATGTTTTTCAAAGACATTCTGTTCCAACGAGCGCTATCACGGTATGCTTCATCCAACTTTTCGTAAGCGTTCATATAATCGGCAAAATCCGCAAAGCACATATACGGATCGGCTATCGGGTAGTTCCTCAGCAAATAGTTACTGATGTTTTCAAATGTTTCGCCCGCAAAGCCGTTGTTCAGCTCTTCGATAATTATGCGCAGTTTCGGCAATTTGAAATAGTAAGATGTGCTGTTGTAACCGGTTTCCCACAATTCCGCGACTTCGGCGGAATCCATACCGAAAATAAAGATATTATCATCGCCCACGCTGTCGTGAATTTCGACATTTGCGCCGTCCATCGTTCCCAACGTAATAGCTCCGTTTATCATAAACTTCATATTGGATGTACCGCTGGCTTCCTTTCCAGCAAGCGAAATTTGCTCGGAAATTTCCGCCGCCGGAATGAGGTCCTCCGCCATCGTGACGCTGTAATTTTCCATAAATACAACGTTCAGCTTTTCGCGGATTTTCGGATGAGATTCCAAATCTTTTTGAATACAGCAAATCAATTTAATGACTTCCTTGGCGGCATAGTAGCTTGGAGCCGCCTTCGCTCCGAAAATGAAGGTTTGCGGAGTAACGTCGAGTTCGGGATTTTCTTTGAGATCGTGATAGAGAGAAATTATCTTCAACACGTTGAGAAGCTGACGCTTGTATTCGTGCAATCTCTTTATCTGGACGTCGAAACGCGTATTCGGATCGATTTTTACTCCGAGGCGCTGCATAGCGCGATCTGCAAAACGTTCTTTGTTGGCAAGTTTTATTTTTGACATACGCTCATGAACATTTTTGTCGTCGAGATAAGCGTTTAGCTTGCTAAGTTCGCTCGCTTCCGAAACAAATTTGTCTCCGATAAGCTCCTTTATCAAACCGGTCAGTCCGGGGTTTGCCTGACAAAGCCATCTGCGGTGAGCGATACCGTTTGTCACGTTCGTAAACAAACGCGGGTCGAGTTCGTAAAAGTTTTTAAATAAATCGTTTTTTAAAATTTCGCTGTGCAATTCGCTCACGCCGTTGACGCTGTGAGAACTGATAATGGACAAATTTGCCATACGAACCTGATCGTAAGCAATTATCGCAAGATCGGATACTTTTTTGAAATCCTGCGTTTTGTCGAAAAATTCCTTACAGGCTCTTTCGTTGATCTCCACTATTATTTGATAAATTCGCGGCAACAAGCGTTGGAAAATATATTGCGGCCAACACTCCAATGCCTCTGCCATAACCGTATGATTGGTATAAGCGGTGACGGATTTTACCAAACCCCACGCTTTATCCCAATCCATATGATATTCGTCGATAAATATACGCATCAACTCGGGTCCGCAAAGCGCGGGATGCGTATCATTGATATGCACTGCCACAAGGTCGGTAAATTTGTCGAAATTGCCGTAACGCCTGTAATGGTCGGCAACAATGTTCTGCATTGCGGAGGATACCAAAAAATATTCCTGTTTCAGGCGAAGCGTCTTACCCTCTTCGTGGTCGTCGTTGGGATACAACACTTTTGTAATCATTTCCGCTTGCGATTGTTCTTCGAGCGCGCGCAAATACTCTCCCTGTCCGAATGTACGGAAGTCGAATGGCTTGTTGGGACGGGCTGCCCACAGTCTGAGTACGCCTACTGCCGTAGCGTCATAGCCTTCCACCACCATATCGTAAGGAAACGCTTTTACTTCCTGACAGTTGACCTGTTGATAAATAGGTCCTTGATCCGTCCAAATTTCCTTGACTTCGCCCCCGAAACGCACTACTTGCACTTTATCGGGGCGTTCTTTGAGCCAAACTTCGCCGCCCGGCAGCCAATTTTCCGGCAATTCCGTTTGCCAACCGTCCACAATTTTTTGTTGGAAAAACCCGTATTCGAAACGCAGCGAATGACCCATAACGGGATAATTTTCTTTGGCAAGGCAATCCAGATAGCAGGCGGCAAGTCTGCCCAAACCCCCGTTACCCAAACCGGCGTCGGGTTCGCAGTCATATATTTCGTTGATGTCTACATAGTAATATTTTTTTAATGTTTCCGCAAAAAGCTCTTCCAATTCCATGTTGAAAAGGTTGTTTTTGAGACTGCGTCCCATCAAAAATTCCATGGAAAGATAGTGAACTCTTTTTCTGTCACGCGCTTTGTATTGACGGTTGAAAGCAGTACGCTTTTCCAATAGCATATCTCTCACAACGCTTGCCACACATTTGTAAAGTTGCGAGGACGTAAGTTCGCTTGCGGAAATTCCGTAAGCCTTGTTTGACGCGCTTTCAATCAAATCTTTGATACGCGCTTTTGTCAAGTTTCCGTTGGTTGTCGGCATTTATTTCGTCTCCATTTTTTTGTTAGATTTGGCGGAAGGCTTGTAGTAATAAAGCACACTGCTTGCGGGTATTGTGAATTCGGCGTAGCCTTCTTCATTGGTGTTAACGTCTTTAACGACATCAACCCCTCTGCCGCCGTATTTCAGTTCGTCGCTGTCCAAAATCAGCTTATATTCGCCCGCATCCATGAAAAATCCGTATTTTCGATAGTCGTACACGCTGTAATTGATAATTACAAGTACAACGTTGCCCTTTTTGTCGATACGTTCAAAGGACAAAACGCTATTTGCGCTGTCATCCGGCAGCAACCACTTGAAACCGTCCCAGCTTGTGTCTATCTGATAAAGCGGCTTATATTTCTTGTAAATATTGTTCAATTCTTGCACAAAGAGTTTGTGACTGTCGTGTTTCGGATAGGTCAGCAACATCCAATCCAACTCTTTATCTTCCGTCCATTCGTTCCACTGAGCCAATTCAACTCCCATAAAATTAAGTTTTTTCCCGGGATGAGCATACTGTAAGCCCAACAAGGCTTTGAGCTGTGCAAATTTGGTGTCGTAATCGCCGAACATTTTGTTGATAAGACTTCCCTTCAAATGTACGACTTCGTCGTGAGAAAGCGGAAGAATGAAATTTTCCGAGTAAGCGTAACACATGGAAAACGTCAGTTGATTGTGATGTTCCGCACGCCACAAAGTATCCGTTTTCATATAGGAAAGCACGTCGTTCATCCAACCCATATTCCATTTGTAATTGAAGCCCAATCCGCCTACGTACGTTGGATGCGTCACTTTGGGAAAAGCTGTGGATTCCTCTGCCACAAACAACGCATAAGGACATGCTTCGAATACGCGGCAACTCAGTTTGCGCAAAAAATCTATTGCTTCGAGATTTTCTTTTCCACCCCATTTGTTGGGACGCCATTCTCCGTCGCGACGGTCGTAGTCAAGATACAGCATACTTGCCACCGCGTCTACGCGCAATCCGTCGACGTGAAACTCTTTGAGCCAATACAGCGCATTGGAAACCAAAAAACTTTGTACTTCGTAACGGGAGTAGTCAAAGATTCGCGTTCCCCAACCTTTATGTTCTTTTTTGAACTCGTCGGCGCTTTCATAACAGCAAGTACCGTCAAATTCCATCAAACCGTGAGCGTCTTTGCAAAAATGTGCCGGAACCCAATCCAGAATTACACCTATGCCGGCTTTATGAAATTTGTTTATCAGATATTTCAGATCGTCCGGAGTACCGTAACGGCTGGTAGGAGAGTAGAAACCCGTAATCTGATAACCCCAACTGCCGTCAAAAGGATGTTCCGCAAGCGGCATAAATTCCACGTGCGTATAACCCATGCTCTTGACATAAGGCACAAGATATTTTGCCAAATCGCGATAGCTGTACATATTACCGTTGTAGTGACGACGCCAACTGCCTGCGTGTACTTCGTATATATTTACCGCGGATTTGTAAATGTCCTTTTTCTTTTGCCTCTCCACCCACTTTTCATCCGACCAAACAAACGGCTGTTCGGGATCGTAAATTATACTTGCCGTTTTGGGACGGAGTTCGCTGTAACGCGCATAGGGGTCCGCCTTGTAGAGTATGCTGCCCGTTTGCGTAGTGATTGCAAATTTGTAGCAGTCCCCGTGGCGCGCCTCCAAGGTTATTTGCCAAATACCGTCTTCGAGTGTGAGCTTGTCGTGAGCGAAAAGCCAGTTGTTAAAATCTCCGACTACGCACACGTCCTTGGCATTCGGAGCCCACACCGCAAAGTGATACAAGCCGTCTGCCACTCTGTGACAACCCAACAACTCGTAGGCGTTGACGCTTTCTCCGTTGTAGAAATCAGTAAATTTGTTTGCCATCGTCAGTCCTCCGTTCTGCGAGTTTGTATTGTCAGCGCTTTGAGCCAATCGGCGTTCGCACGGGAAAAATCACCGCGCTTTGCCATATATTTCCAGCAACCCAAAGTGCCGGGAATATTCATTCGCGCCGTCGTGTCGTTTTCTGCTATGTCCTGCATGCTGTAAATTACCAATTCGGACTTACTTTTTGCAAGTATTTCCAAAAGACTGCGCGATATATGCTCTCCGTTTGCAAGTCCCGTAACGTTCAGCGCCGTTTGCTGCTGCCATGGCTGCAAACTTTGCCACCACCCGAGAGTTGTGTCGTTGTCGTGCGTTCCGAGATACGCGACGCAGTGTTCGTTGAAATTGTCGGGAAGAAACGGATTGTCGGGATTGCCGTCGCATCCGAATTGAACTATTTTCATTCCCGCCAGACCGCATTTGTCTCTGAGTTCCAACACGCTTTTGGGAATATCGCCAAGGTCCTCGGCAATAATTGTCAAATCCGGAAAACTGTCTTGGATATGTTTTAGGAAATCGTACCCTATACCCTTGCGCCAATGTCCTTTGCGTGCCGTTTTTTCACCGTATTTTACGGCATAGTAGCTGTCGAAAGCACGAAAATGGTCTATACGAAGCACATCCATCAATTCTGCGCATTTGCCTACGCGCCGCGTCCACCAATCGAAGCCCTGTTTTTTCATTGCGTCCCAATCGTAGAGAGGATTTCCCCACAGTTGACCGTCTTCGCTGAAATAATCCGGCGGAACTCCCGCCACCCAACTCGGTCTGCGATCTTTTGTAAGATCAAACAGCTCGGGGTGCGCCCAAACATCTGCCGAATCGTAAGCCACATATATCGGAATATCGCCGATAAGTTTGATTTTCGCCTTTGAGAGCTTTGCCCTGAATTTTTTCCACTGCCTGTCAAAAACATACTGACAAAACACAGTGTAATCTATCTCGTCGGAAAGCATTTGCGCATATTTTTCCAAGGCGTCCGGTTTGCGCATACGAATGTCCTCGTCATCCCATTCCAACCATGATTTTCCTTGAAAATGCTTTTTTATCGCGCAGAACAATGCGTAATCCTGCAACCAATAGGCATTGCGATCGCAAAACTCCTCATATTCGCGAGTGGGATTATTTTTAGAAAAGTTTTCGAATGCTTCGCGCAAAATCAAATCTTTGTGATAAATAGCGTAACCGTAGTCGTTTCCGCGCGCACGTTTCGAATCTGCCAAAGTCTCCGAACTTATCAAACCGTCAGCAAAAAGTTCCTCCGCGTCTATAACAAGCGTATTGCCTGCAAAAGCCGACGGAGAAGCATAGGGTGAATTTACGAAATCGGTTGGGGTTATCGGGAGAATTTGCCAATACTTTTGTTTGGACTCGCGCAAAAATTGAATAAATCTGTCCGCTTCGGCAAGAGTGCCGACGCCGCTATCGGACGGCAGAGAAGTAATGTGTAACAAAATTCCGCTTGTTCTCATATTTTTCCTCAAATATAAATTGTGTGCAAATGTCCACACAAAGTATATTTTAGCATTAGTTGCAACTAAATGCAATTATTTGAAATCAATCGGCAAAAAATAGTTTGACAATATACCCGCCGCATAAATGGAAACAACAAAAAAATATTTTCAACGGTTGACAAAATCGATGAACTTGCATATACTTTAATACAAATGAATATCCGACGGAAATGTGGGAGAAATCCCGTGTCCATTCGCCTCGGCAAAGCAACGACAGACTAATATTTTAGTTTGCCGTTTTGTTATTATTATGGAAAACACAAGTAAAAAGCAACATTTGATCGGTTTGATAATGCTAAGCGCGGTAGCAATATTTTGGGGAGCGGGTTTTGTCCTCAACGCGCAGCTGTTAACCACTTTTGCAGACACGCCTTCGTTGCTCAATTCGCTTCGATTCGGAGTATCGGCATTGCTTTTGCTTGCCATTTTCAACAAAAAAATAAAATTCAACAAACACATTTTGCTTTACGGCAGCGTGGGCGGAGCATTGCTTTTTATCGGTTTTTTGGCGCAGCTTATCGGAATGAAATACACTACGCCTTCTCATAGCGGATTTTTTACCGCATTTTATATCGTATTGGTACCGTTTATAAGTTGGATTGTATATCGTAAACGTCCTCACTACATAATCTTCGTAGGCGCAGCAATAGCTATTGCGGGATTGGTACTGCTCAATTTTACGACAAAAGAAAACGGAGCCTCTCTAAAAGGAGATTTGATAACACTTGTAAGCGCTTTGACCTTTGCCCTGCAAATAGTTTGGGCGGACTTTCTGCTCAAAAAGAACAAAACGGATTACGTTCAGCTTACGTTTTGGCAGGTAACGTTTGCGGCGGTGCTGTTCATATTGTTTACGCTGATATTCGAAAGTAAACACTATTCGGCGCTACGATTCAACGTCAACTACGACTTGTGGAGATTGGCAATCGTAGTATTGGGAGGAACAACATTTGCCTACTATGCGCAAACTTTTGCACAACTGCACCTCTCGCCCTCCGAAACTTCACTCATAATGGCGTGCGAAAGTCCTATCGGCGCATTTCTGTCCATGATCATAGGAGCGGAAACTTTTATGTGGCAAACGGTCGGCGGAGGTTTGATGGTAATTGCAGCCGTCGTACTTGTGGAAATCGTTCCCTCTTTTATGGAACGCCGCGCCAAACGTAAATCCCAGGCGCCGCCGCAATGACACGGAAAAAAAATTTTGCCCCATATTGACAAAAAAATCAATATGGGGCGATTTTTTAATTGAAGTTCTTATTTTTTTTGCAGTACCACGATATTATTTTCGGTAACGTTTTTTGTAAATCCGTCGTCTATATATTGACGATATTCCTTGCCGTCTCCGAGTAACACCACATCGCGCAGGTTAATTTCCGACGTACATTGCGCCCCTTTACAAATAGGCACGCATTTTCCGCTTCGAATATAAAACACCACCTCGTTGGGCGCCACTTTGACTTCGCGCAACCCCTTTGGTATTTTTTCGCAACCGAAACCGTTTGTATCGTAACGCACCTCCGTCATATCTTCCGGCAACCACACGGTTCTGCTCTTTGCTCCCTTTTCGATCACGGGGGCTATCATAATACTTTCACCAACCAACAGCTGATCTTCGATACGACGTGAACGCTCGTCGGAATACTCGAAGCCCAACGGCTTTATGTACATGTCGCCGCTCAAAGCGGCTTTTACGAACTCCGAATATATGTAGGGAAGAAGTTTATATCTCAAAGAAACGACGCTTTGAAAATCTTCCTGACCGCCGTAACGATAACATTCCTGCCTTTTTGTGAGTATTGCGGAATGATTGCGCATAAGAGGCGTGAATACCGAAAATGCCAGCCAACGCAACATAAGTTCTCTGCCGCAATTGCCGCCAAAGCCTCCCGTATCCGCACCGCTATACAGAAAACCTACCATGTTAATGGATGGCATTTGCCTGACATTCCTTGCCAAATGATCCCAAGACGAACCGTTGTCTCCTGTCCAGATACCTCCGTAGCGATGAGCGCCTACATAGGAAGCACGACTGAACAGCAAAAAACGCGAAGGTAAAATTTTGTTCAACTGTTCGCTTGCCGCCCTTGTCATCAACGCACCGTATAGATTGTGTACTTTGTCGTGCAACACTCTTTCGCCGTCGATGTTGTGATAGAAATTACGGTAATCTTTGTATGCGTTTGTTTCCTTTTCACTGTCTATCGAAGGTGCCGAAGCAAGCGCGTTCAATATACCCGTGTATTCGCTGTAAAAAATCGCGGGCTCGTTCATATCATTCCAAAAGCCCTCTATGCCGAGGTCCGTCAATTTGCGATATTCGTTGCCGAACCATTCGCGAGCTTCGGGTTGAAAGAAATCGGGAAAATGCGTCATTCCGGGCCACACTGCCGCCTTAAAGGGCTCGCCCTCGTGATTGGTACAAAAATATCCGTTTTTTACGCCTTGGTCGTAGGTATCGTTACCCGGTTCTATCTTTACTCCCGCATCTATTATAGGTACAAGTCGTATACCTCTTTGTTTGAGAGTTTCCGCATATCCTTTAAGATCGGGAAAACGTTTGGAATTGACGGTAAAATCTATAAATCTATCCATATAATCAATATCCATACAAATCCAATCGAGAGGAATATTCGCATTGCGATAGCCGTCGGCAACCGCATCTATATCTTTACGGTTTTTGTACCCCCAACGGCTTTGCCCGAAACCGAATGCCCACAGCGGAGGAATATGACTTTGCCCTATCAACGACAAAAATTCCTTGGCAACGGCATAAGCGCTTTCTCCCGCCAACTCCACAACCTTTACGTTTGGATCGCACGTAACGACGATCTCTCCGCTGTTTTGCCAATCTATTTCGAACAAAACGCGCGCCGGCGTATCAAAAAAGACTCCGAAATGTCTTTCTCCGTCTACTATCAGCAGATTGTGCGACCCGTAAAGAGACGGGGACTCGTCATTGTGATTGGGATTATCAGTGTTGTAGCTTATATATCTCCCGCCGCGTTTGTTGATACCTCTTACTTGCTCTCCCAAGCCGTAAACGATGTCGTTTTCCGTCAATTTGCAACGAAACACAAGTTTATCGTTAAATTTTTCTACTTGCCAATTTTCAAGAGTATCGGTCGTCTCCGCTTCTTTTACCAATGCACCCGTTTCATAGGGTCTTCCGAAAATTATCTGTTTAGCCATGTCGCTCCTTTGTTTACGAATAAAATTCTTGACAATCGTATCTTTTACGATAAAGCCAATTATACACTAATTTTTCAATTGAGGCAATAAATTTGCCGATGCAATGCGCAGAGTTTCAAATTGTTTTTTTGAGCTTATTACATGCAAAGTCGTTAAGCGTCGCATTGCCCCACTAAAAAGACAATTGTTAAATAATTTTCCGTCTATTATCCCGGATAGGCTATCCGTTTTCCAAAATTGTAAATAATGTCAACGCAAAATATAAACGATACTACAAACGGCGCATTGCCATACCTTTCAAAGGGCTGTCGTTTCGTTTAAAATTACCATTGGCATAAGAAAACGGATTCGCCGACATACGGCTTACCCTAAAATGCAAAAAATTGAAATTTATTTGTTTTTGGCGTTACGAATAACAATAAAAACATCGATAGCGACCACTATTGACATGAAAAATATTCCGATCAAACATAGGATAATCGAAGTTATTCTGTTTGTCCTATCCACGCAGTATAAAATAAGTGAAATCAAGCAAATAAGGACGGCAATTGCAGTAAAAATATGTTTAACAGGCAGAAATTTGAAAATTTTACGATTAAAAATGCTGTCGGCATTTTTTACAGCTTCTTCAAGTAAAGTCAGAATCCCACCTATAACGAATAAAATTAAGTAAAAATTCCAATCAGGCATTTTCTTCTCCAAATTGAAATTTATCGGTATTTATAATATAAAATTCATCGGTTCAAGACATCTTGCGAATGGATTGTTTCTCGGCTAAATTGTTACCTTCTTCTTGCTTAACTGAATTTCACCGAAAGCATTTAGTTCGAATGTTTCGGGTAAATCCTTTTCCAAGAGCAAATTATTGTTCTTATCATAAACTCTTAAAAGCGGAAAATACCGCTCATTATTCATATACCTCAAATAAATAATTGCCGTGTTTGTTGCAGACTTCTTTTTTTTGAATTTCATCAACATATTCTCACCCTGCGTGATTGCCTCTGAAAAACAAGAGCGCATATGTTGCGTGTCAAATTGTTGTGAGCAAAAGTATTTTTGTAAAACCCGCTCTACAATCTCAATTACAAACTGTATACATTGAGGTGTTTCAAGCATATCAAAAAATTCTTGGTTTATTTCGGCATCATAATAACGATACCAAGTATGATATTTATCTATACTTCTTTTGGCAAGAGCAATTTCATTTTCAACAGAACAAGTTGTTAAGTTAATAAATAAATGGTCGAAATCACCTAAAACAAAATTGTGTTCTCTTAACTTCATTACTATTCTGTGGATAATACAATGTAGTTCTTTATTCTTAAAATCTTTCGGAAGAGGATTGCAGTCAATATTATCAATCGTACTCCGATATATACGAATATCTTTAATTACTGTCATAACTGTTATTCCGCTAAATTAAAATTTAATTCTCTGATTTTGCCAAAACAAACGAAAAGCTGCCGTCGCTGCATTTGCCGTCTGATTCAATTATTATGTAAATTGTTTTATTGCCTGTAAAAGTTTCGGTTTTTCCATCAACAGAACCGTCGGTTTCAATGTCAAATAAGTTCAGCTTTTCATCGTTAAAATCATAGTAAACTTTTATATTTCCCTCTCCCAACGTTCCTTCATAATCAATATACACCTCGTCTGCGCTATTGTTTTTCAATTGCATTACGTATGTTCCGCTAAAACTATCAAATGAAACCGACGCTTTATTTGAGGTATTTGTCCTTACCATCAGCATAGCATTATACCGGCTTACATATTTATTTCCGCAAGCAGATAATGTAAAACACAACACTAATGTTACCGCTGCAATGATTACACTTGTAATTCTTTTCATAATACGCTTCTCCACTGAATAGCTGCATATCCGATAATATCATAAAGCCGCCAAAAAATCAACTCAAAACGATAGGTTCTAAATGCCGCGTTGACAAATGTTCTGACCGAAAAGGAAGCACCTATTTTTTTGCATTTAACCATTGAGATTTACTTTGTTAATAAACGTCAAAAAAATTGACGCAATGAAAAATGCGTACAAAAAATCCATTGCAAAAATGCACCCATTCAATAAAAATGTCATCAAATCTTTTTGGAAAATAGCAGCTTGCGCAAAAAATCAAGCAGAAATTCGAACCGAATGCAAATAAATTTCGATATATTAAATTTTTACGAGAGATAAAAAATAATTTAAAATACAAATTTACCGAAAATATATTCTCGCAATTAATAAAACTCTCCGCTGTCGCCTTTGGGCAACATGGGATAATCAAAGAACCACTGCACTGAAACATACTGTTTCCATTTACATTTTACACACAATCAAAGCTAAACCTATCGAAAAAATTTTTTTAAATATAAACCACTCACACTGCAAATTAGGAAAAAGCTCGTCCGAAAAACGATCCTTTTCCATTAAAATAATATCAAATTTATTGTAAGCAATCTAAAACAATTTGTTCAACTTGTGTGGAAAGAAATATTTTTTTCGTTTTTTTTACCCTTTTAGAAGCACAAGAAAAGGGCTTATCTCGTTGAGAAATAAGCCCCAAACCAATATATTGTGTTTTAATTTTTATCGACCACTATTTAGTCGCCCTCGGATGTCGTATATTCGCTTGCGCCGCTGCCAAACGTGCGATTGGTACGCGATACGGCGAGCAGGACACGTAGGTGAGGTTTATGTTGTGAGCAAACTCGATACTGCTGGGATCGCCGCCGTGTTCGCCGCAGATACCGCACTGCAATTCGGGACGGGTGCTGCGACCAAGCTCCACAGCCATCTTCATCAATTTGCCTACGCCAACGGTGTCAAGGCGAGCAAACGGATCGGATTCGTAAATCTTGCTTTGATAGTAGCTGGGCAGGAACTTGCTTGCATCGTCACGGCTGAAACCGAAAGTCATTTGGGTAAGGTCGTTTGTGCCGAAGGAGAAGAATTCGGCTTCCTTGGCAATTTCGTCGGCTGTAAGTGCAGCACGAGGGATTTCGATCATTGTACCAACTTGATATTTCAAATCGCTGCCGCTCTCTGCGATTACTTGATCGGCGGTTGCAACAACTGTCTTTTTGACAAACGCCAATTCCTTCACTTCGCCTACAAGCGGGATCATTATTTCGGGAACAACGTGCCAATCCGGATGACGTTTTTGTACGTTCAATGCCGCTTTGATTACCGCGCGAGTCTGCATAACGGCAATTTCGGGATAGGTAACTGCCAAACGGCATCCGCGATGACCCATCATTGGGTTAAATTCGTGCAAAGCGTTGCAAATTTGCTTAATTTGCGCAACCGTCTTGCCCTGAGCCTTTGCCAATTCTTCTATGTCACGTTCATCTGTGGGAACAAACTCGTGAAGGGGCGGATCAAGGAAACGTATAATAACGGGTTGTCCGTGAAGCGCTTCCATCAATCCTTCGAAGTCCGCTTGTTGAAGAGGTTCGATCTTTGCAAGAGCACGCTCGCGCTCCTCTACCGTTTCGGAAACGATCATCTCACGGAACTTGTCGATACGTCCTTCGCCGAAGAACATATGCTCGGTACGGCACAAACCGATACCCTGTGCGCCGAGTTCCGCTGCGCGTTGTGCGTCTGCGGGAGTATCCGCGTTTGTTCTGACTTCCAAAGCCTTGTACTTGTCCGCAAGTTTCATAATGCGTCCGAAGTAACCGCTGTTGGGGTCTGCCGGAACGGTCTTGATAGCCACGTCGTAAATTTTACCCGTAGAGCCGTCCAAAGAAATAGGATCGCCCTCGTGGAACAGTTTGCCGCCCAACTCAAATTGTTTGTTTTCTTCGTCCATTTTGATGTCGCCGCAGCCGGATACGCAGCAGGTACCCATTCCGCGTGCAACAACAGCCGCGTGAGACGTTTGTCCGCCGCGAACGGTCAAAATGCCTTGTGCATATTTCATACCCTCGATGTCTTCGGGGCTGGTTTCCAAACGAACCAAAATAACTTTTTTCTTTTGTTTGCCAAGAGTAACGGCGTCTTCGGGAGTAAACACAACGGTACCTGCCGCCGCCCCGGGGCTTGCCGCAATACCTTTGCCTACCACGTTGTTTTTGTCGGCTTCGGCAAGAGCCTTTGAGTCAAACGTAGGATGCAACAGCATATCCAACGACTTTGCGTCTATTTGCATAAGAGCTTGCTGTTCGGTAATCATGCCTTCGTCGATCAAATCGCAAGCGATCTTAATAGCCGCCGCCGCGGTACGCTTGCCGTTGCGGGTTTGAAGCATATAAAGTTTGCCGCGCTCGATCGTAAACTCCATATCCTGCATATCTTTGTAGTGATGTTCGAGTGTATCGCAAACTTGAAGGAATTGTTGGTAAACGTCCGGCAAAACTTCTGCCATCTGAGAAATAGGCATGGGTGTACGAACTCCCGCAACAACGTCTTCGCCTTGTGCATTCATCAAAAATTCGCCCATAAGTCCCTTTTCGCCGGTAGCGGGATTACGCGTAAAAGCAACGCCCGTGCCGCAATCGTCGCCCATATTGCCGAATGCCATCATTTGAACATTGACAGCCGTACCCCAACTATAAGGAATATCATGATCCATACGGTAGACATTTGCACGAGGATTGTCCCAACTGCGGAAAACTGCTTCCACTGCGGCAAACAACTGTTCTTTTGCGTCCTGCGGGAAAGGCTTGCCTATTTTTGCTTGATACTCCGACTTAAATTGTCCGGCAAGTTCTTTCAAATCGTCGGCGGTGAGTTCTACGTCGTAGGTAATACCGCGTTTTTCTTTCATTTTGTCGATGAGTATTTCAAAGTACTTTTTGCCGACTTCCATTACCACATCGGAGAACATCTGAATAAAACGTCTGTAACAATCCCACGCCCAACGCGGATTGCCGCTTTGCTTTGCAAGCACTTCCACAACCTCGTCGTTTAAACCGAGGTTCAAAATAGTATCCATCATGCCGGGCATTGACGCGCGCGCACCGGAACGTACGGAAACAAGCAACGGATTTGTCTTGTCGCCAAACTTTTTGCCGGTAATTTTTTCCAATTTTTCGATGTAACGAAGAATGTCGGCTTTAATATCGTCGTTGATACGTCTGCCATCCTCGTAGTACTGCGTACAAGCCTCTGTGGAAATAGTAAAGCCTTGGGGAACAGGCAGTCCGATATTGGTCATTTCCGCAAGGTTTGCGCCTTTGCCGCCAAGGATTTCGCGCATATTCGCGTTGCCTTCGCTAAACAGATAAATAAATTTTTTTGCCACTTTGTTATTCCTCCAAAAATAAATTACGCTTTGTGAGAGCAATAGCCCATACGTGTTTATTTTACAATATTTCGAAAAAATATACAAGCACTTTCAATCAAAAATATAGCGGTTGTTCCTATTTGTTTTAAAAATATTCCAAAGAAAAAAGCGTTTGGGGTATTATATTTTTATACTTGGATATTGACAAATACAATAATTTATAATAAAATATATTTTAGTGATAATTTACGCGCACGCGCGAGTTATTTTCGGTATTTTTATGTACCGTATTTACAACGGAAAACAATTAAAGGAGCAATTATATGAAGAAAAACCACAGAAAAATCGTCTTGATTGCAATCTTGACGTTAGTAATTGTTTTGAGCATGTCATTTACCGCAATCGCTTTTGCCGAAGCGACGGGAAATACCGCTCCGCAAGAAACGCCGACTTGGTACCTTTGGGTGCTGCTTGCGATATTGATTATACTTAATATAGTTATAATACTATTGCTGCTGCTCGGCAAAAAGGATAAAAATGACTCTGCCGCCGCAACGGAGCAATCAGCGGAAGAACCGGAAAACGCCGAGCAACCCGTCGAGACGGTTGAAGAAACCGAAACACCCGAAGAAACAACAGAAGAAACCTCCGAAGCAACTGCCGAACAACCCGTTGTCGCAGACGAAACGGAGGACGACGATTTGCCTATCGTGTTGCCCATTATCGACGGCAGAAGATCGACGTTGGACAGAAGCTTTACCGCTCGATTGTCGCAATCGGACAACGACGTCAAAACGGCTTACTCCGCCATCAAGAACGAATTGCTCTCCTACAAAAAAATCCGTTCTCGCACAAGCTGGAAATTCGAAGCATTTTACAAAGGCAGAAATAAATGCGTTATTTTGCAGTTGCGCGGCAAAAAATTGAATATGTACATAGCTTTGAACGCAACCGAGTTGGCGCCCAAATATCATGCAAAAGACGTTTCCGACAAAGCACGTTACAGCAGCGTCCCGACTTTGATAAAAGTTTCCGGCAGCCGTTCGTTGCTGTACGCAAAACAATTGATAAAGTTGATGATGAATAATATGGGTGTAGAACAAGGCAAATATACAATTGCCAACTACAAACCGAAGTACAAATCCACAAAAGCGTTGTTGGACGAAGGTTTGATAAAGATAAAAGCGTCCAACGGCAGATTCGGTTCCTGACGACAAACAAAATCGAAATTAAAATAATTTTAACATTACAACGCCCGCATACTTACAGCGGGCGTTATGCGTGTAGATGCACGACTTTCGATTTGCCTCAAAAATTATTCTCACAAGGTTTACAAGCAACAAAATTTAGTATATACTATATCATACTTAAATTTCCGATATGGGGGTGTTTTCAGATTCGCCCGGCGTTGAAGGAGATTTGATAAGCGCGTCGCAGTGCCGCTGCGTTAAAAGGCAAACTCAAAATAAATGCTAACAATAGCACTTCTCGTCAATCCACAAGATTGGCATTTGCCGCTTAGTTAATACCGGCACGTGGACTTCGGCATTTTTGCGTTGCCGAATGATCTGCGCAATATTACGCAAATAGAACTGTGACGGTTACGCCGAAACGTCTCGGTTTGAAAACTTTTTCGGCGCGGGCAATTGCAAGTTTGTTTGTTTTCTTGTAACTGCGACATTGAAAACAGACTGTGCGCGAAGAAAGTCAAATAGTCTTGCGTTGGTACACGGGTGCAAGTCCCGTCACCTCCACCACAACAGAAAAATACGCACCTCAAACGGGGTGCGTATTCACTTTTTCAACTACGTCACGTTACAACAAAACGGCGTTTTGATATGTTCGCCTTTCACCGAGCTTTAATTTTTTTTGATTACCGCTCATTTTCCACCTTCGTCTTGGTAAAAAATCTTATCGGGGATCATTGCCGCAAAAACAAGTAATTTGACGCCGACGCCTCACCCTATATGCACATACGTACCTCAAAAACGGGGTACGTATGAGTTTTTTTGAGACCGCCAAAAATTTTCCGAGCTTATACAGAGTCTTTGCGGCATTTTTTACAACCCCGTCCGGTCGTTTTTGCCAAGGTAAAAGAACCTCTATTTCAATTCTATATCGTAAATATCTGCAAAAGAGACCTTTTCGCCGCCGTCAAACAAAAGCAGACGGTTGTAAACGTCGAATTTGCATACAATTCCTTCTACGCTACGGTATGAGCCGCCGTCTTTTTTTCCATCCGGTACAAAATACACGATTTTTACGGCGGGGCGATTTGCCGCTTGTTCGCAGATAAGCAACAATTTTTCGTTTATTTCTTCCATGCGTTCTTCACACGGCACAATACGCTCGTCTGTGTGGCGCGCCGCTTCGTCTATTTCGTCATCGTACCCCTTTAACGCGGCAAAAGCGCTAAACTGCGCCGCTCTATCGTGAATCGTCATATGCGGACGGTTTGCCGATACGTGATGCGACAACATTATTATGTCGTTGTAATTATCGGTTTGTTCCATCATTCCTCAAAATTTGATCTTTGTCGCTTTGCCGACTCATAAAATCAGCCGTTCTGTGCGTCACCCGAAAAAACTGCGTTTGAGACATTCGGTTATTTTTTGTGACCGCCGATTTGTCCGTTGCGCTCCACCGTTGTTGCGCCTTCTTCAAGATTCATACCCTTGATAATTGCATTTTTCCCGTATTTTTTGTGTATAGTCAACACGGTTTTTTGCAAACTTTCCTCTTTGTTCAAAATATCCTTTTCTCGTTCACGCAGTTGTTTGCGCGCTTCGTAATCGGTAAAAATATCCAACTGTTCGAGTTCTTGTTGCGGTGCGCAATCGGCAGGCAACACATGATTTGCAACTACGTACATCCGCCTTACCAATAGCTCCTTGTTGACGATTTTATCATAAAGTTGCATAACCGCATTTGTTATCAGCTTTGTAGACGATGTATATCCGTCAAGATTGATTGTCCCATGGGCATGCCGAGGCACCTTTCTGCCCCAATGATCGATATGCACTTCCCCCTTGTACTTGCGGCGAATATCGGGGTTTGTGAGATTTTCCACATCATAGCCCACGGTGAGAACCATTTGGTTGGTTTTCAACCCCTTGTCCACCAAATCCAGCACCAACAAATCCGTCATTTCGCGCGCGATCAACTTGCCCTTTTCAAAATTGTAAGGAGAAGAAAGCACCTGCCCTGAACTGACGCTGTTGGTTTCCGGCGAATAACTTTTTACGTCGGCAATGGTAACAGGCTCCCAACCCCAGGCATGATCTATCAGTAATTCGGCGTTCACGCCAAACAGCTTGTATAACAACGCCTCATTCGTAAGCGAACATTTGGCAATATCTCCCATAGTGTTCAACCCGACTTGTTCGAGCCTTCGCGCATATCCTTCGCCCACTCTCCAAAAATCCGTCAGCGGCGTGTGCGTCCAAAGCATTTTGCGATAGCTCATTTCGTCCAATTCCGCAATACGCACTCCGTCGCTATCCGGTTTCACGTGCTTTGCGACAATATCCATCGCCACCTTTGCAAGATACATATTCGTACCTATTCCTGCGGTTGCGGTGATGCCCGTGGTTGCCAAAACATCGCGTATTATCCTTATTGTCAGCTCGCGCGCGGTTGTCTGGTAAGTTTTGAGATAGCTTGTGACATCCATAAACACCTCGTCGATCGAGTACACGTGAATATCCTCGGGAGAGATGTATTTGGTATAAATTTTGTATATACGTGTGCTGTATTTCATGTACAAACCCATACGCGGAGTGGCTACAATATAGTCCAGCGCAAGGGATGGATCGGAATGCAATTCCGTTACATTGACAGAACTCCCCGCAAATTTCCTTTGCGGAGCTTTTGCTTGACGCGCATTGTTTATCGCGTTGACCTTTTGCACCACCTCGAATAAACGAGCGCGTCCGGAAATACCGTATGCTTTTAGCGCGGGAGAGACGGCAAGACATATTGTTTTTTCCGTACGGCTGCCATCTGCCACCACCAAATTGGTGACAATGGGATCAAGTCCTCTTTCCCGGCACTCTACCGAAGCATAAAAAGATTTCAAATCTATGGAAACGTATTGTTTTTGTTCCATAATTTCTCCCCAATGCGCAAATTAGAACAAATTATCTAAAAATATTGTACCACTAACGCTCGGCATTGTCAATAACGCCGACAAAATCGGCGCAAAATTTTGTAGCGAATTTTCAAAGTTACGCATGAAAAACTATTCTACATTCAAATCGTGATTATACCTCAAAAAATCAATTTCTTCCGGTGTAAATTCGTGGAAAGAAATTTCGTAGAGTATTCTATTTGAAACATTTATAATATCATCGGAATAATTCATAAATTCATACGGTGATAAATGTCTAATCATGCAGTCATATTTAACATAAACATATTTAGTTTCGTCTCCCTTGGTCAGCTTAAATATGCCATAAATATATGTTACGTCGCTTCTATTCAATTTTGTTGTCACATCGGATACCACGCTGATTTTCCATCCGTCCTGCCGATACTGTTCAAGCTGTCCGGTAAGTTCACCAGATTTAATAAGAGATTCCGCGGAATGGTATTCGGAAATGGAGTAATGGGTAACCTCTCTTGTACCGATACGTTCTATCGTTAATGCTTCTTCAATTGAATGAATATCCTCGTCATACGTACACAAAATCTCGTGAACCGTATTTCTTTTTGCTATTGTAGCGACTACCCTAAAAGTTCTGTTATCTTCAAGAAAGACGCCCTCCAAACTAGTGATATTTATTGCAAGAATATTGGTTACAAATTCGCACACGGCTTGATAAGAACAAATCTCGTTGTTTTCGAAAGTGGCTGGCTCAGACCAATCGGAATCCGGATATTCCGCCGTGGAACTGCTTGCTTTGACGCTGACGGTAACGGACTTGAAAGTAGCAATGTATGGCATAGAAGTCTCGACGACCTTTGTTTCGTCGCCGTCGTTTATTTTGACATAGTATGCGTTGGCGTTTTCGACGGGCGACCAAGTGATAACCTTTTTCTCAAAGGAAAAATCGATATTGGCGGGTGTATCGAGCCGACGGGGACCGTCATCGTTGCTGCCAAACAGCACGGGCCCCAAGTACCTGACAAATATAAAAATCACCACGGCAAACACCAATACGTATCCGATCACGTTGATCACTCTTTTCCATACGGGCTTTTTGTTTTCTGACATAGTTTCCTCCTTTTTGTGTGTATTCCGGCAATAAAAAGTGCCGCAACTATCGCTGCGACACTTGCAGAATATGTGCCTCGATAGTTACCACACCATCACCTTGCGTACCACACAAAGAGAAAGGACACATAACTCTACCATGAGAGTATGTGTGATACGCATTATAAAAATGATGATGTGGTAATTTAATTGTACAGCACGGATAAAAATATGTCAACAATGCACCGAAAAAAAAGCCCGAAGAGGCCTCTTCATAAATCATCGACCTTAACTGAGTTTAGCTTTAACTATACTTATGGTAATTAACCATTCTATGTAATTATTTCATAAAATAAAAGCGTACAAGCAATCAGGCAAATATCTTGGTCTGCGATTTTAATCGCTGTTTTTTAAGGTGTCAACCATTCCCACCTATTTCCAAGCAAAATGAATATACTTAATTCTTAAATTGTCTAGCGCTTTGTTTCTCCATATCTTACTTCTCCTCTATTGTGACATAGTTATTTCGCAATTCGCACCCATTTTAGCACATTCCACGCCAAAACCGAACCAAAATCATGTAGCAACGGCGAATCGCGAAAATCAAATCGCTCTCATCGTCCGTGTCACCGAAAGTCAATCGAAAATGTCCATAAAATCGTCCTGTGCTAATCCAATTATAACACGCCAAATATGACAATGGCAGTTATATTTGAAATAAATTGCTTTGCTCGTTTTTGCGGCATTTTAATTCTTTTGCCCACGGTTTTAATACTCCGTCAACAAGAACCCGAGATAAAGCGGTATTGTCAATATCTTATCTACTTTTCCAACATTGGACTGCCCGAGTTTGATGACGCCAGTGACATGGTACTTCTCGGGATGAGATAAGATGGTCTTGGCGCTCTTGGCGTTGCCCGTCGTGGCTTTGACTTCCACAAGATAGCACCCACCCTTGTATCGCGTAACAAAATCGATCTCAAGTCCCGAATCCTTGTGATAATAATACAGCTTTCTGCCCATCTTCACGAAGATGTCGGCAATCAGATTTTCAAAAATCGCCCCTTTGTAGCCGTAAAGGTTGCCTTGCAAAATATCATACTGCGTGCCGTCCTCGAGCATACTCACAAACAGTCCAGTGTCGTTCATATAAACTTTAAAAACGTCCTGCATAGCATTTCCATCCAACGGAAGTTCGGGAAGTTCGAGATTATAACAGCGCGAAACGATCCCCGCATCCTCAATCCATTGCAAACTGCCCGCAAATTTCGCCGCTGTCGCACCCTTCTTCACCACGGAGTATTGAAACTTTTTGTTCTCCTTGCTTAATTGTTTGGGGATGGATTGAAAACACTCGCGGATAAGTGGCTTGTCCTTGTCGTCGGCATACTTCACCATGTCGTCCTCGTAGGAACGGATAATGTCGCGTTGAAGCGTTAATACGACATTCATTTGCTTGGTGTCAACAAACTTCTGCACCACCTCGGGCATCCCGCCAATGACCGTGTATTGCAACATCAACTCCTGCATTTTGTTGTGAAGAGCCTCGGGAACGGGTGAGGTGCTTTGCAGACACACTCTTAATTTTTCTATGATTGTCTCACCGATCCCGTTCGCCCAAAGGAATTCCTCGAAATCAAGCGGTTTCATTTCAATGAACGTTTCAGAACCGACAGGAACGGACTTCGGCTGTTTGCCATAGCCCTTCACGCCGAGGAGTGACCCGGTGCCGATGACATCAAACCTGCCGTCCTCTTTGAAGAATTTCAAAGCCGTGCGTGCCTCGGGGCAGTCCTGAATTTCGTCGAAAATGATGATCGTCTCATGCGGCACGAAGATCGCCTCGTCGCCGAGGAGTGCGGACATCATGATGATGAGATCGTCCACTTCCAGCGAGCCATTGAAGATGGAAATGTAATTGGGATTTTTGAGAAAATTCAGATAGACGACGTGCTTGTAATTTTCTTCTGCAAACCTTCTCACAGAAAAGGTCTTACCGCATTGTCGCTGACCCTTAATGATAAGCGGACTTTTATTGGGAATATTTTTCCACTCTTTCAGTACGTTTTCGATCTTTCTTTTTAGCATAATTATGCGCACCTCGTTTTTTTAATTAATATTATAGCATAAGATAAAAACTTTTTCAAGCGAGTTTTATGTAAATTTGCAAACTTTTTCAAGCGAGTTTTGATTAGAAAAACAACTTTTTTATGTCTATAAAAACATCATAAAATTTTTATACCGTTCTGGCGATAAGTAAACAATAATCCACACCAATACTATCATTCGTTAAAACAAAAAAGATATGCCCTCGCTCTTCATTATAAACTTTCTGTTTTTAAAATTTATTTATTGAGTTTATCTCCAAAGATATTTACCTTATGCTAAAACTATTTATGTAATTCATTTGACGAAACCTCCACGGACCCACGACTATCGTGTGGTTTTCTATAAACAACAAGGACGCGGCTTTTGCCTCGTCCTTGTAAATATATGGATTTGTTCGTTCAACTACATTGCCGGTCCCGTTGCGGAGGGAGCATACGTTCTTGCCGCAAGCTCTTGATTGAGCGCATACAGTCCTTTGGCGTCGCTGCCGTAAAGTTTCATTTTCTTTATCATATCTTCGGCATTGGTCTCTTCTTCGCCCTGTTCCTTTATGAACCAATCGAGGAATTGCATCGTCTTGTAATCCTTTTGTTCAAACGCCTCGTGATAGATATTGGTGATGAGCGACGTTACATATTGCTCGTGTTCGTATCCCGCCTCCAACGGCGCAAGATGATTTTTGAACACCTTGTCGGGTTTGGCTATGCTTTTGAACTCTACCTTGATACCGTTGTTGATAAGGTATCTGCGCAACATAAAAGCATGATCCCGTTCTTCCTGAGCCTGAACTTCGTACCAATGTGCAAATCCGTCAAGCCCTTCATCGGCATAATAGTTGGCAAAATCCAAATACAAATATGCCGAATAAAGCTCCTTGTTTATTTGGTCGTTTAACATATCTGCGATTTTTTTGTTTAACATAACTTTTAACCTCCTTTTTCAGTCACACATATTATAGTTCCGAAGATTGCAAAATGCAAGAAATTTTCGTCAATTTTTGCCGCAAAACTTTGACAAAAAACACCCAAACAAAAACCACACCGTGCGCTTATTCAGCTTTGTTTATAAAGGACGCTATGATTTCCTTCACTTTCTCTGTATTGTCGTCAAAATACAATTTGGCAGAAGGCTTACCATTGACTTTGGAGTAAATGCGAATCCCGCGACGACGCATAAATTTACAATCTTCCGTGTGGGACATAAATTCGTACAACATCCGTTGGGCGTCTACGCCGCTATCTGCCAAGTATGCCCGCGGTCTTTTGAACCATATGCCCTTATCGGTAAACACCGCTTTATAGTCATACCAAGTAAAGCCATCCATTGAGGATACAACACATTCGAAAATGACTTTTTCATCATTCGGTATATCTATAACTATGTCTTGTGGTTTCATTGTTCTATTCCTCCTAAAAGTTGCCGTTTGGTAGAGACAGTAGGACTCGTCTCCCGCGCAGTGGGAGTAAGCAGAACGAAGTGGCGCGCTACATAATTCGACTTCCTACTGTCGACACCGCTGCGGATGTGCCCGACCCAAAAGCAATGAAAAAAGGAAGTGCGCTTGTTGCTCTTCCTTTTTCGTTGCGCCCACCCAAAGGGCACATCCTTATGGTAGAGACAGTAGGACTTGAACCTACGACCTCTCGCATGTGAAGCGAGCGCTCTAACCAACTGAGCTATGCCTCCAAATAACAAAAAAACAATTTGCGACTATTGCGATAGACGCTTGAAGTAGTTACATCAACCGCGTTGCCGTGCATGCACGGCAAATGTTGGATTGTGAACTGTAAATACGAGTTACAAAAACTACATATAAAGACGCTCTTCCAACGTATCAACGTCTATATTGTGAGCCTTGCAAAAATCCGCAAAACTTTTTTGAGCACGATAATTGGGTTTGCACCTGCCGGATTCCCAGCGATTTACCGTAGCGAAAGCCACGCCCAACTCTTTTGCCATCATTTCCTGACTTAAATAAAGTCTTTTTCTAACTGTTTTTACTTTATCTTTAAATTCCATAGTTAACGCTCCTGTCATCGCCTGCCGCAAAACCATTGCCGGAAAGCGATTCTTCCAGTGTTTATATTGTAGCACACTATGCCGAAATTTGCAACTCTATTGTGCAAAAAAAAGCCGAAGTATCTTTTTTGCGTTACTGCGCTATACCAAAAACTCCGAATACCACCACTCCCACAACAGCAGAGGACAAAATAAGATAGATGGGATGAATCTTTTTCCCTTTTATCCTTATTTGCGACAACGCCGCAAATACAAATATCAATATCATAGAAACCCAATTGAATTTATCAAAACCGCTGCCGGTAAGGTTTTTAAAACTGAAATCGGGCAAAATCACCTTAAAAGCGACAGTCAAAACGGAAGAAAGTATCAATCCCACAACCACAGGACGAATGCCTTTCAACGCGCCTTGTACAAATTTGTTGCGTTTAAATTTTTCAAAAGCCAGCGTTACGACAATTATTATTATCAGCGAGGGCAAAACCACGGCAACCGTTGCCACCAATGAACCCAAAATTCCGCCGAAAACGCCCAGCGATGTGCCTGACCCGACAACATTGCCGACAAAAGTGGCAAGATTTATTGCAAACGGTCCGGGAGTGGACTCTGCGATACCGATAAACTCTATCAGTTGTTGTTCGCTCATCCAATTATGCTTGGTGACAATCTGCGTCACAAAGGGCAGCATGGCATAACCGCCGCCTATTGTAAACAAACCGATCTTAAAATACTCCCAAAACAGCGTAAGGTAAATCATTGCTCGCCTCCGCCGTTTCCACGTTGCCGCTTTTCGGAATCATCTTCCTGCGAAGAAGAATCGTCCTGCGCTTCAAAACTTTCAAGAGGCAAACGTTTGTTTTTGTTTTTTGCCACCGCATCCGCTATCAACGTGTAAACGATACCCAATACGCCGCCTATCAATATCAAATATATCACGTTGAAATCCGTCAACAGCGCAACATTGAAAGACGCCGCCAATATTATTGCGGAAAACCATCCGCGTTCCAATTGACGGAACATCTTGACAAACGCGTTTACCACCAAAATGGTCACGCATGCCTGTATCCCCGCAAATGCCGCCTTATACCAAACGTTGCCCGAAAACCACCTGAGAAAAAACGAAAGAGCCGTTATTATTACAAAAGACGGCAACACTACTCCTATTGTGGCAATGATAGCGCCCCACACCCCGCGCATTCTGTAACCGATGCTTGTTGCGGAGTTTACCGCGATTACGCCGGGCGTAGACTCGGCAATTACCAACATATCCAACATATCTTGCGTGGTTATCCATTTCTTTTTGGCAACAAGTTCTTCTTCCAAAATCGAAATCATGGCTTGTCCGCCCCCAAAAGTAAATAGACCCGTCTTGAAAAATGTCCAAAACAGCTGCCACATACCGACTTTGCCGGACGTATTGATTTTTTGTGTTTGTTTCTTCATCTCGGTATCAAATTGCTTTTTCAAATACATTAGGCACGGCTTTCAACAACGACAAGATGTCATCATCGTGAAAGTCGGGTAAATAATCACGCGTTGCGGAACTCAAATCCTGACAAAATCCGTTGTGCAAACCCACGTTGAAAAAATACTCTTTTACGCTGTCGTACTCATGCTTGTACAGACGACGGTTTAGAGCGAGGACAAATTTATCTTCTCTTGCGGGAAAGTACTGCGACATCAGACTGACATATATGTCTTTGTCAAAATCTGCCAACCAATCCAAAATGCGCTTGCTGTCCTCCACAAACGACGGCAATATCAAGTGGCGCACGATCATTCCGTTTACGATGTAGCCGCCGGAATCGAAAATATCCCGAGGCTGTTGACGTCTCATTTCTTTTATCGCGGACGTTGCCGCCTCAAAGTAATCGGGCGCTCCCGCAAGCAGTCGCGAAACGGCTTCGTCGCAAAATTTGAGATCGGGTAAATACACATCTACAAGTCCTTCAAACGCTTTGAGCGAATCCGTTTTTTCATACGAGCCTGTATTGTACACAACCGGCACCGTTAAAAAGGGCTTGGCAAGCCGAAGGGCGCAAGCGACTTTGTCGGCAACATGCGAAGGCGTTACAAGATTGATATTTGCCACTCCCGTATCCTGCAAATACAAAAAAACATCCGCCAATTTTTCGGAAGAAATTTCCGCACCGTGCGGCGATACGGATATGTCGTAATTCTGACAAAAACGGCAATGCAAATTACATCCCGCAAAAAAAACCGTTCCGCTGCCTTTACTTCCGGAAATGCAGGGCTCTTCCCAATCGTGCCTTGCCACACGCGAAATCACAATACCGTCAACCCGACATATTCCGTTCTTTTTTGAGCGCTCCGCATTGCAATTTCGAGGGCATAAATTACACTTCATAACTAATTTATTTTAACTTATTTGCATAGTTTTGACAAGTAAATAAATATACACAAGCCTTTGCAAATATCTCGCATAATCTTTTAGTAAAATAACGCAGGAGAAAATTATGTTGGAAGCTTTGTTGAATTTACTCAAACGACTGTTCTTTTTTACCGGTTACTTCGCTAACGGCAGCTATCCGCAGCCGCTTTCTCCCGACGAGGAAGCAGAATGTTTAAGAAAAATGAAAGCGGGCAGTCGCAGCGCTCGCGACAAGTTAATAACCCACAATATGCGACTTGTTGCGCACATTGCAAAAAAATACGGCAAAAACGACTTGGACGATCTGATCAGCATAGGTTCAATTGGACTTATAAAGGGAGTGGAAAGTTATTCTACCGACAAGGGAACCACTCTCGCCACCTATCTCGCACGCTGCATTGAAAATGAAATTCTGATGACGCTGCGCGCGAACAAACGTTACCAAAACACGGTATATCTCAACAGCACGCTCGGCGTAGACAATGACGGCAACGAATATACTTTGATGGATGTGCTTGCGGTAAAGGAGGATAGCGTATTCCACCAAGCAGAGCTGTCAATATTGCGTCAAAATTTATTGAAAATCATCCGTGAACATCTCAACGCGCGCGAACAAAAAATAATTTTGATGCGCTACGGCCTCGAAGAAGGTTCCACGCCCAAAACTCAACTGCAAACGGCTCGCGAATTGGGAATAAGCCGAAGTTACATATCCCGTATCGAAAGCAGAGCGCTCGACAAAATAAAACAATATTTGGAATAAATCCGCCGCGGCGTTCATTCCGACTGCCACAACGTAGTATTTTAACCATTGACAAAATAATGAACAAAAGTTACAATAAACGTAGCAAAAAACAAAGGAGAATTACAATGGAATATATTTACGATACACAGCTGCTGTTGGAAGGCGAAAATTTGTACGATCAAAAAATAATAGACTATATCAACCGCAATATCGAAGGCGATTGTTTGTTGGTAGTCGGCGACGATGAATTGATCAAACTGCACTTTCACACCAACACTCCCTGGAAAGTATTGGAATATTGCGCTTCTCTCGGAGAGGTGTACGATGTAGTCATTGAAAATATGCGCAGACAGTCGGAAGGATTGCAAGGATAACTTTTTTCGCGCGATCGGTGAAATGTACAAAATATTTTCAATCTGGCAGAGACTCGTTTGCAACTTACAAGCCGTTTCCGCGAAGTATTGATAAGCGCAAAAAGGCAAATGTATTCAACAAAGTTTTGTCGAAACAAACGACTAAATATTGTTTAACAAACGTATAAGTTTATTTTCCGATAATTTTACGATTTTCATCTGCTACATCGTGTATGCTACCCCCCAAAAAGGGCTTAAATACAGGAAAACTCCGCGAATGTATCGCGGAGTTTTTTAAACAACCATTTTATCTTTTTAGCCAAGCAAGCACGCGTGACCTGTAAAGAGTATCCAAAGAAGGTCAACCAGCCACATAAACGTAGCGCCGGGAATAACCGTCAGGATTGCAACAATAAGCAAAAGAATGTTGCCCTTTGAAACTTGATTGATAATTCTGCAAATTCCGTAGAAAATTTCCACCACGGGGATGCAAAGCAAAAGCTTGACAATCAAAGGCCACTTGTTAACAGTTTCGATAAATGATTTCATCTTTTTTCTCCTTTTTTTTATTTGATTATATTATATTACTATAAAATGTCGATGTCAAGAGATTATACAAATTTTGAAAATGTATTTTGTCTCCGCCGAAAAATAACGGATACAATTCAAGATACTATATGCTCAACCGACGGCAAATGCCACACAAAACGCCGTCAAGCGTTTACTATTACGATTTGTTTGTCGATACTTTTGAGAAATTTTTTCAGTCCGTCTGTTGCAAGTATTACCGTTGCGGTATTGTCGCACGGATGAAATTTTACTTTGGTCGAATTCCACACTTCCGCGTCGATCAAAAGAGGCGCGCGTTTTTCTCCTTGTTCGTTGAGGAAAGCGAAAGGGCTGACGCTTCCGCGATGCACCTGCAAATCCGCAAACAATTTTTCCTCCGTGGCAAACTCGAACTTGGCACATCCCACATAACTTGCCAATCCGCGCATATTTGCACGTTTGTCAAACGGAAGTACCACAAGATAAAAATTGTCGCTCTTTTTGTCCTTTACATAAAGACTTTTACAGGACATACAGCCTTCGACATGTATTATCCGACGCGATTCTTCGGTCGTTACTACCGCTTGATGGCGTATCAATTGATATTCAACGCCTATACGAGACAGATAATCCGTGACTTTTTTTATCATCATTTGCCTACATATTGCAGTACGATGGGCAAGACAACGCACACGATTACGATCAATATAAGCAACACATACAACACTTTACACCAACCTGCACGATTGCGGACAAATTTCCAACCCAAAATTCCGACTATGCAGATAGTGAGCATCGACGCAACGGAACGCATGGTTTCTATCACGGGGACGCTGACATTTATAAATTGCAAAATAAGCGCCACAATGTAAAGTATTGTTGCAAAAACAGTTACGAGAAAAGCGATAAATCCCAAAAAACCGCCGCTTCGCTTCGATTTATCTTCGTTATCTTTGTTTTTTCTAAACATAACGCAGTCTCCTTTGTGCTTGACAAAATTATACCGCGAAAAGACTTTTGCCGCAACAGTTTTGTATAAAAATTTTTAATGACGTCAACCCGTATAAAGGAACAACATTATTCCGTTGAATATCAAATTGCAAATTCTGTTGCGATAATCCGACCTTTGCAGAGCGGCACATTCTTCGGGATTGGACAAAAAACCGCACTCGACTATCACTGCGGGGCAGGAAGTTTCCCTGCACACATAATAATCGCCGGCAATAGCCTCACGATTTATTCCCGTAAAATCATTAAACACTTTTTGCAAATTTTCCGCCAACGACTGTCCGTCGCGTTCGCCTTGCTGATAAAATACCTGCGGACCGCTGCGAGTATCGGCGCTGAATTTGTTCATATGTATGCTTATCATCATATTTGGATGGGTTTCCTCTATGATTCGTTTGCGTTCTTGCATATCCCGCAGTTTGAATCCTTTGGTCGGCAATCCGTACAAGCCTCCCTCATTTTTGCGAGTGTACACCACATTGAAACCGGCTCTTTCGAATATTGCGCCCAATTCTTTGGAATATGCAAGATTGAGCGACGCTTCTTTAACGCCGTCCACTCCCACGACGCCGCCGTCTATTCCTCCGTGTCCGGCGTCTATCACAACCGTAAAGTCTATAAGATTTGTCTTTTTTGCAGGCAAATTGCGCGCTATCAAAAAACCTCCGAGCGCCAACTGCACGGCGATAAGAACGGACAGCACGCAGATCAATCTTTTACCTTTCCATACAACAAACATTTTTACTCCCGATAATCCGCAAACACGGTATAGTTAATGTTTTTTTCAATCTTTTTGCGCGATATATGCGTACAAAATACAAAATTCGCACTTTTTTTCGTAAAAAACAGCTGAGTTATACACATATCCACAAAGTTATCCACAATTTGGACGAAACTTGTGGACAACCTGTTTCACATAGAGTATGAAACGGACAAGCCGCCGTTCCAAAGTTATTTTATGACTCAAACTTCGGCAAAATCACTTGCAAACAGTAAAATCCGACGCAAAAAAACACTGTCCGGCAAACTATTTTACAAATAATAACATTCGATTATTTCACAAATAGCAGTAACCGTAATTTGTATAAAACGGCGCGCCTTTGGATACACTTGAAAAAATCAAAATAAGGAGACACAAAATGAGTTTGAATCCATTCAACGAAAAACCCATAAAAACAACCGACGATTTTTACAGTTGGAAAGAACTTGCACCCAAACCGTACAACAAGTTTGATGTGGACCCCTACACAAAGGTACGCATTATTCTTGCAAACGGAACGGAATATGAGGCTGTGGGTTTCAGTCATCACTTCCACCGCCATTGTCCCGACAACGAACTGAGACGCGAGCTTGCCCTGACCCGACGCAAAGAACAACAACAGCAAAAACGTATTGCTGCGCTGAAACCGATCGGCGAAAGCATCCTCGAACATACTATCGCATACGAACAGCTTGCGGTAGACCTGACTGCCATATTTGCCGAACGCGAAAGCAACAAATATGTGAAACAAGCCATGGATTTTGCGTTACTAGAAGACTTCGACCATCTGTATCGTTACGCCGATTTGTTGGAAATGGACAAGGGAATTTACGCGGAAAAATTAGTCGGAGGATATACCGAATTGATGCCGGGGCGCCCGACAATTGCTCATCACCGTTTTCCGACAGACGACATCAAACGTTATGTAAATTTCAAACAAGCAAACACTCTTACCAAATTGGACATCAACATTCTTACTGCCGCAGAACAACAAACGATGAACTACTATATGAATCAAGCGGCATTTTACGGAAACAAACTCGGGCGCGAACTATATACGGAAATAGGTATGATCGAAGAACAGCATGTTTCGCTTTACGGCGGATTGATGGATACGACTTGCAGTTGGTGCGAAGAATTGCTGATGCATGAATATACGGAGTGCTATTTGTATTATTCTCTGATGAATGACGAAACGGACGAAAGCGTCAAACATATTTGGGAACAACACTTTAACGACGAACTCTCCCACTTACACAAAGCGGTGGAACTGCTGCAAAAATACGAAAATAAGTCTTGGCAGCAAGTGATGTCCAAAGGTGAATTTCCCGAACTGCTCAGTTTCCACTCCAACATCGACTACGTTCGCAGAGTACTCGGCGGCACGGTAAACATTACCGCACGCGGAGAGGACTACGTAGAAGTTGCCGAATTGCCCTCGGACGCCAAATTTTTCGACTATCAACATCAGGTAAACGTAAAAGACAGCGACGTCGCCAGCCACAACGTGATAAACAAATATATAGCCGACAATCGCAAAGACTATCGTTTCGAAACCGCCGAACATCCTATCGAAGAACTGCGTGACCGCAAACATGATAACACCGACGTGGGAAGATGATGAAGAATATAGATGACGGCTCGCCAAGCGTGCATTGGGATGACGCAATGCTTTGTCGCAGAAAAAATATGTTTTGGGAACAAGATTATTTCTCGGGACAAAACGTACCGATAGACCTTTCGCTATTTGCTCCGAACGGAATGATTGTACAATAAAAAACACGGAAAAATCGGCATCGATACAATTGTACGATAAAATAACAACAGCAAAAAAACAACCGCCTCCAAACTCACGTGCGGTTTGGGGGCGGCTGCCGATGGAGAATACTCCGTCCTTACAACTAATTGTTGTTGCTTACGGTTGTGTTGTGACGATGCTCGTTGTATTTGTAATCTCTGTAAGTAGCGTCGTTTTCCACCATGTTGAAACGAGAAACGCACAGCCAAACAATCATATAGACGCCGGCAATACCTACAAGAATATACAAAAGTCTTTCAAGCCACGTTACACCGAAGGTAATCCAGCTAACTACGTTGAAACCGAAAATACCTATCGCAAGCCAGTTAAGTGCGCCTACAATTGTCAAAATAAGCGCAATAACCGAAAAAACGTTGAAAGTTTTTTTCAATGTGCTTTTCCTCCTTGTTAGTTGTACTCGTAGTATGCGAATCAATGCAAAATTTATACACCGAATTGTCGTAATATATCATTAGGATAAATTTCGATTGGTTTAAGTGCCAAGGAGATAAACGCAATCGACGCACAACCGAATCTTTCGAAACAGCACATACGGCGCAACGAATTTTATATTGCATTTTGAAAAAATTTCGGATATTACAGCTGCTTGACGCAAATTATGCGGAGACGTTAACGCTCCGTGAAAAACGTATAAAAAACCCGACCTCGTTTGTAGACTGCCGAGGAATTCTTTTACGCAAGATTTTCGGAATTTACATATTGCGAGACCGGTTATTAAATTGTAAATTTTTAGGTTGAATCCGAATTGATTTGTATTTACTTGCCAAGTAACTTTTACTGATGTTACGAAATTGCCGCGAACAAAGTCCGCGGCAAAGTGTAGCTCACAAAATTTCAAGATTCTTTTTGAATACTTTCTTAAAGTCCATTGCCATATTGTTGGCTGCGTTCAATTCCAATCCGGCGTCTCCGTTCAATTCCGTTTTCATAATGACGCTGTCCCCCAATACGTCGCAAGCAACTTCCGTAACGGCGTTGCGCATACCGAAATCCAAAGAAACCGCCAAACGTAATATAACAGCCAATTTGCGCACAGCCTCAACATCTTCGGGAGAAAGCAGACAACTGTATTTTGCCCATTCGGAGGTGTTAAACTCCTCCTTGTTGTAAACATCGGTTACCATTGCCGCAAAGACAATGTCTTTGTGCGATATTCCCCAAAGATTGCTGTTCAAAATCATATATGACGTGTGCTTGGCATTGTTGTAAAACTTGAAGCTCTTGCCTATGTCGTGCAGCATGGCGCAAACTCTCAACACTTTTACGTACGCACGCGGAAATTTGTGCAAAACTCTCAATTGTTTGAAAAGCTGAACGCACAAATTGAATACCTGCTCGGAATGAGCGATGTTTACTCCCATGTGGCTGGCAAAACTATGCAAGCTGTAACCAAGCGTATCTGAAATGGGTTTTTCGAGAGTTTGCGGCACGACATAGTTAAACATTACGCCCTCTCTCAGTCCCGAGCCGCTTGTGGTAATTCTGGTAAATCCCATATAATCCACAGACGCCTTTATTACCGCAAGAGCGCTTGGAAATACATCCGCACGCGCAGAACTCAACCCTTTGATACGACGCTTTTTGTCCAAATCCAACGTACGTATCATATTGTATACATAGTTGAAATCCTCTACGTCCATCTGCAAATTGTGGACCATATCAAGCGGATATTTTTTTACCTTGCGTACAATGCGCGCCAAATTTCGGCAACTGCCGCCCACGCCGATAAGCTGCGTATCCGGATCGATTTCCTTAAACCACTCTACTTCCTCCAACCGCTGTTTAACGTAAGCGACCATTTCGTCGGATATTTGCTCAGGGCTCTTTCCTTCTGCGACAAATTTATTGTACAAAGTGACCGCGCCAAACTCGAATATTTTGGTGTGGAGTATCGTTCTGCGATTGTAATAAACAAATTTGGTGCTTCCGCCGCCTATTTCCATAATCAACCCGCGGGGAATGTCCATGGAATTGACAACCCCCTGATACACGTAGTTTGCTTCTTCATCCTCGGAAACGGTTGTTATACGAATACCGGTTGCATTGTAAACATCGGACAAAAACGTTTTTTGATTGCTGGCGCGTCTCACCGCCGCCGTTGCAACCGCAAGAATACGATCTACCTTTTTGATAGCACAAATTTCCTTGAACATCTTTAATGTGGCGATCGCTTGCATTATACGCGTCTGTTTGAGACTTCCGTCCGCTTCCGTTTCTCCGAGACGAACGGGTTCGCGACGTTCTTCGGACACAATAAAGTAGTTGTTCTCCAACACATCGTAAATAACCAAACGCGCCGTGTTTGATCCAAGGTCTATCAATGCTATCTTTTCCATAAAGTCACCTACCTTTTTCGCCGCAAAACGGACAAACTAAGGAATATAAATTTATTTTTAATAAGTATACCACACCAAAATACGTTTGTATAGATAGTTTTGAAAAAAACTTTCAAAAAATGCGGTAATTTTTTCAAAAAATTTACCCCCTCAAACAAGGGAGTAAAATTTTTATACTGCAATTTGTCTCAAAATAGCAGGATTGTGTTAGTTTTGAATTGCCGTTCATTCAATTGCAAGAATAGTTTGAACAATTTTCTCTTTCAAAGCCAATTGCCGCATCATAAAACACGAACTAATGCTTGCAAGCCGAATTTAAGCAGGATAAACTACTCGGCGCTTACCTAATTTTCATCAACAGGTTGTCTTACCTGCAAAATAGCTCTGCGCAAAGTCTTTGTGGAAAGAGCCAACAGCCCCACCGCCAATACGATTGCAATATCGGCAAAGACAAACATATTGTATACAAATGCCCAGCTGACCGCGGTGTAACCTTCCATAGCCCAACTGCTGAACACATAGTAACCGGAAATTACGTGGGAAACGTATCTCAAAATACCCGCAATAAGCGCACCGACGGCAAACTCGGCAAGCGTCTTGCCCTTGATTCCCGGAATTTTGCGCGATATACCCGCAACGCCCAAAGCGCCGAAAGCGATCGGATAATCCAACAAGACCTGCACCGGCTGATAAAACTGCGGAGACTGAATAAATTGCAACATTCCGTATACAATTCCCACTACCAGCCCCTTGCGCGTACCGAACATATAGCTGTACAAAATTATGGGCAGCATGCTTGCGAATGTTACGCTTCCGCCCTGCGGCAAACTGAAAAACTTGACATAGCTCAACGCAAACGCCGTTGCAACGCAAATTGCTCCGTAAGTGAGCGCCCGGGCGTCGTAACCGCCCTCATCTTTGTCGCCGCCGAAGTATGCCAATACGCCGATAACTGCCACCAACACGCATGTTACAAGAGGCATTTGCCAATTGCCGTCTAACGGTTCATACTTGTCCTTTTTGGCGGGGATCACAACGGCAATCACTATACAGTAGACAACAAACGCCAAAGCAAACGCCAAACCGACCCATTTGGCTCCTTTTACTTTGCACTTCGAGAGCGCCAACGTCACCGTGATGCCCACCGCAAGCAATGCGAACAAACCGACAATAAGCCAGAAATTACTGTTGATGTCTTCGTTCAATTGGGTGATAATCAGTTTGAAACTGCCCAAAACGGAAATAACCCCCACTGAATAACCAACGGTTATACCGACAATAAGCCTGCGAGAACGCGCGAGATAATTTTCGTCCTTATTGCGAATGAGTATCGCATATACAATCAATCCAAGCGCAACCGCCAATGTAACATAGAGCGCAATGGAAGCCAACAAATCAAACAATGCGTCGGCGTTTACGGACAGGTACGATTCATCCGCATTATCGGGTAGTGGCAACCATTGTGCAAACAATTGTTTTAGCATAAATTTTCTCCTTTTTCTGAATTTGCCAAGAAAAAAAGTCTCCGTGAATACACGCAGACTTGCAAAGAAAACTCCTGTTACAAAAAAATAGGTGTGCTTCCTTTCGCAAGTACTAACTTGATCCAAGTTCAAAGGGACTCTCTCAGCCGATCGCTCGGCACCCCCAGCACGTTTATTGTAACACCGTGATTGATTTTAGTCAACGGAATAAATAATATTTATCTCATCACCCGTAAAAAACAAAAGCCTCTCTTTATGCAGAAAGGCTTAAAAACCAATTGATTCTAAAACAGAAACGGAAATAAAGCGCCTAAACCCAAACCCAACAAAAACGACACAAGATTGGATGTAAACGCGTATACCACCGATTTCCATACCTGTACATCTTTACGCCAAATGACGGAATACACCGTCGCTTCCACGGCAAATACCAACAATTCCAAAGGAATTATGCAAAGCAGGAACAATATTGTAGCTCCATAGAAGGCAAATATATTGATCAAAACGTTAAGCACCAATTGCGTTGCGAGATTGGTAAATACAATCACTTTGAGTTGACGGTATGATCCGAGACGGAAAACAAGCGCCACAAGCAACTCTGCAAGAACGGTAACCGCCACTCTGAATAGCAAACCCAACACTTCGCCCAAGTAATCGTAATTGTATTCTAACGTGACGGTAGGTTCCGTCGACGCTGCGTCGCCGCTGTTGAAAAACCGCGTTATCTGTTCCAAGTCCACAGTGTAATAACTGTGTATTGCGTAACTTTTGTAGGGAGCGCTACATACAAACGTATCGTATTCGGCAAAATACAGCAACAGCTTAAACCGTTGCGGAGCATAATATCCCCATTCGAGAGTAGTGATCCCGTTGCCGTCAAACTCCCACCATCGCTGCAAAAAATAATATTCGTCCTGCATGGAATAATCCTGAAAAGATTGCCAATGTTGATCCGCGAGCAAATATTCCGCATTTACCTCCGCCTCATCCCAATCAAAAAATACGTTGTGCATTTTGCCGTCGCTTGTTATCCACTCGGCGTGTCTGTATGCGAAAACTTCATTCTCTTCGTCGGGAAGATAGGCAGTATTCGGCCCCGGACTCCAATCTTCCGAAAGCAATGTCGCATATATTTCCGTATTCAAATTGCGGAAATCGATCGTGACGGCAGGGTGCGGTCCCATATCCGCATACGCCATCGGCGCGGCAAACGCCGTCAAAATACAACAACACGATATGATAATCAACAATATAAAACGTTTTTTCATTTCATCTCACCGTATATCGGCATAGCGGCGCGCACTATTTCAAGAAATTGTGCCTTAAACACATCGTTTTGCAGATAATCGTCTATCTCCGTAAGTCGCAGTTCCACATTGTGAAGATCGGCGTTTGCTCGGTAAGCAGACTGGCGCAATATCAAACCGAATTCCAAAACGCAGGAAATAAATTTGCAATCTTCATCCGGAGACGCCATATAGTCATCCGTAGAAACGGTCTTTGTAACTTTTTGAGATATATCATTGGAAGTATCGCTGTCACCGTCGGGCAATTTGTAACGCAACTCGGCAGTGGCGACAATGCCTGCGGCATCGTCTTTCAGCTCAACTTCGTATACCGCCGTAACGGTGTGTCCCGCACCTATTTCGCCTGCGTCGGTATCGACATTTTCAAATTGTTCTTCTGTCAGCATCTTGGTATCGTAGCCCAACAAACGATACCGAGAAACGGTGTTCTCGTCAAATATTACCGCCGCTTTTGCGTCTTTTGCAACCGTTTCCATTGTACCGTTCAGTTCTTTTACAAAAACTTTTTTTGCTTCCTCCACACTGTCGAGATAGGCATAGTTACCGTTTCCGTTGTTGGCAAGAGTACTCATAATTTTATCGTTGGTGTTGAACATACCCACTCCCAACACGGAAAGATATATCCCGTTTTGCGCCTTTTGTCTGATGAGTTTTTCCAACCCGCTTGTCGAACTTGTACCCACGTTAAAATCGCCATCGGTGGCAAGAATAACCCGATTGTTGCCGCCTTCTATAAAATATTTTTCCGCAAGATCATAAGCCTTGTTTATTCCGCCCTCACCGTTGGTTGAGCCGTTTGCGACAAGGTCCTCCAACACATTGGCAATAAGCAGCGTCTCGTTGCCTTTTGCTCCGTCCAACGCTACTCGGCTGTCACCCGCGTAGGTAACGATGGATACCGTATCGTTGCCGTTCATGTTGTCGAGCAACATTACAAACGCTTGCTGAATCAAACCCAATCGGTCGTTGCCGTACATAGAGCCGCTTGTATCGATGAGCAGTACGATATTGTTGGAAGTATCCTGTAATTGCAGTTCCTTCGCCGACACGGTAAAAGCGAGCAATTTGTGTTTTTCGTTCCACGGACAGTCAAACAGCTTGCTGCCGAGAGCAAGCGCGTTGCCGTCTGACGGACGTTCGTAGTCGTAGTTAAAATAGTTGACGTATTCCTCTATACGAACGGAATTTTTGTTTACGCTGCCGCTTTCAAATATCTGCCTGCGCATAATGGAATAATTAGCGGTGTTGCGATCCAAAGAAAAATAAGATGCGGATTCCTGCTCGGCGGAAACAAAAGGAGTTTCCTCTACCGATTCGAAAACATATTCCTCGGAATTTAAGTTCAAAGTAAAGTTGTTCCAATCCGATTCAAACGAATTGCCGGAACCGGAACATGCGGCAAACAACAGTATACACATAGTCAAAACAACGGATAAAACCGCGACAACGGATTTTTTCATAACACTCTCCTTTTTAAAAGAAACAATAGTATCTTCTTTCGATACTACAACACGCGAAAAAGAAATTTTGTCCCGTTAGTCGAGCAAATTTTTTATGATTTTTTCCACATCCGAGCTTGGTTGTCCGTTGCGACCCCACACATAAAAATGGAAGTTTCGCGCGGCAAAAAAAGCGTGCGTAACATATTCCCCGCTTTCGTCGTAATCTGCGTAAAGCAAATTTTGATCGTTTTTGTTTGCTTCTCGATATATTTCGGCAAAATCCGCGTATACAAACCCGTCCTTTTCCGCAACAATTTTAAGTTCGGTAAACGTACCGTCGGCGCTTCTTACGCCCAAAAACAATTTGTAATAAACAAATTCATCGCTATCCGAGTAAAATGCGTAACAGTCGGCGCTTACAATTTGAAATTCGCCGTTTTTGTTTATGGAATCCAATTTCAATACCGAATTACATTCCTCAAAACGAACGGCTTTTCCTTTTACATCGACCGCGGAATAGTACTCTACGTTCGACTGCAAGAAATTGTTCCCCGCGTTATCCGGCAAAACATTTGAATTGCCGCCGAAAACAGGCAAGCCAAACAATACCGCAGCAACAATCAATATGGCGCAAACGGGTGTTATCCAAACGAGAATTTTTCGACTGTGTTTTTCAGATGACAAAGAGGACCGTTTCCCGTCGGAAGCAGCCATTGCGAGGCGAGCTTTGCAACTCAGAGATTCATTGGCTTGAAGATCGTCGCCATAGTCCTCGAATATTTTTTTTATTTGTTCATCTTTTTTCATCATTTTTACAACACATCGGGCGGTAAATTTGTCCCGCCGTTAAGATAATTTTTAATCTTCCGCTCGCCGCTTGCAATTGCTCGCGCAACTGCCGAACGTGATCTTCCGAGAATTTTTGCGCTGTCGCGGACGGTAATATCCATAAAATATTTTTGATAAATTACTCTCCGTTCAAATACGGTACAACACTTCATTGCATCTCGCACCGTAACCGCCGTAATAGATTGTTCTTCCACGTTGTCGTCTGCCGCCAAATAAAACACTTCGTCTATATTTACGGACATGCCGTTTCTTTCACTTCGCAATCGGTTGAGCGCGACGTTTTGCGTGATTTTGCAAATCCAGGCATAACCGTTGCTGCCCGACCTGAATCGCGCGGCATTTTGATATATACGCACGAAAGCGTCCTGAACGACTTCCTCGGCGATCGATTTGCTGCCCACCACGGATACTGCCACAGAAAGCATTCTGCCTGAAACAAGACGAGACAACTCCTCCAAAGCCAACGAGTCGCCTTTGGATATTTTTACGATACAATCGTTTATACATTGTCTGTCTTGTTCCGTCATAATTTTATATTAGCATATTCACCGTTCTTTTGCAAGTACGCAAAAACACGGTAGAAGCGACCGCTTGCACAATATTGTTAAAATGTTGTTTTGAACTTGTAAAAAATGAAAATCGGTAAAGACGGGATAACTCCTTTGTGCAAGAAAAAGCGATCATAAAAGAGACGTTTGGAAATCCGAACGATTTGCAATATTTTTGGACGTCACAAGCAAAAGATATGAAACGAAACGGCTTAAACTCTTCGCATGTAGCTTTGCGGCTACGACAATGCTTATTGAAATAAATTTACGCAGTTCGCTTTTTACCAGGGTTGCGATTGTTTAACGTTATATTGATATATTGCATACCGGCGCAATGCGAAAAAAACGCAAAACAGATATTAAAAAACCGACGCAAACTTAAAAATGTTTGCGTCAGCTCCGTTTTGCCACATGCGGCGTTTATGTTTTTAGTATCTATTTGATTTGTCGCCGTGTCACAAAATTTGATACATTTCGTGAAGAAGATAAATCAAACCGTACATCACTATTTGACTTCCGAAATAAATCCAAATGGAATACCGTCCGCAAAATGTAACGGGAGAAACGTACCGCACGTCCACCGAAGGGAAAACCGTTTCTCGCTTGCGGTAAATGATTTTTCCGAGAAAGGCGCCCACTAAGAACCATCCGAAATCCGGTAAAAAGCTGAGATAATCCCCGCCGTTGATTAGTTTATTCAAAATGTTCGTACGCCACTCGCTCGTACCGAAAATCAAATTCATCCAATTGATATTCATGTGTTTGGCACAATGTCCCACCACGAGCGCCGTCATAGTAACGGCAAAGTACAATACGCCGAAAATGTTTTTTTGCCAATTTTTTGTAAGTTTGCTCCAAATCCATTCTATCGCGGCATATATTGCTACGGATAATGCGATAACGTGAATTACATTGAAATAAATTGTCAAGTCGGTTTGTACCATTGCCGACGCGGCATAGGATAAAACGGTGAACAAAACCGCAAAGATACACATCTTTAATGCGCGTTTCCCGTTGCTGCGGCTGAAACTGCAACTTACTCCGCTTGTCAGTACAAACATTGTCACAAACACGTCGTGAGTTACCGCACGCAGCGCACCCCCGTAATAGCTTGTCGAAAGCCCGTAAAGCCATTTGAACAATACCGTTTTGTAGGTGTGAGTCCCTATATCCGCAACATCCCACATAAAATGATCCCACACCACAAACAAGATCATCAAACCGCGTACAAAATCCACTTCCCAAATACGTTTTGATTTGGAGCTTTCAACAATCGACTCCGCATACGATTCTTCCGTTGTTTTTTCGCAAACGGTTTCGATTTCCGACGCGTCAACGGTTGCTTTTTCGTGAATATCGGGATCGGACGCAGTAGTATCCGAAGTAATAAATCGAGTATGAGCCTCCTCGATACTGTCCGACTGCCTCGCATCCGTGTCAACGCTTGGCGATTTTCCGACAATTTTCACTTTCGTATTTTTGTAATTATGTTTTTTATGCTTTTTGTTGCCCATACCGTTGCCTTTGTACTTTGAGAATTGCCTCGCTCAAAATTATTTTATAACTTCATCTATCGTTGCGCCGCCGAGACAGCGTCTTTCATCATAGAAAACAACAAACTGTCCCGGTGTTACCGCACGTTGCGGTTCGTGAAATTTTACTTGAAGTTTATCGTCGTTCAACAACACGACATCTACAAGTTGCTCGCTTTGACGGTAACGAAACTTTGCGGTGCAGGTAAAATTTGCCGACGGCGCCTGCGGAATAAAATTGGCTCCGCTTGCAATCAATCCGCGCGAATACAACACGCTTTCGTCCCCGTGAGAAACTATCAACCTGTTGCGTCGCATATCCTTGTCCACAACGAACCAACGTCCGTCTCCATCTTGGGTGCCGCCCAAGCCAAGTCCGCGACGCTGTCCCAATGTATAATACATCAAGCCGATATGCCGCCCCACATGTTTTCCGTTTATATCCACTATTTCTCCCTCTTTGCAGGGCAAATAGTTTTGCAAAAATTTGCGGAAATTCCTTTCCCCGATAAAACAAATACCGGTGCTGTCCTTCTTTGCGGCATTTACCAAACCCAATTTGTCCGCCAACTGTCTTACTTCCGCCTTTGTCATATCCGCAAGGGGAAACAGCACGTCTTTAAGCTGTTGTTGAGACAATTGATTGAGAAAGTATGTTTGATCTTTACTTTGATCGCGCGCTTTTAACAAATAGTGCGCATTATCCGTATGTTCTATCCCGCAGTAATGACCTGTCGCTATGTAATCTGCACCCAAAGCTTTTGCGTATTCGAGAAAGGGTCCGAACTTGATTTCCCGATTGCAAAGTACGTCGGGATTGGGCGTACGTCCCTTGGAGTATTCGTCCAAAAAATAACCGAATACTCGCTCACGGTATTGCTTGGCGAAATTTACGGAATAATAAGGAATACCGAGTTTGTCCGACACGCGCTTTACATCTTCGAAATCCTGTTCTGCGGTGCAGCATCCATCCTCTTCTTCATCCCAATTGTGCATAAACAGAGCCACAACGTTGTAGCCCTGTTGCTGTAATAGATATGCCGAGACGGCGCTGTCTACACCGCCGCTCATTCCGAGTACGACTGTTTTTGTCATTTTTTCATTGCGCGACGCGCCTCTGCGGATCGTATGAGACGCCTCAAAGTATCTATGGTTTCATCGTTGTTGTCCGTAGTCATCACTACTTCCAACAATTCTTCCGTTGCCGCCACCGCGTCTTCGCGCGAAAGCATTCTGCGCACGAGATACATACCTTCGAGTTGGCTTTGATTGAGCAACAATTCTTCTCTGCGCGTTCCGCTGCGATTGAGGTCTACTGCCGGGAATATACGTTTTTCGCTCATACGGCGATCCAATTGAATTTCCATATTGCCCGTACCCTTAAATTCCTCGTAAATGATGTCGTCCATCTTGCTGCCGGTATCGATAAGCGCTGTCGCGAGAATGGTCAGACTGCCTCCGCCGCGCACGTTACGCCCTGCTCCGAACATCTTTTTGGGTTCCTGCAATGCCGCAATATCCAATCCGCCCGTCAATGTTCTGCCTGTTTGTTCGGCGATCTGGTTGTATGCACGTCCCAAGCGGGTGATGCTATCCATAAGTATCATTACATCTTGCCCCTGTTCCACGCGTCGGCGTGCATTGGAAAATACCAACTCGGCAATGCGGCAATGATTGGCGGGTTGTTGATCGAAAGTGGAATACACCACTTCGCAATCCACGCTTTCCTTGAAATCGGTCACTTCTTCGGGACGTTCATCTATAAGCAACACCGTGAGATGAATCTCGGGGTGATTTTTTCTAACTGCCATGGCAAGTTTTTTCAGCAGAATGGTTTTGCCTGTTTTGGGCGGAGCAACTATCAATCCGCGTTGTCCCTTGCCTATCGGCGCTACCAAATCCAGCACTCGCAAAGAATAATCCGTCCTTTCGGAGCGTAAATTTATACGCTCGTTGGGGAAACAGGGTTCCAATGCGTCAAACGGCGTACGATGAATCTCCGAACAGGGTTGATCGTTTATTTCTTCGATATATACCGCAGTTGGCGCCTGTCTGTCGGGATACTGTCTGAGCGCAACTTTAAGTTTATCGCCCGAAACCAACTTCATACGGGAAATCATATTTGCCGTAACGTAATAATCCTTCCCTTGCGTGTTGGAATAGTTATGCGTACGCACAAAACCGTATCCCTCCGACATTATTTCCAAAATACCATCGCGCGGCAATGACGGATCGACACCGTCATTTGCGTTGTTTTCATCGATGATGACTGGTTCGGAAACTCTTACGGATTCGGTACTTTTGCGGGGACGTCCGGGTTTTTTACGTTCTTCCGGCGGTTTTTCTCCTTTATAAACTGCAATTATACGCTCGATAAGTTCCGCCCTCTTGCGATTGCCGGGTATAACGCCGAATTCGTTGGCTATCTCTCTGAGCCCAGCAACAGTCATACTGTTGATACTTTCGACAAGTTCTTCCAAGGACTTGTATTTGGTAGACATATTACCTCCCGAAAAATGAAAAAATTTAATAAATGTTGAAATGCAAACCAATCTATACCGATTGTTGCTTTGCTGAAAAATTTTCAAAATTGCTTTTCAATCGAATTTGAATAAAAACATTCGACAACATAATAAAAAGCGCTGATAATTTGTTTTTATTTATTTTATATTATATTTTAGTCTTTGTCAATACTAATTATACTCAAAAAATGGCACAAAAACAATCAAAATCAGCCATTTTGACGAAAACGCGATAAAGCAGAACGTGTCAAACGAACGTCAACAGAATTTACCGAATTGCAAATTGCACCCGATCAAAAAAGCACGCTGTTTATAATGTTTCCGCCAAAGTCAAATAGCGTTATGCCCCGCTCGTCCGCTATACAATAAGCGCCTTTATCCTTTGGCAGAGACGCACTGCTCACATTCAGACAATGCACGCCGTTTATCAAAGAATATTCGTTTAGGTGAAAGTGTCCGTATATCAACACGTCGCCGATGGCAATGCACGGAAGGTTATTTTTGTTGTATATATGTCCGTGAGTAAAATAAAAACGTCTTCCGCCGAGGGGTATCACGCAATCCCGCACAAAAGGAAAACCGCTGATCATACGATCCACTTCGCTGTCGCAGTTGCCTTGCACTGCTATCAGCTTATCGGCAAGTTTGTTGAATATTTCCGCTACGCGCATGGGCGCATAATCGCGCGGAAAGGGATTTCGCGGACCGTGATTGTACACGTCGCCGAGCAAAATCATGAAATCCGCACCCGATTCGACAAATTTCATTGCAACGCGTTCCGCCCAATAAGCTGAACCGTGAATATCCGTTGCGACAAACAGTTTCATCTATTCCTCCTCTTCGGGAAGCACATCGGCGTCATCCTCATCTTCGTCGGCTTCCGCATTGCGGCAATTTGCGCATTTGTCGGGATAAACGGGGGTAATACCCAATTCGGATAGCGTGTATTCTCTAAGCTCGTATCCGTCGTCTTCCGTTGCAAATTTGACCACAACGTTCAAACGCAAGACATCGATGCTGTCCACCTTTCCTTTACCGTTGGGAGTATCGATTTCGCTGTTGACCTTCGGCATAAATTTGAGCGTATCGGCATAATATTCGTCTTCGAATTTGAGACAACACATAAGTCTGCCGCACAATCCGGAAATTTTGCTCGGATTAAGCGATAAACCTTGATGCTTTGCCATCTTGATCGATACGCGTTCGAAGTCGTCCATATAGCCGTTGCAGCAACATACTAATCCGCACGGTCCCAATCCGCCCTTTAATTTACATTCGTCGCGGATACCTATTTGTCTGAGTTCTATCCTCATACGGAAATAGGCTGCCAATTCCTTTACCAAATCGCGAAAGTCTATGCGGTGCTCAGACGTGAAATAAAACACCACTTTGGTATTGTCGAAAGCAAAGTCCGCGTCCACAAATTTCATATCCAACTTACGCTTGTTTGCCATTTCTTGCGCTATACGCATAGAATCCTTGCGTTTTTCAAGATTTTCTTTGTAATGCGCGGTATCTTCGGGGGTTGCCTTTCTGAGAACGGGTTTGAGTTCTTTGAGATTTTCATCGCTTATCTCTTGATTGGGCAATGAAACCGTTGCGTACTCTACTCCGAATGCCGTTTCCACTACTACGCCCTCTCCCTTTTGCAAGGTGAGTCCGTTGGGCGCAAAGTAATAGAGTTTGCCTCCTTCTTTAAATTGTACTCCTACTATTTCCGACATAAATATCTTGTCTCCAACAATTTGTTAAGCAGTCGATCCGTCACAACCGTCACGTTTGCGCCGTCATCCAACTGTTTTTTTGCCTTATTGATAATTTCGATACAGTTCTCGGCAGCTGCCAAGGTGTAGTTTGAACAAATTTTGTCAATAGTATTTTGCAGACGGGAAAGTTGACACAACTCGGGCGCAAGTCTGTATACAATCGACTCACGTAAAAGAGCCGTCAAAAAACCCAAGCAATCGTTTATGTTCTCTCTTTGGGCGAGCAATGCGGACGCATACTTCAACGCGACCTTAGTAGAGGTCATCTCGGTTGCAATGTCGATAGCCAATCTGTATGCCTCGAAAGCCGAACGGTTGGCGAGTATGCGCTCTCCGAGCTGAACGTTTCCGCCGGACATAACGGCGGCTATCTCGCATGAAGTCAAATCAAAACTCTTTTCCGAAAGCACCCTTTTTGCTTCGGAAACGGAAAACCTTGATTGTTTGAGTATTTGACAACGACTGCGCACGGTAGGCAAAAGCGCTTCCGCATCCGTCACTCCGATAAAAATGTAAACGCCCTCAATCGGTTCTTCGAGAGTTTTAAGCAATTTGTTTTGCCACAACTCGCACCCCACGCCGCTGACGGAATCGGTTGCGTCCACCAAAAAAGTTCTTTGTTCGCTGTTGTCTACGGGACGACGGTAACTTTCCTCCACAAGGTATGCTACATCGCCGACGGTAAGTTTATTTTTGGAAACGTCAATCGGCAAACTTATCACATCGAGATGTTCTCCCAACATAACTTTTTTGCAGGAATCACATTCATCAACAACGTGATTGCGGCACATAGTAACAAGCGCGCACTCTTTAAGCAGACTTTTGACGTACTGTTTTTCACCCACGACTATATAAGCGTGCGTGGCAAGTCCCCTGCCGAAAGCCTGTTTCAGATATTGACCGACATTGGGATCCAAAGCGATCATTTGAGTATACCTCTGCGCACAAGCACGCTCCTCAGCTTTGCCTGCGTTTGCTCTTTCGTACCGCTTGCGTCTATCACTTCGAAACGCGACGGATTTTGCGCGATGAGAAATTTGTATCCCTCGTAGACTTTTCTGTGAAAATCATATCCAACCGCTTCCATACGGTCGTTTTGATCCGCTCCGCCCTTGCGACGAAATGCATATTCGGGATGAAGATCGAGAAATACGGTAAATTCCGGCATATACTCTCCGACGGCAATTTCGTTGAGCTTGACTATCTTATCCAACCCGAGACCGCGACCTATTCCCTGATATACGTAAGAAGAATCCACATATCTGTCACAGATAACAGCTTTGCCCTGTTCGAGAGCGGGCTTTACAATATCCCGCAAATGCTGTATACGGCTGGCGGCATACAAAAACGCCTCGCAAAGATCGTCCATATCGCGATTGTTTGCGTCGAGAATTATGTTTCGGATTTGTTCCGCTATATCGCTGCCACCCGGTTCGCGTGTGAACACCACGTCCAAACCCCGTTCCTCACAATATTGTTTGAGCAACCTGGTTTGATATGTTTTTCCTACGCCTTCGCAGCCCTCTATCGTTATAAAATTGCGCATCGCTTGCTCCTGAAAACCGTCACTATCCGGTAACGTTGCCGAATAGATCGTTCTTAAATATATTAACATATTTTTCGTAATCTTTCAAGTGTTTGCGCCATTGACAACTACCGATAAAAATAGTATTATTTTAATGGAATTATGCAACGGGGATATTTTACAAAAGTATACGAAACGGTACGTAAAATTCCGCTCGGAAAGGTGGCTACTTACGGACAAATTGCCCGACTCACAGGCAACCCGAGAGCGGCAAGACAAGTAGGTTGGGCATTGCACGTCAATCCCGAACCGTATATTATTCCTTGCCATCGAGTGGTAAACCGAGACGGAAAACTCAGCGGAGCCTTTGCTTTCGGCGGAACGGACGCACAGCGTTACCTGCTGATGAACGAGGGTGTCGAATTTGTAGATCAAGAAACGGTGGATATGTCAAAACATCGTTGGGAGGCATAAATGCTGGACAAAAAAACAGATGCGGTTTTGCGGCTGTTGATAAACGACGTGGGCGAAAGCTACAAGGTGATAAACAAAAATCAATTGCTTGCCAAACTGCCCGCCAGACTGAAACTCGATTCGCAGGGATTATCGGGGATAATTTTATTTCTTAAAGAAAACGATTATCTTGATGTAAAATATCAGGATAAAGAAGAAATTTGTCTTGCAACCACGGTTAAAGCCACAAGCTACGGCGAAAATGAAAAAAATATCGTTCAAAAGGCAAATATCCCCGCCTTACAAGTTACGTTTCTTATTGCGGGAACGTTTCTGGCGGCTTTTTTCGGCGCGCTTGTAGCCGTTTTTATCGGAAATCTGTTTTAGGAAGGTAGTAAATGCTCAACAAAAAGGAAGTATCCGTAATGCACTGCGTCTACAACGCTTGCAAACGCAACAATGACGGTTGTATCGTATCGGACGCTTTTGTCTTGCAATCCATTCCGGAAAAATTCAAATTGGACGAGACAAAGCTGGACGCCATACTCAAACAATTGGAATATGACGGATACTTCGAGTGTACCAAATCGGAGCGTAAAGGGGAAACGGTCAATGTAATAACGCTCAAACCCAAAGGAAAAGCCTTCAAGCGAGAACTTATTCAGCGCCGCAGAGAACTTGTAAACAACTTTTTTTGGCGAATGGTATTCGCGGCGGTAGGCGCGGTTGTGGGTTTTGCAGTCAGTTTGTTGCTGCGCGGACTCGGCTGACTCTGTCGCCGTACATCTGTATTTTCGAAAGATATTGCTTTTCTCTTGAACAAAGCATTTTAGATAATCATATTAAAAACAGGGGTGGAAAAATCCACCCCTTATTTTTACGCTATGCGATTTTTAAAGCCGGCGCCATGCCCCGTAGTACACTTTGTAATAACTGAAATTTTGTCCTTGCACGTCCACCGAACGTCCGATTTGTCCAATCATAAACCAACGGTGAGATGTATCTTCGAACACAATGGTTGTCAAAGCGTTGCAATCGGCAAACGCATATTCACCCACATAACGCATCGACTCGTCGATTGTGATTTCAGTAAGACCCGTGCAACCCTTGAAGGCTTCGTTGGCAATGGCGATTGTGCCGTCCTTGGTATTGTAGGAACCCGACAACTCGCTCTTTGCATCTATTAAATAATTTCCTACGTACAACACCGTGCCGTTATCCCAATGAGACGGATCGGTATAATAAGCGCTGCCTGTGAATGCGTCTTTACCTATGTAACTGATCTGCGTACTGTTCACCGTGATGTCGGTAAGTTGTGTACAATTTTCAAATGCTTCTTCTCCGATATAGGTAACGCTTTCGGGAATGACGATACTCTTGATTTCCGTTCCGCGGAATGTGCCTGCGGGAATACGCGTTACTCCGTCGGGTATTGTGATGCCGTCATGCGCAAGAGCTATGTGCAATGATGGAGAACCGTAATGCAACGGGCTGGAATAATCGTTGATAAAGTTGATTTCAAACCACTGTCTGACCGTTCCGTTAAACTCCACGTGTTCAATCGTCGTACAATTCTTGAATGCGTCTCTATCGATAATTTTCAATGAGTCGGGCAACACTACTTTCGTCACGGAAGTACATTCGGAAAATGCCGCAACGGATATGGACAGCGTACCGGGTTCTACTTCGACGGTAACATTGCTGAATGAACCGTCGGGTTGCTGCGTCTGACGTACTTTTATCAAGTGCAGTCCCAAATAAAGCTGATCGTTTTCCCAATTTTCCGAACTATTGACATATCCCGTGTTGCGGAACACGCCTTGACCTATATCCGTCACTCTGTCGCCGAGGCGAATGTTGACCAACGACAAACAGTCGGAAAATGCGTAATCGCCGATTGACTCCAACGTTTCGGGGGGATAGAATGTTTCCAACATTTTGCAATGTGCAAATGCGTAACTTTCTATTTGGGTAAGGTTGTGGTTTTCACCCGTAAGCGTAACGGTTTTAAGACCGGAACAGCAATAAAACGCCATTTCTCTTATCACTTTTACGGTAGAGGGGAAGGTCAGCGTTTCTATGTTGCTATTATTGTGGAACGCGTTTTCGCCTATTTCCTCCACGAGATATTCGGTGTTATCATAAGAACCGTCGTCATTCAGAATCTTGTGCTTTTCGGGAATGACAATCGATTTTGCATTTTTCACTTGTTCGTCGCTCGTAACGATACAGTGAGCACCGCTGGTTTCATATATCAGACCGTCGTATCCGCACACCGAACACAGATTGCTCTGACTCCAATCATGATTGCCTGACGCGGTTGTATTGCACACGGTACATCTGGCGGAGTGTTGAGTGGGACTGAAAGTTACGTCTACCCATTTGTGGGTCGTCAGAGTTCCCGAAGTTTCTTCTATACGATTATTGCAATGTTTGCAACTTTTTATTGTTACGCCCAAATGTTCGCAATCGGCGGTCGTCTGACTGACAATTTGATATTCATGCGGTTCGGAAACGGTTTCTCCGCAATTTTCACACCTTTGGTAGTGTTTGTCCGCGTCTTCAAAAATCCATGATGTCCATTTGTGTCCTACGGATTCCAACTCGCCCTCGCTTATCGTACTGAGACATACCGTGCAGAATGTTTTTACGCTGCCGGATGCTTCGCATGTGGGCAAATTCGTCTCGGACCCAAGAATACATGGTTCGGCATCTGTTGACTCATGGCAATTTTCACGAGTGCAGTACTGTTTATGTTGAGGGTTTTGTGCGTCACCGCAGAATGTCGGCTGACCCCAAACATGCCCGAGCGCCGTATTCGCCTCGGGGATCGATCTTCCCTGTCCGCACACGGCACATTTGTAGAATGTCCTGCGATTTTCCGTACAGGTAGCCTGAATATCCTCCGTTACGATCGTGCAGTCCACTTCTTCCTCGGAGTAACCGCATTTGGAACATGTCGCTTTGTGACGAAAACTAAACAAACTCGTTGATGTTTGCTTATACTGCAAATCGTGTCCCTCTGCGGGCGCTGTTATTTCTTCATGAATGCTTCCGCAATCGCTGCATGTGGTTTCGATAAACGCGGGAGTATCGCAGGAGGCTTCCACTGTTCGCTCGCTGCCCATATTGCACGGTTCGGTTTCGCGCGTGGATTCGTCAAAACAACGGTCGCAAACGCGTGTGTGTTGATGAATGTGTTCCGCGCGCCCGACTTTGCCTTGCTGTTGAGAGTCCTTGACAATTTCCGCTTGCCAAGCGCCCGGATGGTGTCCGAGAGCGGGAGTTGTATCCAACACAATGGTATCCTGACAAATGGAACACACTTCTATCGTACTTCCGTCCGTTGTGCATGTTGCGAATGTTACTTTTTGTGTATAAGCGCAAGTTTGCCAAGTGACGTTTCCGCATTTGTCGCAAGTGGCTTTGTGACTGCCCGCCGTGTCGGGATCGTCCGTCCAAGATCCGTAGCTGTGTCCGGAAGAGACGATCACATCTTGTTTCTGTATTGCGTATTCGCAAACGGAGCATTTCGCGCCTGCCGTTAATCCGTCCTCTTCGCAGGAAACTTGCTTTGCGGGCAATTCCACGCGGTTATGGGAAGATTCGTCAATGTGCGCCATACAAACGATACATTGATGCCAGTGATTGGTGCCGTCGCTAACCCAATTTTGCGTAAGATTGTGATCATCTTCTTCGAGATGGCTGTTGCACGCCGTACAAAGTTTGTAGTGAGTTTTTCCGTCCGTTTTCCAAGTGCCATCCGTTTGATGAGGAGGACGAACGTTTATAACGCCTTTTTGAGTTGCGTCGCAGTATTTGCACGTGTATAAAATTTCACCGTCCGCATTGCATGTTGCGGCGACCGTTACTTGTCCTTTGTCCCAACTGTGTTCACCTGCGGCAAGCTCGTTTACCTGTTCGTAATCGCAAAATTGACATTTTCTGGTAGACGTACCTTGTTCTGTGCAGCTTGTACGCGAATCGGTAACGGTAATCGAGCAAGGTGCGTCCTCGCCGCTGCAACCGACGCGCTCACAAGTTATCGTATGATGTTCGAAAGTGTCGTCTTTGACAAATTTGTATGTCAGTTTTCCATAGTGACCGAGAGGATCGGTTACGGTTTGAGCCTCTATCTGCGCACCGCAAGCGGAACAAATTTGTCCGTCACTCAGCCCCTGCTCGGTACATGTTGCCGGTTTACCCTCCACCTTCTGCGGAGTGTGCGCCGTCAAATCTTTATCCGTTATACGTGTTTCGGACGTGCCGCAAGTTTCGCAAGAGTGAGTATCCACTCCTGTGGTTGTGCAAGTTGCGGGAACAGTATGCTGCCATTCGCCGAAGTCATGCGGTTTCATTGCCACATCCGTAGCTTCGACATTGCCGCACTTGGTGCAAGAATGTTCCTGCTGACCGACTTTTTGGCATGTAGGTTCAATCAAAACTTTCCATTCGCCGTAGCTGTGTCCGGTTGCTTCGATTTCGCGTTGCGCCTCATCGGGCGTATCGAACACATACTCGCCGTCTTCTTCAAAGGAATATTTTTCGCACATGGAGCAACGATAACAATCACTTATTCCCGAATCGGTACATGTTGCGGGAGTTCCCTCAACGCGTTCGGCTTTATGCGCGATTGTGGCAAGCGCCTCGGTTTCAACATTTTTACAAACGGAACAGATACGTTGTTGCGTGCCCTGCTCGGTGCATGTGGAAGGCACGGTCTGCTGCCATTCGCCGTAGGTGTGAGCAATCATTTCGATTTGCTGTATCTGCGGTTCGATGTCGCAGCGTTTGCAAAATACCTTTTTCAAACCGACTTCACTGCATGTCGCCTGTTTGGTCACTTCTTCCGCCCAATCGTGTCCGAGAACGGAAATTGTCAAATCCGTCAATTCGTTGCCGTTGCGATCGAAATCTTTGTCGCAATGACTGCAATGGAAATGCCCGACGACGCCCGTTTCAGTACAAGTCGCGGGAATTTCATCGATCCAATCGCCCATTTCGTGTTTCTCATCACAGGCGACAAGCGCAAGTGCAACGCAAATGATGCACAGCACCGAAAGAATAAAAATCGTTAATTTTTTCATGAGCACCTCTGTATAAGGATTTTCGTTAGTAAAATCGTATCTCCAAAACGAAATATTGCCGGGAAACACAATTCTCAATTACTTATACTATAAATAGGTGGCTTTGTCAATGGATAACATTAAATTTGTATTGAAAAAACACTAAAATGAAAATACGTTTACATTTTTTTGCGCCCATATATTATATTTTCAAGTAAATACACAAAATTTTCGTCACCATTTGCGCAAAACAAGCCTGTTTTGGCAGTCTTTCAAAAAATTGCCGCCGCAAGTTTTTACTCGCGACGGCTCTTGTCAAAATTTGTTTTATTTGTTTTCTGTCGACTGTGTGGGATTCAGACTCTTGATAAAACAGCGGCGGCGTTTGTTTTGAAACGCGTCGAAATATTTCCACGCATTTTGTATGGGAATATTGTGTTCCAGATTGAGGTTGGTCTCCGCATGTTCGATGTCACCCTGCAAAGCGTCGCCCAACGACACGAGCATCGCCGCGGACAAAGCGTGATTTTTGTATGAGTCGGCAACGCCTATCACGCCCAAATCCAACACTTTGGGGTGATGAATTGCATGCAACAATCGGCAAAGGCAAGGCAGCGTCAGCCTTCCTCCGCTGGGACGAACCGCGTCCGATATATTGGGGAACAGCACGCCGAACGCCACGACTTTGTTGTTTTCGTCAAACAAAACGCGAAGATATTTTTTATTTATGAGCAACTTAAACTGTGAAACAAGCGCTTTTTTCAGATTTTCGGTTACAGGTACCGTGCCGTAAATACCGTCGTAAGTTTCGTCCCAGATTTTAAAAATATCGTCGGCATATTTATTTATAAACTGTCTTGTACTGCGCGCCTCTCCGAAGTGCAGTTTCAGCTTTTTCAGCATCATATCGCTGATCTGGCGGTATCTCGGATCGAAACCTTCCTTAGGCGCGCGCAATTGATGTTCCAACCAATCCACGTCTTTTCCGTAGCCGCAGTTTTCTATAAGCCGTTGATAATATGGATAGTTGTACTGTTCTTCAAACGTACAAAGTTGATCAAAACCCTCTATAAGCAGGCCCTCGCGTTCCATATCGCTGAAACCGAGCGGTCCGACAATTTCTTCCATTCCTTTGGAACGTCCCCAATCTTCCACGGCGTTCAACAGAGCCGTTGCCACTTCCTGATCGTCAATGGAATCGAATCTGGTAAAACGTACTTGTTTTTGCTTCCATTTGGCATTGGCTACGCGTTGTAAAATACCGGAAATACGTCCCACGATTTTGCCGTTGCGATACGCATTGAAATACACCGCTTCCGCCTGCTCGTAGTAAACATAGCTCGGTTTGAAAATATTCATTTCGTCTCCGTAAAGGGGCGGTACGAAATACTTGTTGCCTTTGTATAGATTGAGCGGAAATTCAACAAACTCTTTGCGTTCTTTTTTTGTTTTTACTTCTCTTATTTCTACCATAACAGCCTCAAAAAAACAAAAAACTTACAGCACGCCGAAACGACGTACAATACTTAAATATATTATCATTGACGTCTCGAATTGTCAACAATATTTCACAAAAGTGAAATCTGAAATTTATTTACATATTGACTAATATATGCGGTAATGATATAATTATATTCGGTTTGACACGGCAAATTGCCGCACGACGCAAAATTTGCGACATTGACGGCATTTTCGGGTATCGTCCCAAACTTACAAATCGGAGAGGACAAAATGATAAAAATCGTAGTAGACGCCATGGGCGGAGATAACAGCCCTTCGGTAAACGTAAAAGGCGCGGTAAAAGCGCTTGATTCGATAAAAGACTTGGAAATTGTGCTTGTCGGAGACGAAACGCAACTTACACCGCTTCTCGACGCGGAAAAGTTCGACAAAAATCGACTTACCGTACTGCATGCAAGTCAAGTCATTTCCTGCAACGACAAGCCGACGGAAGCGATACGCACCCAAAAAGACAGCAGTATGTGCAAATCTTTTGAGCTGCTTCGCACCGACGCCAACGCACGCGCTATGGTTACGGTAGGTTCTACGGGAGCGTTGCTTGCGGGCACTGTTATGCGGTTGGGACGTATCAAAGGCGTAAAACGTCCCGCTTACTGTCCTATTTTACCCACCGTTGTGCCCGGCAAAATCGTAGCCATATGCGATAGCGGCGCAAATGTGGATTGCGACCCGTTGTATCTGCAACAGTTTGCGATAATGGGCAGTTTGTATCTGAAAAAAGCATACGGAGTGGAAAATCCGCGTGTGGCGCTGCTCAATGTGGGTGTCGAAGAAGAAAAAGGAGATATGCTGACCAAAGAGACATATCAATTGCTCAAACAAACGCCGTCAATAAACTTTGTCGGCAATATGGAAAGCCGCGATTTGCTCTCGGGAGAGTTCGATCTTGTGGTGTGCGACGGTTTTGCGGGCAACGTATTGCTGAAATCCACCGAGGGTGCATGCCTCGAATTGATGAAAATGCTCAAAAAAGCATTGATGAGCAGTTTCAAATCCAAGATCGGCGCACTGTTGATAAAGAAAAAACTATACGAAGTAAAAGATATTATGGATTACAACAAGTACGGCGGAGCTGTGCTGTTAGGCGCAAACAAAACCGTCGTTAAAGGACACGGAAGCAGCAACGCCGAAGCCGTATTTCACTGCATCGAGCAAGCATACAAAATGGAAGTCGGCAACCTTGTGCAAGCCATTGCCGAGGAAATACAAGCCTGAAACCGATTAACGTTTTATCCCCTCCGCCGCAAGAGGGGATTTTTGTTGCGAAAAAAACTTTACGGCAACAAAATTCGTTAACTTTACGGCAGAAATCCGCAAAACGTTCGAGCCTCTAACAAAAGCGACAATAACATTTCCAAAACAATTTTGCTTTGTCGAAAAAAAACCTTCCGCAAACGGGAAGGATGAACGAAATTTTCAGACGTAAAAATACGGGGCGTTTTTGCACTAATATTCGCACAGACCCGAACGACGTCAAACGCCGAAGGATCGCCGCACGTTCAGATAAAGTACTCCACTATTATCACCGCAATGCTCAATGCCGTCAGCAAGATGCCCACGATCAGATTGAGCCATTTGGTTTTTATTTTGTTGGCGACAAACGAAGCAACCTGCGCAAATACCAAAGTGGAAACGATACAAGTTACAAGATAAATCCAATTTTCGGCGAGACCGCCATCTATGGCAAAGTGTCCTATTGCCCCCGTCAACGCGGTAAACGTCATTATAAAAACGCTTGTGCCCACTGCCGACTTGGTTTCAAACCCCAGCACTCCCGTGAGCAACATCAACATCATTATACCCCCGCCGGCGCCTACAAATCCGCAAACAAAACCTATAACAAGTCCGCACAGCACGGAGCGCACAATGCGTTGAGTTTTGCTGAGATTGAGAAGTTTTTCGCCGCCGCTTTTGGGCGGAAACAGCAAAAAACGCAGCCCAAGAAGCAACATTGCAAATATCGACACGCCGCCCATAATACCGCTGTTGGTGCGATTGAGCACATCGCCCACAAAACAGCCGCCCAGAGTGGTTGCCACAACCGTAACAAGCAAAATCCAACTGTTTTTGATGTCGATATTTTTGTTTCGAGCATAAATCACTGTGGATACCGCGCTTGCCAAAACATCGCTTGCCAATGCAATGCCCACCGCCGTATAGGGGCTGACATCCAAAAAAACGATCAACATCGGACCGATAACCGCCGCAGCAGACATTCCGGCAAAACCGGTACCCAAGCCTGCGCCCAAGCCGGCAAGCATACATATAACTATTTGCAATGTTATTGGCATAGCAATTTACTATACCATATAAAATTATATTTTGTCAATAGTTATAGCAAAATAGGGTCCTCAAGTTGAAATAAAATAAAAAAACACTTTGTTTCATTGCAATTTGCTGCGTATTTTTTTACTGTTTTTTGTTTGTTTTTGCGACAAAAGCAGCCGATTTAATTCTTCAAACGAGTTTTATGCCCAAAATGCTCCGCTTTTGTGTCCAAAATACGCTCACCGCACCAATACAATAAGTCACACTTATTCGGA
>CANQGD010000001.1 GCA_947601445.1 uncultured Clostridia bacterium | reverse complement strand
TCCCCGCCGGGCAAACGTTGTTTGCACGGCTGTTCGGTCAGGCAGACGATATGCATGCGGGTGGCAGTTTCCTCAGAAGCGCATTTTACGGTGGTCGAATAATCGGCGGTATGACGATAGGTTTAGCGGCGAAAGGCATTAAAGGTATCGCTCACGCCGCCAGACACCATAAGCACTCGGATGGCGACGGCGGTTCGAGCGGCTCGGATAGCAGCGATTCATCAGACGAAAGCGGAGATAAATACACGGAAAGCGAAAATGGCTCATCAAGCGAATCGTCAGATAGTGGAACAGACGAGAGCGCAGGAGAAGGAGGTAGTGAATGAGAATCATTCCTAAAAAAGTCAAGGTGAAAAATACTGTGTGGAAGTGTTACTCAATGGTTGACGTCATTGTCGCCCTTGTTGTGTTTGCAATCATTTTCATCGCAATCACAGCAGGAAGTTGGGCATTTGCAATCATTATGGGGCTGTGCGCAGTTGTAATGTTTATGCCTACGCCCGACGGCATCTTCTACACATTTATCTTCGAGAACGTCAAGTTCCTGTTTTCGAAGAAGAGATATACAAACAAGGCAACCAGCGCAAAAGAAAATGTCAATGTGCTTATTGACCTGAAAGAAATCAAAGACAACGGCTTGCTCTGCTACGGCGGCGGAATGTACGGACGGGTAATAAAGGTCGGACAGAAGAATTTTGGTATCGAGGATGTGGTGCAACAGAACATAGACATCAACTACTTTGCAAATGCGCTGAAAATCCTCGATCAAAACCAAAGTGCGGACATCGTGAAGATAGATCGTCCCGTGAACTTAGACGGCTTTGCCAAAGAACTTTTCGGCAGACTTTCGGACGTTGCGGAAAATGACGATGAAAATGGTATCAAGGAAATCAAAACGGGTATCCTGCGAGAAAGAATTGACCGTATTGATAAACTCAACAATATTCGCAAGCAGTATCTTTCGGACTACTACATAGTCGTGTACGGCAGAAACGAACTCGATCTCGAAAGTACGGCAATCAATGTCGCGGCAGAAATCGCAAAGTGCGGACTGAACACGAAAATCCTTGGCAAGAGGGATGCGGCAGTGTTCCTGAAATACAGTTTCTCCCGAAACTTCGACGAGAGAGAAATCAAGGATCTGTCCGATGAAGAACTCATTGAATGGGTCAAGCCGAAAGAGGTCATATTCCACGGCAACAAGTATCAAATCGACGGTACGGAAGCGGCGACGTTCGCGGTATCGGACTATCCGCTTCGTGTCAAGAACGCATGGGGAGCAGAATTGTTCAACATTCCTAATACAAAAGTGGTAATGCACGTCAAGCCCGTTGACAAAATGAAAGCCATACGACGTATCGACAAGGTTATCGGAGAGATGCAGACCAAGCAAATCATTTCGGACAAGGCGAGCGATGCGAATAGTGCTGAAATCCACCAAGAAACGATGAACACACTTCTCGACGCCTTGCAAACGGAGAACGAAAGCCTGTTTGACGTTACGCTGACCATTACGGCATACAACTATCTGAAAGACGATAATTACAAAAAGGCGACGAGGCGGGCTATGCTGACAGGCAATTTCCGTCCCTCTACGCTCTACGGTTTGCAAATCGAAGGCTTCAAATCGGCGACGGTATCTCCTGTGTCAACGCTCAAAAACCAAGAACGGGGTATCAATTCTTCGTCGCTTGCCGCGGCGTTCCCGTTTGTTCGGACATTCGTCATGGACGAGGGCGGCATCCTGCTCGGAGAGAACAAGACGAACGGTTATCCGTTCATCTTCAATCTTTGGAAGCGCGGCAACCTGTATCAGAACTCAAATGCGATGATTATAGGGAAGTCGGGAAGCGGCAAATCTTTCTTCCTGAAAAACCTTATTCTTCACGAATGGGCGAACGGGACGAGAGTAATTGTCCTTGACCCCGAAGCGGAATATCTTGCGCTCACGAGAAATCTGTACGGCAACATCATCAATGTCGGTAATGCGAGAGAAGGGAGAATCAATCCATTCCATATCTACAAGATTTTGACAGAAGACGGAACGCCTGCGGATAGCAAAGTAACATTCAACACTCACTTGAAGATGTTGGAGAGTTTCTTCAAAATTGTACTTGCGGATGCGCCCACAGATGTTATCGAACTTATCAATAACCTTACGGTGGAAACGTATGAGCGAATGGGGATCACCGAAAATACGGATTGCTCGCATTTTCCTGCGGACTACTTTCCATTGTTTTCAGACCTTATGGATACGCTGAAATCGAAAAATACGGTGGAAATGGACGAGATGACAAAGCGGGATATGCGGACGGCGGAACTTTACTTGCAGAAGTTTGTATCGGGACGTTACAGCGACATATGGAACGCGCCGTCTACCTTGCAAGTCAACGCTAACCTCATAGACTTTGACTTTCAAAGTCTGTTTGCGAACAAAAACAATGTTGTTGCCAATGCACAGATGCTACTTGTGTTCCGCTTTATTGAGCAGGAAGTTATCAACGCCAGAGAACGCAACAAAAATGGGGCAAATCTGCACACAATGATTGTCGTGGACGAGGCACACCTGTTTATAGATGCGAAGTTTCCGATAGCACTTGACTTCTTCTATTCGATGAATAAGCGTATCAGAAAGTACGGTGGCGCATTCATTCCCGCAACACAGAACATAGCGGATTGGAACGCAAATGAGGAACTACGCAGCAAGACTTCCACAATCTTAAAGAACAGTCAATACAATTTCATATTCAAACTCGCCGCACCCGATATGAAAGACGTTTTGGACGTTTACAGAGCGGGTGACAGTTTCAACGAGGACGAGCAACGGATGATAATCTCGGCTGTTACGGGGCAAGCCTTTTTCGTAGGCTCGACTGAACTTAGAGCCTGTATCTGCATAAAGGCGGGTGAGTACACGAAAGATTTGTTTGATGAGGAGCGAAAAGAGGAGGATAACCAATGAGTACAAAAACAAAAGGTATTATGCTGAGCGCAACACTTCTTTTTGGTGTGTGTATGCTTTTATTGATAGCGTTTGTTGTGACCGGAAACGGTGCGACAACCGCTTATGCGGCAGAAACTCCTCGCTACAATATATACTTCGATTATAAACATTACAGTGGTGGTGTTATGGGAAACGCAAAACCTACTCCTCGTCTGGATTCTGAAAAATCGAATGTATTGAAATCCGATCTCGTTGATTGTGGAAGGCACGATAAGCAATGTGTGGTCGAGTTTGAAATTTACGGAAGTTACTACGGAACGGAAACAGGAACACTTCAACAGGGCGGAACAATAAAATCGAGAGAAGTGACTATCAATGTAAAGTCCGACTTCGCGAAAAACACTTTCACAATCAAAAACGCATCTGGAAATGTTGTTGCGCAGACAAGTACAACAAATTCAAAAGAAATAATGGCTGTTTTAAGTGACGGTACTTATTATGTGTCATTTTTAGGTGTAAGTGTTTGGGAAGAAGAAAGTTCTATTCGTACTCTTCATTTTATTGAACAAATCGAATGTACTTTCTCATTCAAAATCGACTACCATATTCACAGTTATACCTCAACCGTGACAAAACCAACCTGCACAGAAGGAGGTTATACGACATACCGATGCGACTGCGGATATACCTATACAGATAATAAGACATCTGCTTTGGGACACAGTTACAGTGCAACAACAACATCGCCGACTTGTACGTCTGCCGGATACACTACAAATAGATGTACGCGATGCGGATATACATATAAAAGCAACGAAACACCCGCTCTCGGACACAGTTATGATAGCACAACAACCGCCCCGACTTGTACGACAGACGGATATACTACTCACGTTTGTTCTCGTTGCAGAACGAGTTATGTAGACAGTAAAATTTCTGCATTAGGTCATAGTTATACCGTTGAAACATCTGCTACTTGTACGGGTGAGAAGTTGCTTTACACTTGCACGCGATGTGCTTACAACTATACCGAAACAACCGATAAAAATGGAACGGGACATAGTTTTACAACTCAAACAACGGCGGCAACTTGCACCGAAGATGGATATACAATTTACACTTGTACAAAGTGCGGATTTAACTATCGTGATACGGTATCGAGATCGCTCGGTCACAATTACAGGGCGTCGGTCATTTCGCCAAAATGCACCGAGGGTGGTTATACGCTCTATACTTGCAGTCGATGTGGAGATGAGTATCGAAGTGGCTTGACGGAAGCAACGGGGCATAACTACGTTACGAGGACAGTGGCGGCAACTTGCACGGAAGGTGGCTATACACTGCATGAGTGCAGTCGATGTGGTAATAATTACAGGGACAATGAAACACAGGCACTTGGACACAATTTTGAAATATTTGAAGTTCCTGCGAGTTGTAAAGAGAGCGGAAAAACAGTATACCATTGTCAAGTCTGTAATTTTGAAAAATCAGAGTCAGACGGAAGTTTGCCAACGGGACATGATTACACAAATAGTGTCATCCGAGAAGCAACGTGTACGCAAGAGGGCATTATGCGAAGCGTATGCGACACCTGTGGACATTCGTATGAAACAAAAATATCGGCAAAAGGACATAACTACATGATTTCCGATGTGCAAAGTCGCAACGGGAACACGAAAAGAACCTATACTTGCTCGGTTTGTGGCGACAGCTACACGCAAGAACTCGGCAATCAATATGAAGAAGTAACAAACTATGTGGAATATTTATTTGAACAGTATCGCCCATATATGGTTTGGGTTTTTATTGCAACAGCAGGAGTATGGAGTATTGCCATCGGTGTGGCTATCATAATCGCCCAAAAGAACGAAGATAAAGAGAAAGCAAAGAAAATGCTCATAAATTATGTTGTCGGTATCGTGATTATTTTCTCAATAATAGTCGCCGCACCGTTCCTTGTCAGAGGCATTGCCGCGCTTGTAACATAAAATTCTATGAAACAGAAAAAAATAAGATAAACCTCTTGACTCTTTCGGAAAAATAGTGTATCGTATGCTTACGACAATAGCATAAAAGGAGGTAATTATGACCGACAAAGAAATTTTGAAAAAAGCAGAAGCGGGAGAGGGGTTGACGGTAGCAGAAATCAAACGCTATCAAGAACTCGTAAAACCGCAAAAACACATCTATGGCAAGTATGGAACTCTTGCCAAAATCTATCTTGAAGAACATAACGTGGCAAAGATGTTGGGTATAGTCAATCTTCCCGAATATTTGCACGGTATTGATCGTCAGGCGGAAGAAATGGACGACGTGTTGCGAAAGAAGTTGTCGCAGTTGGACGAGTACAAACGGACAGGCGATTATATTACAGATACGCGCCGTTTGAATGCGCTTAACAAGGCAATCGAAGATGAGATTCTGTCGGAACTTGTTTATGTGGACTGAGGTGTAACTATGGAAAGAAAAGAAGATACACCGAGTCGCATTATAAAGCGAAGATACGAGGAAAAGAACAAAGATAAACGCAGAGCGGCAAATGGGACGTTCAGCACCTATTTGCCGCGAGGCGAATTGGACGAGATCAATTCTTTTTTGAAAGAACACGGAATTTCAAAGGTAGAATTGATACGGCAAGGTTATCGTTTTTTGCAGAAGCAAATTCAAGATAATTATAATGTAAAGTAGGGTAAGCCCAAAGTAGGACGTGCTGCAACAGTGCAGAGTTACGGAGATGAAAGGGAGATAATGTTAAAACATCTGTACTGATTACAGATTTCCGGACATTGAACAGGGGGAATTGATAAATAAATATATTAGAAAAATAGCACAAATTGACAAGTTCTTAACATTTTGCATATCAGGCATTATTTTGGTTGGTTTATCATCGAAATCACATTAAAAGATTAAATAGCAAAGTTTATTTTTTACGAAAAGGTCGAAAATCAAAATGATGATAAAAAATAGTTTGAACCAGTATGAAGCGTTGAAGATACGCAACGCAAAAGTTGAAGAACTTAAAGATATAGAAACAATAAACGTTGATACTCAGAGACCGGTTGTAGAACGTGTTTTATCGCTTATTGAACAGTTGGGAAATCCATACCTGTTCAAAGTGGGGAATATCCCTGTAAAGGTAAGTTTCAACGATAAGGGGCTAACATTGCAACAAAGTTTGGAAAAAATATTTACTCAAAATTCATAAAAGGCTTGAAATTTATTTGGTGGAGTGCTAAAATAAGAACGTTAAATGCATCTTAATTGCTATCGCCAAGTAATCTTGGAGGTACAATTATGGCGCGCACAAGTAAATATATCAAAGATAATGTAGCCTTGTCAGCCACCAAGCGGTGGCAGGCAGGGCTTTATTTGCGTATTTCAAAGGAAGATGGCGATAAAGACGATGATAATAAATATGAAAGCGATAGCATATTTAATCAAAGACTTGTTATTGAAGATTATTTGGTAGAAAACCCTGATATTCAAATTATCTCCGAATATGCCGATGACGGTTATACAGGAACCAATTTTGAGCGTCCGGAATTTTTGAGATTGATTGATGATATTCGTATGGGACGTATAAATTGCGTTATCGTAAAGGATTTATCTCGATTTGGCAGAAACTATTTAGAAGCCGGTCAATATTTGGATATATTTTTCCCCGTAATGGATATTCGATTCATTTCGGTGGTTGACAACATTGACAGTTTTTTATATCCAACTTCAATGAACAATATATCCGTCTCATTCAAAAATGTTATGAATGAAGAGTATTGTAGGGATATTTCCAATAAAATTCGCAGTACATTTGCTGCAAAACGTGAAAACGGTGAATATATTTGCGGCTTTGCTTTATATGGCTATGTTAGAGATACGGCAGTAAAAGGACAATTGGTTATTGATCCCGATGCTGCCGACGTAGTCAGACAAATATTTCAGTGGTTTGCGGCAGGGTTATCTTATAGAATGATTACGTTTAAGTTGAATGAAATGGGAATACCTAATCCCGCGAAATATAAGAGTGAAAAATATTCTAACTATCATAGAAGTAATAATAGCGGCTTGTGGAGCATTCAAACTGTCAGAAAGATTTTGACTAATAGAATGTATACCGGGGATCTTGTCCAAGGTAAATATGAAAAGGTCAGTCATAAGGTTGAGAAGGTAAGAATGTTAAGCGAGGACAAATGGGTAATAATTGAAAACCATCATGAGAAAATTATTGATAAATCTCTTTTCTTTGCGATTCAAGGGATCATGAACAGAGATGTGCGAGTTTCACCAAAAACGCAAGAATTATCGTTGTTTGCAGGTTTTTTACGTTGCGCTGATTGTGGAAAACAATTAGTGAAGAAAAATGCGAGTAGGGCAAAATTCAGAGAGAAATATCATTATTATACTTGTAAAACGTATGATAATATGACAAAGGCTGCATGTTCCAGACATACGGTAAGATCAGATTTGCTCGAAAAAACCGTTTTAACAGTAATATCGAAATACATTGATGCCGCGGTGGAAATAGATAGATTAATCGAAAAAATCAGTCAATCACCAAATAAAAGAAGTAGCGCATCCCAATTGGAGAAAATTCTTGTTGAAAAAGAAAATGAAAAAAGTAAAACAAATAGAATACTGTTGGATCTCTATCCCGATTATAAAAACGCATTGATTTCTAAAACGCAATATTTGATGTTAAAAGAAAAATATGAGACGGAATTAAAATCAATAGAGAGCGTAATCAATAAACTAAACGGACTGCTGGCGCAAGAAAAGAATTGTATAGACGAATCAACTGAATTGGTAAAACATTTTATTAAATATAGAAACATAGACAGGCTGACGCGTGAAATATTGATCGCTTTGGTTGATGTTATATATGTCCACGAGAATAAGGGCATCGAAATTATATTTAAGTTTCAAGATACATTCAAGAATGCGCTTGATTATGTCAACATAAACAGGAATTTGCTCGATGAGTTTGAGCAAAAAAATCTTCTACAAGTTACGACAAATATAAATCAAGAGGTAGCGCTATGAGTACAGGAAGAAACAGTAAGTATTCGTCAATTAACTATGTAGCACAAAGTGTGTGGAAGTGCGGAGTATATTTAAGGTTATCGCGCGAAGATGGCGATAAGTTGGAAAGCGACAGCATTATAAATCAGCATAAAATTATCGAAAGGTATCTTGATAAAAATCCGGATATTGAAGTTTATGACGTATATACGGACGATGGTTTTTCGGGTACGGATTTTGAACGCCCGAATATGAAAAGACTGTTGGAAGATATAAAAAGTCGCAAAGTAAATTGCATTATCGTTAAGGACTTATCAAGATTTGGACGAAATTATCATGAAACAGGTCGGTATCTTGAAGTCGTTTTTCCGCTACTGAAATTGAGATTTATCTCGGTAAATGATAATATCGACAGTTTTAAGCAGCCGGAATCAATCAGAAATTCTTCTGTTTCTTTTAAGAATGTAATGAACGATGAGTATGCGCGTGATATTTCTTCCAAAATCAAAAGTTCCTTTAACGCAAAGCGTAGAAGAGGAGAATATATTGGCTCATTTGCCTTGTATGGATATATAAAAGATCCGAATGATCATCATAAGCTACTTATAGATAAAGAAGCCGCCGAGAATGTAAGATTGATTTATCGTATGTTTATAGAAGGCGTAAGCATCTATAACATAGCGCTTAAACTGAAAGTAATGGGTATACTTAATCCTACCGAATACAAACAGCGAAAAGGATTAGGTAGCAATTCGGCATTGAGATATGAGCAGAAAAATACCGGTTGGTCTACTCAAACTATACGTCGTATGCTTAAAAATAGAATGTATATAGGCGATATGGTACAAGGAACATATCAGACAATCAGTCACAAAATTCATAAATGTGTTTCGGTTCCAAAGGAAAACTATATAATTAAAGAAGGAACACACGAAGCTATTATCGATAAAGAAACTTTTGAGAAAGCGCAGAAAAGATTTGAGCGAGATACTTGGCAAGCAAAAGGAGCAGAAACTTTTTCAGAAAGTGGTGAGGCTACCGGCGCAATTTATGTGGGATACATTAAATGCGCTGATTGTGGTCGTGCTATGCAAAGAAGCGGATATATAAAGAATGGCAAGTCGTTTTATTATTTTGTTTGCGGTTCATATCTGCAATGGAAACAATGTTCAAGGCATGCAATTCGTGTCAATAAATTGAATGAAGTCGTAATAGCAATCATACGAAAATACGTTGATTTAGCTGTTGAAATGGACGTTCTTTTGCAAAAAATAAAAAACAATCCAATTGTAGATTGGAAGGTTGCTAAGATCAAAAACGGGATATGCGCTTGCGAGGCGGAGAAAGAGAAATTAGTCAGGTTCCAAAACGAATTATACGGCGATTTCAAAAATGAAATAATAACAAGGGAACAGTATTTTCATTTCAAAAAAGAATATTCCGAAAAGATAACGCAACTTGAAACCAATATTTCCCGGCTAAATGAAGAATTGGCGCAATTAAATCCTGAATCAATGACGCAAAACAGCTTTGTTGAATCTTTTAAGAAACATCAAAACATTACGCGTCTAAATCGTGGTATAATAGAAGAGCTGATACAGATGATTTATATAGAACATGACGGTAGCATCAGAATTGAGTTTAATTTCAAAGATGAGTTTACCGACGCAATAGAAATGTTGACTAAGAACCGCAATTTGAGTCTTGCTGAAAATGTAAGTATGCCATATAGAATACAAGTGTAAATTTAATTTTTATGTAATGCATTACAATAATAAATAGAGAACAGGTGTCCGCCTGTTTTCTTTACTGTGCGGAGTGAATTTGTAAAGCAAAATATTTTTGCTCATATTTTGGCAATAACTTGACATTTAATTCAATTTTTGCTAAAATATAAGCACTATGAACAAATTTGATATAGGGGAATTTGTCCCCACGCTGACAGAAAAAACAACGTTAAACAATTTGGCGGCACGGTTCAGGTTGAGGCGAAAGGAAATGAAGTTTTCTCAGGTAAAGCTTGCGCAATGTTCGGGGGTTACTTATTCTTCAATTCGCAGGTTTGAACAGACGGGGGAGATTTCCTTGCATTCGCTTGTCAAGCTTGCAAATGCCATCGGTTGTTTGGCGGATTTTGAAGAACTTTTCAAACACGAGATTATTACCAGCGTCAAGGATTACAAAAATGGTCGGTGAAGTTACTAAATCCATTGTTAAATACAACGGTCGAACGGTTGGCTACCTTGCAATGACGAACGAAGGAATCGCTTTTCAATACAGCGACGAGTGGCAGCGAAACGGATTTTCCATATCGCCCTTTTCGCTACCCATTTCCGACAAAATTTACATTAACCGAAAGTATAATTTTGAAGGGCTGTATGGTGTTTTTCACGATTCGCTCCCCGATGGATGGGGCGAGTTGTTGGTCAAGCGTATGCTTGCTCAAAAGGGCGTAAACTACGATAGGCTCAACCCCCTCACCAAACTGTCCCTCATTGGCGAAAACGGACTTGGCGGCTTGAACTATGAACCAACGCAAGCGACGGAAGCAGATGACTCCCACTTCGACTTGGAAGAGCTTGCGGAAGAAGCAAACGCTGTTTTGAATGACTCAAAGCCTATTGACGAGTTGGATAGCTTGTTTTTGTTGGGCGGTTCAAGTGGTGGAGCGCGTCCCAAAGCGCATATAAAAGTGGATGGCGAAGATTGGATTGTCAAATTTCCGTGTAGAATCGATCACCGGATGCCGGGCTTGCCGAATTTGAGGCAAATGCCGCCGCCCAACGGTGCGAACTCAATGTAAACGAATTCAGATTGTTTCCGTCAAAACGTTGTGCGGGATATTTCGGTGCAAAACGTTTTGATCGCAAAGACGGCAAGAGAATACATGTCGTTTCGTTGTCGTCCATTTTGGAAACGACTCATAGAATTCCCAACCTGGACTATGTGCATCTCTTTCAAGTGGTTCAAAACATCTGCGCAGACAAGAGCGACCTATACGAAGCTTTTGCTCGCATGACGTTCAATGTGTTGTACGGCAAAAAGGACGACCACGGGAAAAATTTTTCTTTTGTATATGACGAAACGGTCAATGGATACAGATTGTCTCCGGCATACGATTTGACGAAAACTATTGACAAGCCCGAACATGAAATGACCGTGATGGGCAATCCCAATCCCGCCGAGCAGGATTTGATGAACTTGGCGGCGTATGTTGGGCTCGGCAAGAGAAAAACAAAGATAATAGTTGATAAGATTAAAGATAAAGTGTTATTGTAGGTATACTGACGCTACACAAATTGGTTTATGTATCGTAAAAAAATTATAAAGTTAATTTTAGAATAGTGGTTTTATTTGATGATAAAGTTGGCATAATTTATTTGCAGAAATTGTGCAAAAAACTTGCACAAAAAAATATTGCTATGCTATACTATATATTGAAAATAAAAAGGAGCAAGTAAAGATATGCTAATAAAAGTCCGTGTTGACAATTTTTTGGTTTACTCTAATGATGTGGAATTATCTTTGATTGCAGATATGCGGATAAAGAGATTTGCAGATAACGTGTATGAAAATATGGGTTTTAACGTGTTGAAATCCCTTTGTGTTTACGGTGCAAACAATTCCGGCAAGACTTGCCTTGTTCGTGCAATTAACTCCATAAAGAATGTGTTACTTGGTTTAGTTGCCGAGGTGCCGTCAAATATATTCAGAAACGACAAAGTATGCTCATTTGGCGTAACATTCATGGAATGCGATAGAGTATTTGAATATGATTTTAAATATGATTCTACGCTTTTGAACGGTTATAAAAGAGGCTTTGTATATGAGTGCTTAAAAGAGCTGACGTTTGACTCTCATAAGAACATTTCAATTAAAGAATTGTTTATACGAGATGTTATAAATGGTATTTATCGTTTTCATGAAGATGACGAATTAAGCAAAATTTTAAGTCTTGTGTCAAATGATAATATTCTAATATATACAGTAAATACTTCTATTATTTCTAAGATAGGCGAATATAAAGATATTTTGCGTAAATTCGCAGATAGTATCACGGTACTTGATATGAATAATATACCAATCAACAGAACAATTGATGTTTTGAAGAATAATGAAAAAATTAAAGAAAAAACCGTGGAGCTTATTCGTCTTGCAGATTTGGATATAGATGATTTTCTATATTATGCAGATAGTTCAAAATCCGAAGTAATAGGTATTACCAATGAGGAAGAAGCCCCCAATCCAAGAGAGGAGGTTCTCAAATTAAAAGTAGCTATTGGAGACATGTTGCGGTTGACATCTGTTCATAAGGGTAAATCGGTGCAAAGTTTTTCTTTTGATTCAACCGGGACAAAAAAGATTGTGTCAATTGCGAGTTATATTGTAGAAGCATTAGATGAAGGAAAAACTCTTGTAGTAGCTGAATTGGACAGCAGCTTGCAGCTCAGACTTACACGAGCTATTGTTGCATTGTTTAACAATGAATTGAATGTAAAAGCGCAGTTGATATTTACAGCGCACGATGCGACATTGTTAGATTGTAAAAAATTATTCCGTAAAGATCAAATTTGGTTTGCATCCAAAGATAGCGAAAATGAATACCTATATTCATTAGCGGAGTTTACTGCAAAAGAAGATAAAATTCGTTCGGAAACAGATGTGTTTGATAGATATAATTCGGGTGTGTTGGGGGCGCTACCGGAACCCGATATGATATCCATACTTTTGAGTGACACAAGAAGTAACGGGGGTAATTGAAATGGCGAACAAATTACCTAACGCGAGCAATGAGAATAATGTTCTTATTGTATGTGAGGGTGCAGAGGAATGCGACTATATCAATCGATTGAAAGCTTGCGGCGTGTGGAACAAAAATTTTTCGGTTCATACAAAAGATGCCAAATCTATAAGCAATATCTCTGCGATGTACTCATATTACTACAAAACAAACAACTACAAGTTGATTGTGATTTTTTGCGATACCGAAAAGTATCCGTATAACCAGTTTGTTGCAATGAAACAAAAGATAGATAAATTTCACGATAAAGGTGTAGCGGATCAAGTTGTATTCTTTGTCAATCCTTGTACGTTGCAAGTGGTGTTGCTGCATTTCGATGCGGTCAAATTGATCTCCAATAGCAAAACTGATAACGCTGCAACGGTGGAGCGATTGACGGGCGTGAAAGATTATAACGCAACTGAACAGCAACGTAAGGCAATCGTAAATAAAATTACATCGCAAAATTACGCGGAAATGAAAACGACGTTTGGCGCGGTTGAAAGATACATACACCTTTGTGCCAAGTAGCAACGTTTTGCAATTATTCAATGCGTTGGAGTCTGGCAATTCTAAGTGGATTTGCAATATCAATAAAATAATTGAGATGTGAATTCTAAAAAAAACAGTTTCAACAATTATTGTACGGAGGATAGAATGGTAAAAAAACAAAAGAATGGTCAGAAGAGTAGCTATTCGTATGTTAATCATGAGATCAATGAAGAAAATCAAGATCACATTGGTTTTCAGGCTCAAAGGGATGCGTTGGACGATGCTATAGACTCGGGCGCACAAATGATTGGGTTAATTGGCGATTATGGCTATGGAAAATCAAGCATGGTAGGTATGTTGACCGCCAACACTGATAAGTACGATAAAACCATTAAAATTAATATGTGGGATGGGTTGCGACAACAAGACAATGAGGATGTAGAATCTCAAGAATTACGGTTAGAAAAGTCGTTTTTATTTCAACTTGCGAAAAACAGTGAAGACAGAGACTTAGTAAAATACGTAAATAAAAGACTTAGCGGTAATAGTGGCTTGCTATCCATAACTTTCAGTTCTAAAAAGATCTGGGGGCTTTTATCGTTAGCCTTGTTATCTTTTGTCATTGGATTGATTTTCCATATGACAACAGTGGATATCCCGTATTTAGAAACTATTTGGAATGGATGGCAATTTTTATTAAAGATAGATATATATCCGTTATTTTATGCTATGTCAATTATATTTTTGGTTATCGGTCTAAAAAAATATAACGTTGCATTTTCCACATGGAAAAGTGAGGGACATAGAAAACTAGATAGTAGCGATATATTTTCGATTTATCAAGAAATAGTGGATACAATTTGCAAAAATAAAAGTAAAAATAGAATAATTTTGATTGAAGACTTAGATAGAATAGAAATGGACAAAGCCGAGAAGGAGAATCTTATAGATAATTTTATAAAAGTACTTTATAGACTTTCCAATGCATGTGATAATAAAAAAATCCACTTTATCGTAGCAATTAGACCTGACATTGATAAACGCAGTAATACTGCTCAAACTAATGGTGACAATGCAGGTAAAAGCGAAAATTACAGCAAATTTTTTGATTATATGCTTGACTTAAAAGCAGTGCATATTGATGATTTTTCAAAAATACTCCAAGAATTGCTCAAAGAGAAAGAGCAAGAGATACGAAAAATGTTTACCGTAGGCGAACAAGATAAAAACATACCTGATTCTATATATGGACAATTTTCATATCTTATTCAAGGTCGTAAGTTGACAATTCGTGATTTAAAACATCGTCTCAATGATGCTATCGTTTTATATAAGACCATTTGTTCAAGACAGTATAAAAATCAGCAGGGAAACCCCAGTATGATAACATGCTGTGCTGTTGCATATCTTAAAAGCGAGTATAAACAAAATTATTACAAGCTCGTAAATAATGATAAGAAGTTTGAGCAAATAGTAGATAATGGCAATTTGTTGAGAATTGAATCTACGTCCGGACGTGAAGAAAAGATAGGAAAACTTGTTAAGTACATTAAAGAAGTATTCACTGGTGAATTCGAATTAGCGGATGATTTTGTGCAAGAAATCAGTGGTATGATTATCGATAGAATAATAGACGATAATTTCAAACAGTATTTTTTCAGTTATCCGAATGGTAGTTACATCAAGAATGTAGGCGAGCGAAAATTAGAAGATGTATTATTGCTTGGAAATAGTTGTGAAGAAAATGAATTTATTAACATTATAGAGCAGTCTTTCTCTGAAGATGGTGAATGTAAAGTTGCCGATGCCTGCATGAACCAGCTAATGCAACTTAAAAAGACTTTTCCTGTTGTAATTTTACAAGATGAACGCCTTTTAGAATATTGTTATAGAAAATATCCCGATCAAATAATTAATACGATGGTTGTTAATTATCCTTGGAGTAAAGAAAATACCGAAAGCGTTGTTGAAACATTACTTAGAGTTTACAGCTACGCATTTTCAAGTAAGTGTGACCTACTAAAAAAATATTCCGAGGAGTTGTATAAAAAGACCACAAATTTTAATGAATATTTCACTCAATGTCGGTTTGAATTGACACAAAAATTTGGCAATGATATTCTGTTGTTTAAGAATATGTTTATATATAGCAACGTTCCTTGCCTTAGTAGCGAAGAAGTATTAGCTTTAAGTGATGTGAATATAATATTTGATTTGCTTGAGCCAAGTAAATGTACAAATTCTTTGTTGGTTGCTTTGGCTGACAAGGCAAAAACCGAGTTGACTGAGATGCAAAAAGTTAAATTAGTCGATATGATTAAACGTCATACGGCCGTTGTGGCCCCGACCGATGAAATGTTGCGAGGTGTACTTTCTTTGATGTCCTTGAATAAAATTGTTGACGATACAATTTTCAAGTTTATATCAAAAAACCGAAGTGAAATTTATGAGGAAATAGAAAATTATCTAAATTCTCTTGACGAGCCGATCAGTAGGGAGTATTGCGAATGCCTAAAAGGTTATGAAAGGTATTTAAACATAAATGATAATATACTCAATAGTCTTTATGAACAGAAATATTATAGTACTTTTCTCCAATATTGCATCACGTTAAATAATTTTGAAACGCGTATATATGATGTAAGTATATTTGACAGTAAAATGATGAATGAGTTGTTCAGTCGACACAAATCATTGTTTACTAAATATAGAATTGGTCTAATTCAACAATCGATTGAAATAAGACGGGCTTATAAATTCTTGTATGATGCGCAGTATGCTATATTAACTGAAGAGGAAGCAAGAATAATAACGTTAGAGGATTGCCTGGATCTCGGTTTAATAACACGATTGATTCAGAGCCCATCACAAGCAGGTGAAATTTTTCAGTTTTTGATCCGAAGTGCAACAGATGCATATTTGTTGGCAAAATTTTTGTTTGAAAACACTTCTCAAAATACGAAAGAGCTGTTTAAGAAAATTCCGTTTAAAAAAGTCGATTACCATGTATTAAAATCGGCTCAAAAGGAAGAAATTGCACAATCATATGAAGATACTTGTCAATTTACTTCATTTGATGAACTCATTCAATTTGCGGATATTACATCAGATATGCCTACTTTGATCGAGGAAAAGATAATTAAAAAAATTGCAAATACAACTGATAGAACTGCTTGTCTCCAATATATTAAGAAGTTTATCGCTTTATTAGACCAATTAAATATTGGGAGCAATAAATTAATTGATCTTATCATAGATAACGATTATTGTGGAGCCATGCCGCCCCAAATAACGATTGAATTACGCAATAGGCACCAATATTGGCAGTATATTGTTGGACGCACATTATATGAAAATAAATTTTCGTTTGATCCAACGATAGATATTGATGAATATATATTAGTTTATGTTACCGTAGACCAAATGTTTGACTATATGTCAAATTGTCAGCAGTTCTTAGAGGCGGTGTACATTGCTCGAAAGTTCGAACGTTTGTCCCTGCAGCAATTACTTATTTACAATACTTGGGGGCAGCGCATTGAATTACTAAAAGCATTTATGGAACAATGTAAAGATATGGAGCAAAGGAAAAATTATATTCTTAAAATCGAACGTATTGATTCATTGGAAGATAGTAATAGCATACAAAGGTATTTGTGTAATGGTCAATTTGATGAATTATTGACTGATTACGAAATTAAAATGCATATATATAATCTTTTGTGGAAAGAGAATTCTCGGCGGAAAAGTATGTTTAAGAGCTATGTTAAAAAGCTTGTGAGTTAGAAAATATAAAAAAGCTGAAGTTAAATTTTATCGTTCTTATCAGAGTATTAAGTGTCTATTTCGTATAGGCACTTTTTCCTTAGTTTACAACACAAATTCAAATTATTTTTCCAAGAATTGCGTATTAGAAACGCCAAACAGACGACGGATCAAATTAATCTTATGAGCAGTTGAAATTTTCTGCTATACATGCTATAATTACTACAAGGTTCCATTTTAACAAGGAGGCATTCAATGGTTTTTGAACTCAAACAATATGATAACAATCTATTAAGGTTCTATATGGACAGAACAAGTTTGGGGGAGATTGTTTACAATATTGACTGGATAAACGATGAGTTGAAACATTTGTTGCCGATTGGGTTAACGCCCACCCCCGATGGCCTTGCAAAATGGTTGTCCTCGCGTGTAATACCAAAAAACAGAGAGTTCGTCGATCAGATTCTCTCGAAGAGTGGACTTTCCGCGAACGATACGCTTGGAATTATAAGATTGAGTAAAGGGCTTTCTCTTAACGACAGCTATTGGATTGTCGAGGAGGGGTTCGCAGGCAAATTTGCGGACTACAACCTTTACGAAAACAGTTTTGCTCGCACGCTGGCGTTGATAGCATATACAGGCTATGGCAGCAATACTCGCAAGGGTTTTACTTCATCGCCGGAATATACCACGAACGGCACGCTGAGAAAATGCTGGCGTAGGCTAAACAAAAAAATTTATCTTTACAAGGGTGGAACATCGGGCGCTGCTAATGCAGGCAACGAACCATATTCCGAATTTTACGCCGCGCAAATTGCCGAAAGAATGGGGATCAAGCACGTCGCATACGGTCTGTCCAAATGGAAAAGACAACTATGTTCTACTTGCGAGTTATTTACGGACATAAACACATCGTATGTTCCGATCCACAGATTTTTACCGAATTGCACATTGACGAAAACGGTGGAGTATTTGAAATCTCTTGGCGAAAGTTTTTACGATAGCTTCGCCGATATGATGATCTTCGACGCTCTTATCTGCAATACCGATAGGCATTTCGGAAATTTCGGTTTGTTAGTCGATAACGCAACAAACAAGCCGATAGGATTGGCTCCGATCTTTGATAACGGCTTGTCGTTGTTCAACTATGCGATGGAAGAGGATTTGCTGGAAATAGACAAGTACGCGCAGACTCGCACGCCGGCTTTTGAAGGTGTATCTTATGATGCATTGGTCAACGAATTTTTATCGGATAGGCAAAGGGAGCAGCTGCGCAAACTGATTAACTTCAAGTTTGAGAAGCATCCTAAGTATAATTTACCTGTCTACCGTTTGAAAATCATCGAGGCATTCGTTCAAACGCGCGTACAAAAAATATTAGATACGAAAAAATAAGGTTTCGTAAAATGCGCTATTTTGACGTACAAAATAGCGCCTACAAGAGTATATGACCTTTCGGTGTTTATGAAATCCCAGAAATATGTGATACTTATGGTGGTGATGATGTCCGAAGGGGAATATAATTTCGTACTGCTGTGATATAATAGTATGAGTCTGGTTTTGCATTAGCGTTGATACGACTCATAAGTCGTTTGGCCACATTTTAATATTTTTTTAATTTGTTTATAACTTATTGACAGTTACTCACGTGTTTGTCAACGATCCGACGCGCGGCTACGGCATGTACGCCAAGTGGATGTTGACTTATTAATCTTCGATACAAAAGGGCGAAAAAGTCGCCCTTTCGTTTTGTAAAAATGCTTTGAGACATTGTTTTACTTTATTTTGCATAAACGGACAATTTATTTCATAATAATTTGTATGAGAATTTTCACTAAAATAAAATTTTCTGTCGAAGATTTACTGCAAAAAATATGCGTAAACAAATGGAAGTCTATTGTATGTGCCGTTGCAGCCATTGCCGGGTTAGTTGTAGGCGCGGTATTTGTAAATGTGTTCAGTTACAGTTGGTGGTACGAAAATCGCTGTAATTACGCATACTCTTTGTTTGAGGGTGGATTCGGACTGTTTTTTTCCTTTTTGCTTTGGACGACGGTGTTCTACCTTTGTATTGTTTGTTGCCAAATTGTGCCGCGTTTCAAATATTTTAGCTGTGCTGTGCTGTTTGCGGCATGTTTCTATGTGGGGGCAAATACAGCCGCCGCAGTAATATGTTGGTCGATGTGGGGCATTCTCTTTGCATTGCTCGTCAGTTTGGCAGAGGCGGTGGGTTATTGGTTGGCTTGTATTGCGTGTTGTTGTTTGCCTGCCGCATGCAGAACGTTCAAAGAAGCAATTTGCGATACAAAACAGTCACTTGCAATTTTACTTGCGTCGCTACTTATAAAAATTCTGACTTTTTTTGTGATATTACGCCTGTTAACTGCCGTCATTTGATTGATTAAAGGCAAAAATTTTGATATACTAATTTACAGAAGGAGAAAAATATGAGAGCATTTATTCTTGTTATCGACGGCTTTGGTATCGGCGCTATGCCCGATTGTAAAAAATTTAATGATTTCGGAGCCAATACCCTCAAAAATATCCGAGCTGCCTATGATTTGAATTTACCTGTTTTGGCCGATTTGGGTTTGTACAATATCGAAGGTACTTACAATGACGATCGTCAGCCGATAGGAGCCTACGGAAGGCTTGAAGAGTTGTCAAAAGGGAAAGACACAACGGTGGGACATTGGGAAATGGGCGGTATAATAACCAACGAGCCAATGCCGACGTTTCCGGACGGATTTCCGCATAGTTTTATTGCAAAATTGGAAAAAGAATTGGGCACAAAGGTGCTGTGCAATAAACCGTATAGCGGCACGGAGGTAATAAAAGATTACGGTGAAGAACATTTGCAAACGGGATATCCCATTGTTTATACCTCCGCGGATAGCGTACTGCAAATTGCCGTACACATGGATAAGTATACAATTGAAGAACTCTACGAAATGTGCGAGAAAGCGCGTCGGCTTTGTAGCGGCAAATATGCTGTCGGACGCGTCATAGCACGTCCATTTACAGGTGCATATCCATTTACGCGTACATCGGAAAGAAAAGATTTTTCGTTGAATCCACCTGCTAAAACCATACTCGATTTTGTAAAAGACGCGGGAATGGAAAGCGTTGCCGTCGGTAAAATAGAATACATATTCAACGGACAGGGCATTACCCGCAGTCTGCATACCGAAAGCAATCTTGACGGTCTCAATAAAACAATAGAAATCGCCAAAGAACGTTTTGACGGCTTGGTGTTTGTCAATCTTGTGGATACGGATATGAAGTACGGTCATCGCAGAGATGTATTCGGATACGCCGAGGCTTTGGAAGAAATAGACGGAAAAGTATCCGAGCTTATCAAAGTTATGCACCATGACGACGTAGTGTACATCACTGGAGATCATGGCTGCGATCCCACACACAAGGCTCACACAGATCATACGCGTGAATATACGCCTTTGTTGATTTACGGTTGTGATATTGTTCCCACAGATCTCGGCACGCTCAAAGGATTTGACGTAATTTGCGATACAATCAGAGATCAACTCGGTATTGGTGGCGGCACCAAATCCGTATGGGAAAAAATAACAAGATAATTTTGCGCAGTACGTTAGAAAGTTTAAATTACAGCAGCAAAATTTTGCACGAAAAACTTAAATAATTTGCTTCAAGTAAAAACAAAAATTTATAAAGAGCGTTTATGTACAAATAGATTTCAAAAACGTGATTTATATCTCCCGTTTTGAATTTTGCTTGACATTTAAGGTTTTTTTGATATAATATAATTACAATTTAATAGAGCTTAACGACACATGTGGCGCTATCCGCGCGTAAATCTGATTACGGTACGGAAGCGGTTGCAGGTGTCTTTTTTTACGGCACGGGCAAACTCGCGCCGTTTTGCTCTTCTTGGAGGTTTTTATGAATAAAAACGATTATCTCGGTAAAGAAAAAGTCGGTAAGCTTCTTGTGAAGTTTGCCGTTCCGTGTATCTTTTCCCTAATAATTTCTTGTCTGTACAACATTGTAGATCAGATATTTGTCGGAAACAGCAAAGTAGGATACTTGGGGAATGCCGCAACGGGAGTTATATTCCCCATAACGGTTGTCGGTTGGGGTTTTTCTCTGTTTTTCGGAGACGGTGCGGCGGCATGGCTCTCCGTTTCCTTGGGAGAGGGGAAAAGCGATAAAATTCACCGCGGAGTCGGAAACGCTGTTCTTGCCTCTTTTTTATCCGGTTGTATTGTTATTCTCATTGCATATCTTTGGGGAGACAACCTTTTGATGCTTCTCGGCGGAACGGATGCAAATATTTCCCTTGCGCATGATTACGGCGTTATTATATATGCAATGATGCCGCTTGCGCTTGTGCAAAACTGTCTTGCGGCAATTATCCGCGCGGACGGCGCACCGGGATATGCCATGTTTGCCATGATTGTGGGTGCAGTACTGAATATTATCGGCGACCCTGTGGCAATATACGCGCTTGATCTCGGTATCAAAGGTGCGGCTTACGCGACCATTATCGGACAGTTTGTCAGCTTTGTCATTTGCGCTTGCTATCTTATGCGTAGTAAAACTTTCAAAATCAAATGGAAAAGTTTCATTCCCGACTTCAAGATTTTGACGAAAATTATGACGCTCGGCGCGTCAAGCTTTCTTACGCAGTTGTGCATTGTCGCTACGACGATTGTCAATAACGTCCAGTTTGTTCGCTACGGCATGAGCAGCACGTTTGGGGCAGATATTCCTCTTGCGGCGTTCGTCGTAATAATGAAGTTGTTCCAGATCGTTCTCAATGTTGCGTTCGGAATAGCGGCGGGCGCACAGCCGATTGTAGGTTATAATTACGGAGCAAAGCAATACAAACGTGTAAAACAGCTCTTAAAACTAATCCTTTTGTGGACAGCGGGAATTTGTTTGTTATTTACTGTATTGTTCGAAGCATTTCCTCGAATATTTATCTCCATGTTCGGTGCCGGCGGAGGTGCGGAAGGACTCGATACCGAGCTATATATGCAATTTGCAATTCCCTGCTTGCGTATCTATCTGATGTTTATCGTGTTTACCTGTCTGCAAAAGGTATGTTCTATCTTTATGCAATCAATCGGATATGCAAAACTTGCCGCGCCGCTCGCATTTCTTCGAGATATTCTATTGATTTTGTCCGCATTTCTCGTTCCCCTCGGTCTCGGCGTTATGGGCGTTGCGTGGGCGGCTCCAATTGCAGACGCGGCAGCGATCCTAATTACCCTTCCCGTCATGATATGGATTTGGAAAAAACTTTGTTTGGAAGAAAAAAGAATGATAGACGAAAAAGATATTTCCGCCGAAAGTTGAGCTTTTATCATAATTATTCCAAGGCACGCAATCATCTCATAATTGTAAAGGTGCGATTTCGTGCCTTTTTCTTTGCGGAGTGAACATTGTCGCGATTTTATCGAAGTTTGGCGTTTTTACACTCAATAGCAACTCGATTTATAAATCGTTATGACAGTAGCGCGCAATAGTTATGCTCGGCGGAGAAAGTAAGCGCGTACCGAAAAAAACTATATAAAGGTTTATAATTTAATAAACAGGAGGTATTTTTTGTCTATACAAAGTCTACACTTTTCAAAACGGCAAAAAGGAGACGATTATATGAAAAAAAGCGAATTTATCGAATATGTTACCGATAAAACAGGATCAACGGTGAAATATACGGGCAAGTTTTTCGACGCATTTTGGAAAGGTATCGAAGAACAGCTGAAAAAGGGTGAAGAAGTTTGTTTGACGGGAATAGGAACTTTCAGAATAAAAAAACGTCCCGAACGAAAGGGCGTTAATCCCCAAACAAAAAAATATATTACTATCCCGGCAAAAAAAGTAGTAGTTTTCAAACCCTCTCAAAGTTTTGCGGATAGAATAAACGGTTGAAAACAAAAGCAACTCTTTGCAAACCGAGAATAATAGCGAGTATTATGCAAATACTAACTGCAAACGACAGAGGAGATAAACATGAAAAAATTTCTTGTAGTTTTATTTGCATTATCTTTACTGATAGCGGCTATCGTACCGATGACAGCTTGCGCCGAAACATCGGGATTGCAAATTTCCGCAAAAGAAGCGGTTTTGATGTCGGAAGACGGGCGAGTATTATTTGAACACAATGCTACGGAGAAACGTCCGATAGCAAGTATGACAAAGATTATGACGCTTTTGTGTACTTATGACGCAATCGACAGCGGCAAAGCGTCGCTTGACGATGACGTGGTGGCAAGTCAACGCGCCGCGTCTATGGGCGGCTCTCAGGTATTTTTAGACGCAAACGCCACGTACAAATTGAATAATCTGATAAAATCAATTGTTGTTTGTTCGGCAAATGACAGTTGCGTTGCAGTAGCCGAATATTTGAGCGGCAGCGTCGAAGCTTTTGTTGACGCGATGAACAGCAAAGCAAAATCTCTGGGACTTGCAGCGACTCATTTTGAAAATTGTACGGGGCTGCCTGCGGTTAGTCAATATTCTTGTGCAAAAGACGTAGGCATTATGCTTTCCGAGCTTATAAAACATCCGCATTATTTCACCTGCGCGAACGTTTGGATGGAAGATTTTGTTCATCCGTCAGGACGCATTACCGGCATGACAAACACAAACAAGTTGATCAGATTTTACGACGGGTGCGACGGAGGAAAAACGGGATATACAAGCGAAGCGCAGCATTGTCTTGCAGCTACGGCAAAACGCGGAGAAACCCGTGTTATAGCCGTTGTAGTCGGCGCATCGGACAGCAAGACGCGTTTCAAAGAAGTAAGCGATATGTTTAACTATGCGTTTGCCAACTATGAAAGTAAAGTTTATTTGGATAGAAATTCTTCACTTGACAAAATTGCCGTTCAAGGCGGAAAAGAAAAAAGTGTAGAGGTGCAAGCCGAAGGAAAACTGCTTGCTTTCGGCAAAAAGGGCGGCGTGGATTTTAACGTAAAAGTCAATTTGCCGGAATATGTAAAAGCGCCCGTTAAATCAGGCGATTGTTTGGGAAACGCCGTTTTATTGGATAAAGAAGGCGGTGTTGTTTCGGAAGTCAATCTTGTAGCAAAGACGGACGTGGAAGCAAAGACTTATTGGGACTATGTAAAAGACATAGTATGTGAACATTAGTCGGAACGGGCAAACAGCGATTGAAATTCGATCGCTGTTTTGCTTTGTCACTAATTGATAATTATTTTGAAAATAAGCTTTATCAACTAAAAAGAACAAGTATAAAGATGTGCTTAATTTAACGAGTCGTTTGAGTACAATTTTTGTCTGAATAAAATTTTTTGACTGTCGATAATTTCTTTTAATTAACAAATTCTATCAAACTCTTTCGGGTAAATATAACGCATAATATTGACTTTATCGGCGTAATTTGATAAAATATTTTTATGTATATTTTTAGGCTATTGCAAAACAATCTGATTAGCGGACAAACGGGTTTCTCTCGCGAGGGTTTACTTAATGTCGTTGCTTTTACGGTTGCATTGCTTTCGGCGTTGATATTGCATGAAATCGCTCACGGTTTGGTCGCGTTGTGGAACGGTGATCGAACCGCCAAAATGTACGGCAGGCTCAGCTTGAATCCCGTCAGGCATTTCGACTGGATCGGATTGATAATGATGATACTTGTGGGTTTCGGTTGGGCAAAACCCGTGCCGATAAATCCAAACAATTTCAAGCATCGCAAATTGGGCTGTATTACCGTTTCGGTTGCCGGTGTAGTGACGAACCTTTTATTGGCATTTCTTTTTGCCATGGGCGTTGTACTGTTCGGTAATTTGCTGCTTACGTTACAAACAGCGACTTCTATGTATTACTTTGTATACTTTTTGTTTGCGCTGTGTGTATTGGCAATGCAACTGAACGTGAATTTTGCATTGTTTAACATTTTGCCGTTGTATCCGTTGGACGGATATAGATTGCTGAGTTGCTTTGTGGATGAACGCAATAAATTTATGACATTTTTGCGCAAATACAGCTTTTACATTTTGTTGGGATTTATCGTTTTGGACTATATCCCGATTGTAAGCAATTATTCTCCGCTCAATCTATATATAGGTTGGCTGGGAAACAAAATCGATATTGGATTTCAACTGTTTTGGGGGTTAATTTTCCGTGGCTGAAAAACAACTTGAACAACAGTATATATTCGATGAGCAAAAGTCGGAGTTGGAACTGAAATTATCGAATTTCAACGGTCCGCTGGATTTGCTGCTTGCGCTTGTAAAAGAAAATAAAATCGAAATAAAGGATATTTTTGTCTCGCAGGTTACGGAGCAGTTTTTACAATATATGGATCAAATTGCCGATTTGGATGTGGATAAGGCAAGTGAATATATGGCGATGTCGGCAACCTTGTTGGAAATAAAATCCCGTGCTCTTTTACCGATAATTATAGAAACGGACAACGGCGATGAAAGTCCCGAAAAGATGCTCATCAGGCAACTTGAAGAATATAAACTCTTCAAGGAAATTGTCACGGAGCTGAAAGAACAGGAAAACGTGGACAGGTTTTACAGAGAACCGGACAAAAACGTCGGCAAAGAAGTGACGGTTGTAAAGGAAAATCTGAGCGTCGAAGGGTTTATCGAAGCATTTGGAAAGTTTTTGATGCGTATGCAAGTTAAAAATGCCGCCGAAAACGTCTCTCGCGCAATTACAAAGGAAAGTTTTTCCGTATCTCAAAAGATAGCTCACATAAGAGAAATTCTACTTGTAGAGGATAGATTTTTGTTGAGTCAGTTGTTCGATGAAAGTACAAGCAAAAACGAAATTGTAACTACTTTTTTGGCAGTGCTCGAGCTGTTGAAACTGCAAATTATCAAGGTTACTCAAAAGGGTCTTTTTGAAGAAATAGAAATAGAAAAGCGCCCCGATAGCGATAATATCGAGGCTTTAATCGGAGATGAATATGAATCTGTTGGCTAATCAAATCGAATCGGTGTTGTTTGTATCGGGCAAAGCGGTTGAGGAAAGTTTTTTAAAAGAAAAATTGAATGCTTCCGATAAACAATTTACGGAAGCAGTATCCGAGTTGCTTGTCAAATACAGCGGAGAAAGCGGTATACATTTGTTACGTTTCAACAAAAAATTACAATTTGCAACAAATCCGTCCTACGCCAAAGAGGTAGAAGCGGTGTTGAACCCGATAAAAGAAAAAGAGTTGACGAACGCTATGCTTGAAACATTGGCGATAATCGCTTATAAACAGCCCGTAACGCGTATAGAGGTTGAGGAAATCCGCAGCGTTGACTGCACTTATTCGGTTCAAAATTTGGTGCGTTTGGGATTGGTGGAATGTGTCGGAAGAAAAGAAACCATCGGAAAACCTTTGCTTTTTGCCACTACGGATGAATTTTTGAAGCGATTTTCAATCAGCGATATCAAGGATTTGCCGGATTATGAAACGCTGCTTGACAAATTACAGCAAATATCTGTCGGCGCTCACGTGGAAATAGTGGAAAAACCGATGTTCGATAATGTTGAGGAAGTTCCCGATTTTCTTGTGGGCGAGGACGTAAAAAAAGTAGAATAATCGATAAAATTTTTCTGTTTGAAACAACCGTGTGTGCGGTTGTTTTTTATGTTTGACAAATAATTTTTTTACATTTTATCCGTAAAAATTTTTAATAAGTATAGAAAAGTAAATTTTAATGTGCTATAATTCAAATATGGTATTATTTGCTATAAAGCAAATTTGCCGACGGAGGATGTATGCAAAGAAAAAAAGAATGTGTTGCAATGCTTCTCGCGGGAGGACAAGGCAGTCGATTGTATGCTTTGACTAACAATATTGCCAAACCTGCTGTTGCGTTTGGCGCAAAATATCGTATTATAGATTTCCCTTTGAGCAACTGTATCAATTCCGGTATAGATACAGTGGGCGTTTTGACGCAGTACGAACCGTTGGAGCTTAACGAATATATCGGAAACGGACAGCCGTGGGATTTGGATAGGAGTTTTGGCGGTGTCCATATTCTTTCTCCTTATCAAGCAAAGAAGAAATCGTCTTGGTACGAGGGCACGGCAAACGCGATATATCAGAATATGGGCTTTATGAAAAAATATAATCCCGATTATGTGTTGATCCTTTCGGGAGACCATATTTACAAGATGAATTACGCAAAGATGCTTAGCGCACATATCGCCACGGGCGCGGACTGTACCATAGCGGCGATAGAAGTGCCTTTTGAAGAAGCGTCTCGTTTCGGTATTCTGAATGTAAACAATGACGGTTCCATATATCAATTTGAGGAGAAGCCCAAAGTTCCCAAAAGCAATCTTGCATCAATGGGAATATACATTTTTACGGCGGAAAAACTTTACAAATATCTTGAACAAGATGAGCAGGACGCAGCTTCGAGCAAAGACTTCGGTAAGGATGTTTTGCCTGCAATGCTAAATGCGGGTGAGAAAATGTTCTCATATCGTTTTGCGGGATATTGGAAAGACGTTGGAACTATTTCGGCGTTGTGGGAATCAAATATGGACCTGTTGGGTTCCGAACCGGCTTTCGACGTAAGCGACCCTACTTGGAAAATTCATTCGCGCAATCCTCTTGCGCCGCCGGAATATATCAGTGAAACCGGCAGAGTGGACAACAGTATGATCGCATTGGGGTGCGAAATATACGGTACGGTGCAAAACTCCATTTTATCGAGTAACGTGATAGTGGAAGACGGCGCCAAAGTGGTTGACAGCGTGATAATGTCCGGTACGGTAATAAAACGCGGCGCACAAGTTTATTATTCGGTAATAGACGAAAATGTTACGATAGAAAGCAACGCTACGGTGGGCGAGAGTAAAGAAACTGCAAAAGGCATAACCGTTTTGGGTAGAAATTTAACAGTGTCGCCCGATGCCAAGGTTGAAAGCGGAAAAATAATCGACAAAGACTACAAGGGGGATTAGACAAATGGCACGTTCAGCCGTAGGCGTTATTTTTACAAACATACAGGATAAAAACATTCCCGAGCTGTCGTCGCACAGGACATTGGCATCAATTCCATTTGCCGGCAGATACCGTTTGATTGACTTTGCGCTTAGCAATCTTGTAAATTCGGGTATCACAACGGTGGGTATTGTTACCAAAAACAACTATCAATCCCTTATCGATCATATAGGAAGCGGAAAAGAGTGGGATTTGGCTCGCAAAGACGGAGGTATTATCTTGTTGCCGCCATATAGCAACGAGACTGACGCTCCTTATAAAAATCGTCTCGAAGCGTTGAAAGGAATAACGGGATTTTTGCGTCATAGAAAAGAAGATTACGTTGTTTTGTATGACGGAGACGGCGTTTCTCGAATCGATATAGCCGACGTGGTGCGTTTTCACGAAGAATCGCATGCCGACATAACCATGGTTTATCACGAGACGGATAGCGTTGAATCACATTATTACATAACCTTGGACACTGATTCTTTCGGCCGCGTCAATGGATTGAAGATAAATCCGCGTGTTAACAACGGTGAAAAAATCAATTTGTACATCAATGTGATGGTTGTACAACGCGAATATTTGATGGACATCATACAAAATGCCGTACAAAGCGGTTATTCCAGTTTCGGAAGAGAAATTTTATCTAAAAATGTCAACACAATGCGCATTTTCGGATATAAATTCAACGGTTACTATGCAGGTATAACGTCTCTATCCAGATATTTCAAATACAGTATGCAAATGTTGGATAAAAACGTTCGAGATGAATTGTTCGGCGCGAGAGACATTTATACCAAAGTGCGCGACTCTGCCCCTTCAAAATATATCGAAGGCGCTGTTGTAAAAAATTCTCTTGTTTCGGACGGTTGCTTGATAGAAGGGACGGTGGAGAACAGTATATTATTCCGCGGAGTAAAGGTGGGGAAAGGCAGTATTGTGCGCAATTCCGTACTGATGCAGGAAACAATGATCGGCTCTGCGGCACAGTTGGATTGCGTAATTACGGATAAAAACGTAGTAATACGCGACAGACGGCGTCTTGCCGGATGTGAGGAATTGCCGTACTATGTCTCTAAGGGTAAAATGTTGTAAAGGAGGAAAAAATGAAAAGAGAAAAAATTCTTTTTGTGGCGTCGGAAGCGTCTCCGTTTATTGCAACCGGCGGTTTGGCTGAGGTGATCGGTTCGCTTTCCAAAGCGCTTGCCGCAAAAAGCAAACGTTATGACGTAAGAGTTGTAATTCCGCTATATATGGAAATAAAGCAGGAATACCGTGAGCAGTTCAAATTTATCGGCAACACTACGGTTCCCGTTGCATGGCGCAATCAGTACTGCGGAGTTTTCGAATATGTAAAAGACGGCGTAACGTTCTACTTTGTCGATAACGAATATTATTTCAAGCGTAAGGGTTGTTACGGACATTTCGACGACGGAGAAAGATTTGCGTTTTTCTGTCGCAGCGTTTTGGAAATTATGCCGCTGATAGATTTTTACCCCGACATTTTGCATTGTCACGATTGGCAAGCGGCTTTGGCTGCAATATACCTTAAAACAATTTATTGCCGCACAGAAGAATATCGAAACATTAAGACTGTATTTACCATTCATAATATCGAATATCAAGGTAAGTATTCGATAGATAACCTTCAATGGCTATTCGGCATTGATGGATATTATCAAGGCATGGTGGAATATAACGGATGCATCAATTTAATGAAAGGCGCGATAGAGTGTTGCGATCGGTTTACAACAGTATCGCCGACTTATGCCGAGGAAATTAAAAATCCATATTTCTCGCATGGGTTGGATGCAATGGTTTGCAGAAACGAAGCCAAACTTTGCGGAATACTTAACGGAATCGATTATGAATACTACAATCCCGCTACGGACAAAGCGCTATTTGCCAACTACGACGCGACCAATCTTGCGCCGAAGGCGGTGTGCAAAGAGCAATTGCAACGTATGCTTAATTTACAGGTGCGTCCCGATACGCCGATTGTCGCAATGATAACGCGGCTTGTGGATCACAAAGGACTTGATTTGGTAACGGCAGCTATCGACGAAGCGCTTGAAGAAGATATGCAACTCGTCATACTCGGCACAGGGGAAGGATACTACGAGCATTATTTTACCGAGTTGGCTGCTCGTCATCCGCAAAGAGTGGCGGCGATAATCGCGTTTAATCCGGAGTTGTCCCGTCAGATTTATTCGGGGGCGGACATCTTCCTTATGCCTTCAAAAAGCGAACCGTGCGGGCTGTCGCAGATGATCGCGTCCCGTTACGGAACGGTGGCGATAGTGCGCGAAACAGGTGGACTCAAAGATAGCATAAAACCATATGGTGCAGGCGGAAACGGGTTTACATTTGCCAACTACAATGCTCATGATATGCATTACGTTCTTAAAGAAGCGCTTGCGCTTTATCGACAAACGGATAAATGGAACGAATTGGTGAAAAAAGCCATGGATACAGATTTTACTTGGAAAAAATCTGCCGAAGGTTATGAAATGTTGTATCGTGAATTAACGAACTAATCGACGTGTCTCCTTGTTTATATGACCGTTTATTATATGATACCGTAGAGACAAATTCAAATTGTTTGTTTTAGGCTGTCGTTTTATGCGGCAGCCTTTACTATTTTGTAGTGTAAAAGAGGTGAATTTTTAACAAAAATTTTTTTATCAAATTTAAGTGAGTATTTTTTTATTTGTTTGTCTCGTTTGTAAACAGTACTTATATATATAATATTTATATATTGCAGCTATATCTTAGTTGTTGTTAGTTTTTTGAAAATAACTTTTACTATTACGGAAATCGCTATTTTGTATATTACTATTTCAGACATAATAAATTATTTGCCTTTGAAATTCTCGATAACAAATGATGAATGTAAAAAAAAATTGCGAATAAATAGGAGTATTTATGGCAAAAATGGTGTTATGAAATATCCCAAGGAGAGAAAATACGGAAGCAACAGCGACGAACGCGAAACGCTTTTTCCTGCTGTATTTGATTTGGAAAACAAAAACAATCAAATTTCCGAAAAATAGGTGAAGTATGGAGTCTAACGCAGAAATTACAAGAGAAAATTACAAGTCCTACGTATTTGAAAAAATGCCCAAAAGCTCGCATTGGAAAAATATGATATGGGCTTTTTTGATAGGCGGTACTATATGTGCTATTGGGCAGGCGTTTATTTACTTGTATTCTTTGTGGTTTAATGCCCAAGACGCTTCGGTTCTTGCTTCGGCAACCTTGGTCTTTTTAGCCGCATTGCTGACGGGTTTCGGAGTATATGATTCGATCGGGCGCTTTGCCGGCGCAGGATCGACAATTCCGATAACGGGTTTTTCCAATGCTGTTGTATCGCCGGCATTGGAATTTCGTGCAGAGGGATATGTATACGGAGTCGGAGCGAAAATGTTTTTGGTTGCCGGACCCGTAATTGTAAACGGAGTCACAATTTCCGTTGTCGTTGCGCTTATTACGCTTTTATTCGGATTGGGTGGTTGATATGGACTACTATAAAAAACGTACGCTTTGTTTTTCAAATTCTTTTGTCGTAGAGGGATATACAATTGCCGGTCCCAAAGAAAATGACGGACGCTACAAGGGCTTTTTCGACTTTGCATTGGAAAACGATATGTTTGCTCAAAACACGTTTGAACGCGCGGAACGTAAAATGTTCGAACACGCGATAGAAGGTGCGATTGCAAAAGCCAACCTAAACGAAGTGGATATAGACGCAGTCATAGCCGGAGATTTGTTGAACCAGATCGTTTCGGCTTCCTTTGCCGCAAAAAAGAACCACGCGGGCTTTTTGGGAATATATAATGCTTGCGCTACATTTGCGGAAAGTCTTATTATCGGTTCATCTATGCTGAACAGCGGGTTGGAGAATGTTGTATGTTGTGCCGGCAGCCATTTTTCCACTGCGGAAAGACAGTATCGTTATCCTTTGGAATTGGGAGTTTTACGTTCGCCCGTCACGCAATGGACCGCAACGGGAGTTGGTGCAACCGTTTTGTCGGATAGATCCGAGCAAAAAGTGCCGAGAATTACTCGTGCGACAATTGGCAGAGTAATTGATTACGGCGTTATGGATACAAATAATATGGGCGCTGCAATGGCTCCCTCCGCATGCGATACCATTGTGACGTTCTTCAAGGATACAAATACTTCGCCGAACGATTACGATGTAATATACACCGGTGATTTGGGAAAACTCGGCAGCGACATTTTGATGGACCTTACCGCACAAGAAGGATACGATATTTCTTCGAAATTGCATGATTGCGGTGCGTCTCTGTATTGGGACGAGCAACAAACATATCAAGGCGGCAGCGGAGCGGCTTGTTCGGCATTGCTGTTCAACAGCGTTTTGTTGAGCCGCTTGCGCAGAGGCGAATACAAAAAAATATTACTTGCGGGAACGGGCGCATTGATGAGTCCGACGACATCCTTTCAAGGAGACAGTATTCCCGCAATAACACATCTTGTGGAGGTTACGGCATGATGGATATATTTTTAATGTTTGTAAAGGCTTTTGTGGTCGGCGGGGCAATTTGTCTTGTGGGACAAATCATAATCAATTACACGCATCTTACCAACGGAAAAATTTTGGTGCTGTTTTTGATTGCCGGCGCTGTTTTGGAGGGTTTCGGACTATACGGTAAACTTGTGGAATTTGCGGGCGCCGGTGCAAGCGTGCCTATATCGGGATTCGGTTATGCCTTGGTTCACGGCGCGGTACAGGCGGCAAAGCAAGACGGCGTTTACGGCGCGTTTACGGGAGGTCTTGCAGCTTGTGCCACCGGTGTAAGCATCGCAATCGTTTCTGGCTATCTTGTGGCGGTGCTGTTCCGTCCCCGCACAAAAAAGAAATAGTAACTTTTACGATTTGTTCCGAATATAATGTGGCAAGACGACAATGGCTCAATATTCGGTAGTAAACACACAATCCAAACAAAAAAAGAGACGTAAACGTACAAGAAAAATCGCGATTTTTTTTAGTATCGCGGTTATTCTGTCCATATTGCTTGCATTGTTTTTTTACCGCAGATCAATGAATCCTATCATTTTGGATATAGCGCAAACGCGTTTGAAAGCCGAGACAACCATGGCAATCAACGAAGCGGTGGCGGTGGCGTTGGCAGATCACGCGGATTACTCACAATTTGTAACGGTGGAAAGAAACGCAGAGAATGATATTGTATTGTTAACGGCAAACAGTGTGTTGGTAAACAATCTTGCACGCAGTACCGCCATATTGACTCAACAAAAAATTGCCGAACTAGGCTCTTTTGAAGTAGATATTCCGATCGGCACGCTGTCGGGTATTCCGTTGTTATCCGAATTGGGAGAGACTGTATCTGTAAAAGTGTCGCCCATCGGAAACGTTGGGTGCAATTTTACGTCTGCCTTTGAGACGGCGGGAATAAATCAAACTTTACACAGGATTTACTTGAATGTTGTATGCCGTGTAGATTTGATATTGCCCACATCTCATACGGAGGTAGAAACAAATACGCCTATTTTGTTGTGCGAAAGCGTGATAGTGGGCAAAGTTCCCGATACATTTTTGCAAGGGGGACTTTTGCTCGGCGCTGCATAACGTAATTCAACAAAATATTTTGCTATAAAAATTGAAATCAAATATTACTTAATCCCAGAAGATAATCGGTTGTAACGTTAAAATATTTTGCCAATTTAACGATAGAATCGCAGTCCGGTTCGCGCAAACCCGACTCCCAAGCGCTGATCGCTTGATTACTGAATCCCAACACTGCTCCGAGTTGACGTTGAGAAATTTTTTGCTCCAAACGGAGTTCTTTTATTTTTGTTCCTAGTTCATTGTTTTTCATACAGAAAAATTTACTGCATTATTCCCACGTTTTGTTGACTTCCCACGAAATGTGGGATATAATGACTGTATTAAATTACAAAGGAGAAATATGTAATGCGCAAGGTCTTAAATTTTATTTTCAACTTTTTTTGGGTGATTACTGTGGGAATATCAAGTGTAGTAACCAGTGCTTTCACGGGTATCGGATACATGCTTTCAATCATAGGCATACCGTTTGGATTGCAACATTTCAAGTTTATCCCTTTGGTATTTGCTCCTGCCGGTAAAACGGTAGTAACGCATTACGGTTCTCATCCCGTAATGAACACGCTTTGGCTGTTGTTCGGTGGCGGTCTTGTCGGTTGCATTGTTTATTTGTTGTTGACGGTGGTGTTATGTATAACAATCATCGGCATTCCCATAGGTTTACAACTGAAAAAAATTTCCGTTTTTTATTTTGCACCGTTTGGCGTAGAAATAGTCAACAAGGATCAATATACGTCAAAACGTAATACTCAGCACGATTTCTTGCTTCTCGGTCGCAGAATAGTCGCAAACCCCGACGTGATAGTCGGACAAAAAAGCGACGGGAGTCCGATGAGCGTAAAAGAATATTTTGCCCCTCTTTCGGAGCAATACGATGATTTTTTGGTAAAATATCGCAAATATATCAAGGTTAATTTTATTTGCTCATTTATCAGTATTTTAATTTTTGCGATAGTTGTCGTACTTGATATAAAGATGCCTGATTTATTTGAAAATTATACGATGTATATGTTGTTTGGTTTAATATTTGTATGCGTCGTTATTGCATCGATTGCTTCAAGTTTCATGTCGAAACTGCGCGGATATTTGCGGTACGATAAACAGTATCTGACTGCTTTGATAAACTATTTCCACGACGGTATGTCCGGGCACGGTGTAAAGAAATTTACCATTCGATTTGACATGTCGGAATCTAATTCTACGGATAATATATGGGCGGGTATATACAAACAATTTTATCGTTAATAAAAGAAAATGCAAAGTCGGGGGTTAGTTATTTTATGGCGTAAAACATTGCCTAAGGCAAAATATCGTGAACTTAAAAGTTGTTTGGATTTGTGATTGTTGTTTGTCCCACGCTTTTTTGCGTGAGCGAGATTTTTCAAATCGACAACTTTGCAAGGATTATATCGGCGGGTAAAAACTGAAATTTTATTCTATCTGTCGCGAACAACGAATTATTCTCGCGATCGGGAAAATCGTATTTTCGATAATAATTTATGTTTTAGTTTGCAGTTGCCTCAAAACTGTTGTCAAACGGCTGTTTTTTTGGTATACTGATTAAAAACAAAGACGAAGCATAAGAGTTTGCGATAAACTTAGATTCAGCGAACGGGGGATGGTGTAAGCCCCGTCTATGCGCAAAAAGATATTCACTTCCGAGTTCGAACGGTGAAAAAAGTAGTCGTTTGCGGTCTGTTTCCGTTACAAAACACAGAGGAAAGGCTTTAACCTTTTGAATTTAGGTGGTACCGCGGTTAATTTATCGCCCTAAACTGCAATGGCAGTTTGGGGTTTTTTTAGGAGAAAATTATGACAATCGAACAAATCAAATCAACTTTCGATGTTGAAATAGCCGCTTGCAAAAATGCAAATGAATTGCAAGAGCTGAAATCGAAATATCTCGGAAAATCGGGAGCGCTTACGTCGTTACTTAAAAGCATCAAAGATTTGCCCGCAGAAGAACGTCCGATATTCGGATCAAAAGTAAACGAACTGCGCAAGCAAATGGAAAATAGGTTTTCTTCAAAAGGTGAGGAACTTTTTGCGGCAGAGCTTGAACGTCGTTTGCGGGAAGAAAGAGTGGATGTGAGTCTGACGTCGTGTTCACACCGCGGAGCATTGCATCCAATAACGCTGGTTGAAAATCAAATTTGCGATCTGATGATTGCGATGGGGTTTGAGGTGTTGTCCGGTCCGGAAATCGAAACCGACTACTATAATTTTCAGGCGTTAAACATTCCCTATGATCATCCTGCACGCGATATGCAAGATACTTTTTATATCACTGACAATATTTTGCTGCGGACCCAAACGTCTGCGATGCAGGCGCGAGTAATGGAACGGAAGAAACCGCCGTTGAAAATAGTCTGTCCGGGAAAAGTTTACCGTTCGGACAGCGACGCTTCTCACTCGCCTGTATTTAATCAAATCGAAGGCTTGGTTGTAGACAAAAACGTTACGCTTTGTGACTTAAAAGGGACGCTTGAATACATTGCGGCACATCTGTTCGGACCGCAAACAAAAGTTCGCTTTCGTCCCTCATACTTTCCGTTTACCGAACCGAGCGTAGAAGTTGATTTAACGTGCAGCAACTGTGGCGGAAAAGGTTGTTCGCTTTGTAAAGAAACCGGCTGGATCGAAGTATTGGGCGCAGGTATGGTAAATCCGTTTGTATTGGAAAACTGCGGCATAGACAGCGGCAAATACAGCGGCTTTGCTTTCGGAATAGGCGTAGAGCGTGTGGCAATGATAAAGTACGGTATACCCGACATCCGTCTTTTTTACGAAAACGATTTGCGTTTTCTCAAACAATTCGGTAAATAGGAGCGGACTGATATGAAATTACCTCTTTCTTGGATAAAAGAATTTGTAGATGTGGATGTTGATATTCAAACCCTTTGCGACAAAATGGTAGGCATAGGCTTGGAAATCGAAGAAGTGGTTTATCTCGGCGAACATGTTACCAATGTAAAAGTTTGTCAAATAAAAGAAGTGACTCGCCATCCCAATGCCGAGCGTTTGCTGTGTTGCAAAGTAGATATAGGCGGTGAAATTATCCCAATAGTTACCAACGACCATCATATAAAGGTAAATGACAAAGTTCCCGTGGCGTTGCACGGTGCAACTCTTGCAAACGGACTTCGTATTACCAAAGGCAAAATGCGCGGTGAGGAATCGTGGGGAATGTTTTGCGGCGCTGAGGAATTGGGAATAAACGGAGATATGTACCCCGACGCAGATACGGATGGCGTATTGATATTGAGAAACGAAGCAACAGTCGGTGAAGATATTCGTAAAGAAGTGGGTATTGACGACTATGTTTTGGACGTCAGTGTAACGGCTAACCGTCAGGATTGCAATAGTGTACTCGGACTTTCACGAGAAGTGGCTGTTGCGCTTGGAAAAACCTGTCGCAATCCGAGTATAGAGTATCACGAAAACGGCGTTGACACGGATAAACTTGTAAACGTTGACGTGCAGGCGCAAGACATTTGCAAGGGATACTTTATGCAGGGTGTTACGGATGTAACTATACGAAAGTCTCCGATTTGGATGACGTCGCGTTTGGCAAAAGTCGGATTGCACGGCATCAATAATTTGGTGGATATTACCAACTACGTACTTTTCGAAATCGGTCAACCGATGCATGCATTTGACTATAACGACATCGGCGACCACAAAATAATTGTACGCAGGGCTTTCGACGGAGAAAAAATAGTACCGTTGGACGGTAAAGAATACACTTTAAACAACGATGATCTGGTAATTGCCGATTGCGATCATGCAATCGGATTGGCGGGTATAATGGGCGGTTCAAATTCGGGAATCAAAAATGATACGACTTGCGTTCTTTTTGAATCGGCAACCTTTGCGCGCATGAATGTACGTCGTACAGGTCATCGTTTGGGAATACGTTCCGATTCCTCAGCTCGCTTTGAAAAGGGTATCGATACCTACACAAACAATCTCGGTCTTTCGCGCGCGTTACATCTTATCGAACAGTTGGGCTGCGGAAAAATTACCCGCGGTCGAATTGCAGTAGGAGAAACGGCGCAATGCCGCGACGTTAAATTTGACAAACGCCGTATATCGCAGCTGTTGGGTATCAAAATTCCCGACGAAAGAATTTTGTCCATATTGAATTCTCTCAATATACCTACAAAAATAGACGGAAATAACGTTTGGTGTATCGTTCCGCCGTATCGCGATGATATTTTGCGTGATTGCGATATTATAGAAGAATTGATAAGGGTATACGGTTATAACAATATCTCGGGAACACTGATGGAAAAATCCCGCATTACATGCGGAGGCAAAACGGATGAGGCAAAAAGAATAGATAATATTAAAGATGTTTTGTGCGGTATCGGTTACAATGAGTGCGTGTTTTATCCTTTCGGTGGAAAAACGTTGTTTGAAAAAGCAAGTACTCGGGAAATCGATGATAATGAATATATCAAACTGCTTAATCCCATCGGGGAGGAACTTTCCAGAATGAATCGCAGTCTTGCACCCAACATGTTGCAATGCATATCCGTGAACCTGTCCCGAAACAACAAAAATTTACGCTTGTTTGAAGTGGGCAAGGCATATATTGCGGATAAGTTGCCGCTTGTTGAATTGCCTTTCGAGCAAAGTAGACTTTCAATTTGCGCAACAGACATCGATTTTGACTCGTTCCGTCGAGATGTACTGCAAGTTGTTTGTTCGGTTACCGATGAAAAAATCAGTTTAAAACGTTCGGATTACGACATGTTGCACCCGGGCATTTCTGCCGATATATTTGCAAAAGAAACGAATTTGGGACGGCTCGGTAAGCTGCATCCGAAAGTCGCGGCAAATTTCGATATTCAGACAGACTGTTTCTATGCGGAAATTTATCTCGATAAATTGTTCGGTATCGCTCGTGCGGAAATAAAGTATAAACCTTTTGCGAAGTTTCCTTCGGTAAGTCGCGACTTTGCATTTTTATGCGACGAAGATGTGGCTGCACAAGATATATTGGACGAATTTTTGAATCTGCCGCTTGTGGAAAGTGCGGATATGTTTGACGTATATCGCGGTGAAAAGTTGGGATTAAATAAAAAGAGCGTGGCAATAACCGTTGTTTTCCGCGACAAGAACAAAACGTTGCAGGACAGCGATATAGAAAAACAAAGCGCCAAAGCGCTGCGCGCGCTGAAAGAGAAGTACAATGTCGTGCTTCGCGAACAATAAAATAGGTGTAGAGTGTTCAATGAAAAATCAAAAATAGAAATACTTGCACCTGCCGGCAGCGAAGAACAATTGATTGCCGCCGTAAATAACGGATGCGACTCCGTTTATCTTGGTTTGGGCAACTTCAACGCGCGTATGAAAGCGCCGAACTTTACAGAAGAAAATATAAAAGGTTGGATAGACTACTGTCATATTTTCGGCGTAAAGGTGTATGTTGCAATAAATACATCTCTGAAAAACAGCGAATTTGCCGAAGCGGTAAGGCTGTTGAAAGAGGTATATGACAAAAATGCAGACGGAGTTATCCTTACCGATTTGGCGTTAATAGAGATAGCGGCGCAACTTCCGAAGCCTTTTGAGGTGGTTGCAAGCACCCAGCTAAACGTGCATGATGAATTCGGTGTGCGTTTTGTCAAGAAACTCGGCGCTTCTACGGTAGTGTGCGCGAGAGAGTCGCGCATCGAACAGATAAAGGAAATAGCGGCGACAGGCATTACGACAGAGTGTTTTATCCATGGTGCAACGTGCGTTTGCCAATCCGGACAATGTCTGTTTTCGGCAATGGTAGGCGGTAACAGCGGAAACCGCGGATTATGCGCGCAACCTTGCAGAAAGCTTTACTCGATAAACGATTCGCCAATGAAATACTTTCTGTCGGCACGGGATTTGTGCGGTTTGAATATTGCAAAAAAATTGTACGACGCGGGAGTCACGGTTTACAAAATAGAAGGGCGCAACCGTCGTGCGGAATACGCGGGAATTACTTCGAAGGTTTATAAAAATCTTTTTGAAAACGATTTCAAATTCGAAGAAGAAGATGTAAACAATCTCGCGGAAATGTACAATCGCGATATGTCTTCGCTCGGCTATACGGACGGAAGTAAAATGGGAATTATTTCCCCAAATTCGCAAAATCACAGCGGCGTTGCAGTGGGTACCGTCAGCGGCAACGGTGTGGCAGCAACAAAAGAAATTTTCAAAGGCGACGGATTGAAAATATTCGACAACGGTAAAGAAGTTTGCGGCGGAATCGCTACGGGATGCGGCAATCGTTTTGTAACGGCCGAATTCGGTGGAACTGTCAGAGACGGCATGGAAGTACGGCGTACGACTTCCGTAAAGTTGTGCGAAGAAATAAAAAACGAGCGGCGCAAAATAAACACCTGCTTGACTTTTGAAGCATACGAAGGGAAAACCGCCAAGCTGACGGCTTCAAGCGGCAAATCTTTTGTCACCGTTGAATCGGATTTTATTACACAAAAAGCACAAAAGACGCCAACTACGCGTGAAGAAATTCTACAACAATTGCAAAAAACGGGCAATTCGCATAATACTATTTGTGACATAGATATTAAAATGGGCAATATTTTTCTTGCAAAATCGCAAATCAATGCAATGCGTAGGAAAGTGCTGGAAGCTCTCGATAAAAAAATTGCGGAAGATTACAACAGTAAATTTTCCGATAGAGCGCAAACGAATATTGCAAATTTTGAGAAATTCATCAACGCGGAAAGTGTTTGCAATTGCAGAAAATCGACGTCTTGTGCAAATACGTTGGCGGTTGTTTGTTATACCTCCGATCAATTAAAATCGGTGCCCGGCGACGTCGGATACAAAATATACAAACCTCGATTTATCGACGAAAATTCGTTGTTGCTTGCAAAAGAATCGGATGCGTTTGTCGATATTCCATCCTTTGCGGACGGCAAATACATGTTCGATCTTCTTAGATTGACAGGTGCGGGAGTGGTTTGTCATAATGTCGGTCACGTTCAAATTGCACGGGAATTGGGTTTGAAATATATTGCCGGCAGCGGACTGAATATATATAACGATTATATTGCTCGACAATTCGACGACGCGGAAACGTTTGTATATTCTCCCGAACTTTCATTAAAAGAAATTTCTCAATTTGTAAACGGGCGCGGGTTGATTTTTGTGGACGGCAAGATCATATTGATGAAATTTGTACATTGTCCATATGCCGTTGCGTTTTCGTGCGGTTGCGACAAATGCAAGGCGGATGAAAAGCTCGTGTATACCGATGAATTGGGCAATAAATTCGAAATAAACCGCAGACGAGATAAATTTTGCACCTTTGAATTGGTAAACGGAAACAAACTGTCCGTCGTATCCAAATTGAAAAAAGGCGGTAGATTTTTGGTAGATTATGATGAAAAAATAGTGAGCCATTATCTGGAATTGAATAATGGCGGCAAAACCGAGTATGTTGAAATTGCGCCGCATACCAAGGGCAGGCTTTTCGACGGCGTAAAATAGTAATTTCCATAGAACGGTGAGGACAAATATTTGTCAAATTTAAGGCGAAATGCTTTTAATCGGACGTAAAATATGATAAACAATAAAACTCTGAACAAATTACAATATTTCGACATTTTGCGTGATGTAAGTTCTTTTTGCGTCAGTAGCATAGCGCAACGGAAAGTACGCGATATGTTGCCGTCAAGTCAAGCGGAAGAGGCGCAAAAATCAATTGAGGAAACCAAGCAAGGTTATGCGTTGTTTCAGTACGAGACTTCCTTTGATTTGTCTGTTGACGACGTTTCGGAAACGTGCGCGCTTGCACGTGTGGGTTCATGCTTGTCTATGAAGCAGCTTTTGCAAATTATGCGCGCTTTGCGTACGGCGAGATATTTGCAAGCGTCATTATTTACAGATTACGGCATTGATATTTCTTTGTTGCAAGCAAGGGCATACGCTTTGTACAATGACAAACAGTTGGAAGAAGACATTGACTTTGCAATTCTTTCCGATGACGAGATGAATGATAAAGCGTCGGACGATTTGTTTGCCATACGCAAACGGATAAAGGCAATCAACGCGGATATAAAACAAAAATTGCAGAGCTATACAAAAAACAGCGAAGTCTCCAAATACTTGCAGGATACTATCGTTACAATGCGCGGAGACAGATACGTTATTCCCGTAAAGCAGGAATTCAAATCGTTTGTATCGGGAATCGTTCACGATCAATCTTCAACGGGCGCGACGCTGTTTGTGGAACCGATGGCGATAGTTCAGTTAAACAATTCGCTCAGAGAGGCGATCCTTGAAGAAAAGACGGAAATTCAACGTATTTTGCAAGCATTTACTGATAGAATTTCTCCTGTTGCGGAAAAAATTGCTTTGGCTGTGGATACGATAAGCGATATAGACGTTATTTTCAGCAAAGTAAAATATGCTTTGGAAAACAAATGTACGTTGCCTAAAATGAATTCGGACGGCTTTATCGACATCAAAAAGGCAAGACATCCCTTGCTTGATAAAAAGAAAGTAGTGCCCATTTCGGTCAAATTGGGGAACGACTACGATGTAATAGTAATAACGGGGCCTAACACGGGCGGAAAAACGGTAACGCTTAAAACCATAGGACTTATGTGTGCTATGGCTATGAGCGGACTTTTTATTCCTTGTCAGGAAGAAAGCGTTGTTTCTTTTTTTGACGATATACTGTGCGATATAGGGGACGAGCAAAGCATCGAACAAAATTTATCCACTTTTTCGGGACATATTACAAATTTAAGAGATATACTTGATGTTTGCGGAAAAGGACAGCTTGTACTTATAGATGAAGTCGGTGCGGGGACGGAACCCAACGAGGGTGCGGCGTTAGCGTTGGCGATTACCGATTTTTTGCGCAGAAGCGGCGCAAAGTGCGTTATTACGACTCATTACGGCGCGCTCAAAGAATATTCTCTAACGACTCCGCGCGTAGAAAACGCTTCCATGGAATTTGACCTGCATACGCTTGCGCCGACGTACAGATTGATAATGGGGGTCCCGGGCAGTTCAAATGCAATAGCCATAGCCTCTAAATTGGGTTTGCGAAAAGATGTAATAGAATATGCTCGCGCAAATGTTTCCGAGGAAAAACTTGCTTTTGAGAGAGTGCTGCAAAACGCCGACGAAATACGAAAGCAATACGAAGAAAAACTTGTCACCCTCGGAGAGGAATACGCGCAATTGCAAACGGAAAAAGAAAAAACGGCGCGCCTTAACGGAAATTTGCAAAACGAAAGAGATAAATTGTTGGCGGCCTCACGGGATGAAGCGAAGAAAATAGTGGCAAAAGCCAAAGACGAAGCAACCGAAATTGTGAATGAAATAAAGGAATTGCTGTCAAAAGACAGTGTTTCGGATAAGGACCTGTTTGCGGCTCGTAATGCGGCAAAACGTCTCAATTCGATTGAAATCAAGCAGGAAGATGATCCCGATGAGATTATTTTCACAGGCGACAAAGTCAACTTCGAAAATCTGAAACCGGGGGATGTGGTCTATTCCAAAAAATTGGGCGTTCGTGTTAAAATTACGGAAATACGCAATAAATATCGTATCAAAGTGTTATGCGGCGGAATTTCAACGGAGGTGGGTGCAGACGATTTGTATCAAAGCGTAGCGGAATATAACCATTCAAAACGAACGGTAGGTACAAAATCCAAGGCACAATTGAATACTCGCAGCGTTAACAATGAAATAAATGTTATAGGTCAAACCGTCGATGACGCCGTGATAGCGGTGGACGAATTTATCGACGCGGCTGTTGTTGCCGGATTGCATCGTATTTGGATTATACACGGCATGGGAACGGGACGGCTTCGCGCTGGCTTGCATGCGCATTTGCGTCATCATCCTTCTGTTGCCGAATTCAGATTGGGCGCATACGGTGAAGGCGAAAGCGGTGTTACCGTGGTCACGTTGAAGTGAGTTGACTATGTCGAAAATTCCAAAAACAGATAATACTATTTTCGACATAGTATAAGAACGATTATATATAGAAAAATATAAAAAATTCTTTTGAGAAATTACAAAAAAATTCGATTAAAGGTAAAAAATGATACATTACTTTGACAATTGTGCAACAACCCGTGTTGACGACGACATTGCTAATTTGATTGTTCAATACCATACAACCAAATATTTCAATCCATCGGCACGCAGTACTTTCAGTTTGCGAATATCAAACGATATTTCGGCTGCGCGCGATAAAATCCGTAAGTTGTTAGGCGCTTCGTCGGGAGAAATTTTATTTACCTCGGGAGGAACCGAAGCAGACAATCTTGCGATATTCGGTTCGTTACGCTCTAAAAAAGGGAATATAATTGTAACCGCAGCCGAACATTCAGCCACATACAACACTGTTGCGGAACTGAATAGCAAGGGTTACGAAGTGAGATATGCCGATGTTCTCCCTGACGGACATATAGATGTGGACAATTTTGTTTCCAAGGTGGACGATGAAACATTATTAGCTTGTTTTATGCACGTAAACAATGAAACGGGAGCCGTTAACGACGTAAAACTTATAAATCAATTGATTAAAGAAAAATATCCCCAAACGGTAACCTTTTCGGACGGTATTCAAGCCGTAGGAAAAGTTCCCGTCAATTTACGTCATCTCGGAGTAGATTTGTATTCCTTCGCGGGGCATAAAATTCATTGTTCCAAAGGAATCGGAGCATTGTATGTAAAAGACGGAATACGTCTTTCGCCTGCTCTTTTCGGCGGCGGGCAAGAAAAAGGTCTGCGTTCCGGCACGGAATATGTTGCGGGAATTATTGCATTATCCGCGGCATTGGAAAAGGCTTTGAATTTGCTTCCATCAAACAGCCAAAGTTTCGAAAGTTACAAAAACACAATTAGACAGTCGCTCGAAAAAGTGAAAGAATGGAAGGAAATCTGCAAAGAAAACTGTTCTCCCGCGATTTTGTCGTTGGCATTTGGCGGTATAAAGGGCGAGGTGTTACTGCATATGTTGGAACGCTACGATTTAATTGTCGGTACGGGTTCGGCTTGCAGCTCCAAAAACAAACAAAGTCGTATAGCAAAAGCGATAGGTTTGGAGTCAAATTATTCCGAAGGCGTGATCAGAATCAGTTTTTCCAAATACAATACCGCCGAAGAAGTCTGTTTGCTCGCCGATAAACTTGCCGAAAGCGTGACGGAATTGCGTAAGATAATGTTCGGCAAATAAAATTTCGCAAATAATTTCGCATATTTGTATTTTCAAATAAAAATCGTTAAATTTTACAAGGAGAAATATGAAAGTAATTATCATAAGATATTCCGAAATTCACTTGAAGGGAAACAATCGCGACTATTTCGAAAACGTATTGATTTCCAATATCAAATATGTGCTTAAAGATTTTGAGTATGAATTCGGTCGTAGCAATGCCAGATATGTTTTGAGAAACTTTGACGAATCGCGTATCGAAGATATAATCGACGCGGTAAAAAATGTATTCGGCGTCCACTCGCTGAGCATTGCAGAGGAAGTTCCTTCCGATATGGAACATATTTCCGCTGCGGCGCTTAAATTTGCTCCTCATCAAGGCACTTTCAAAGTAAATACCAACAGAGCCGACAAGCGTTTTCCTATTCCTTCCATGTCGGTATCCGCTGAAATCGGAGGCGATATATTGGACGCAAACCCCAACCTTAAAGTGGATTTGTTTGCTCCCGATCACGTTGTCAACATAGATATTCGCGAAAACGGCAAAACCTTTGTTTACGGAGAAACGATTAAAGCCGTCAACGGAATGCCCGTGGGGACAGGCGGAAAAGGAGTGGTAATGCTTTCCGGTGGTATTGACAGTCCCGTTGCCGCATATATGATGGCAAAACGCGGAATGACGCTTCGAGCAGTTCATTTTCACAGTTTTCCGTATACAAGTATGCAGGCGCGTCAAAGGGTGTTGGACCTTGCAAAAATCATCAAAAAATACACTTTGCAAATGACGGTGGATGTTGTTGGATTTACGGAAATTCAAACGGCAATTCATGAGAAGTGCCCGGAGGAATACATGATTACGATCATGCGTCGCTTTATGATGCGCATTGCCGAACGTATCGCAAAGCGTCACGGAGCAGGCGCTATAATTACGGGAGAAAGTCTCGGACAGGTAGCAAGTCAAACGTTGGAAAGTATCACAAGTACCAATTCCGTTGCAACCATCCCTGTTTTCAGACCGTTGATCGGTTTTGACAAGGACGAAATCATCGAAATTTCACAAAAAATAAACACATTTGAAACATCTATTTTGCCATACGAAGATTGTTGTACGATTTTTTTGCCAAAACGTCCCGTTACAAAACCGCGTCTCGAACATGTTTTGAAAGTTGAAAGCGTGTTAGACGTGGATACGCTTGTGGACAATGCAATTAACAGTATCGAGACGGTTGTAATCGAATAACGAACGCAAGCAGCAGATTGAAAAATGGCGCTTTGTGCCCGGTTGCAAAACAATACAAACATTTGCCATAGAAATGCAACTTAACGAATACGTTGACGACATAAAAAAGTTTGGCATATCATAAACGCATGCAAAATGAATTACGGAATATTAAACATTTACGGCAAATCAATGCAACCAATTAAAAAGCTTTGAAAAATATAATTGATTCTGCCAAGTGAGAACGGAAATAAAGCCTATTTTACGGAGGATAAGAATTAAATAGGGGAGCAACTTTTTCGAAAGATACGGCGAATAATATTTCCTCTTATTTACAAACTTCGAATAAAAATAAATAAGTGATTGTTTAACGAAGGTGCGGCTGTCAGAAACTTCGACTTGCCAACCGTAATTTAAGAAATCGTAAAACTTGTCTGACAGCGTATAGCCGCCGTCAGACAATATTTTTACCTTATTTTGATTTTTATAGGGTTTTTTCAAATAAGCCGATGGTATTGACGGTTTTTGATTTATCCCCAATACCAAAAGTTTGTCAAATCAGGCAAATCCCATTTTGTCGGAGGTTCATTTTCTTCCGTCAAATCGGTATTGTCGTTTTGTTTTACAGAATAAACTTTTGCCGACGGAGTGGTGTATACCAATTTGTTTTTTTCATACAATTCTGCGTAATATATCGTATCGCTTTCTATTTCTTCACGAAAAATATTGTCGCAAAAGGAAACTTTTTGAGGCTTATTGGTAGTCTGTTTGTAAAGTTGCCAAATTCCGTTTACACAAGGCAACTTTACCGTTACAAAGGAACCTTCCGTAGTGACGTCGAGCAAATAGTCGTATTCGGTTTGGACCGATATTTCTTTGGGCTGATTGGTTTTATCAAACCAAAACTTTTCTCCGTTTTCACATCGCGTGATCAATTGATTTTCGTAAAGATTTTCTTTATCTACGCTCAACCTGACGACGCTTGACGGCGGTGTAAAATTGTCGGGCACGGATGAAGCGTAAATCTCGGTCAACAATTTTCTTCCGAATACGCAAGGCGCAGTTGCTCCGTTTACTTGATTGGGTAAGTCGCCGCTATACCATACGACAAAAGTATTTTCGGTGGTGTATCCTGCAACAAGAGCGTCGGTATTGCCGTCAGCGTTTCCCACGGTACCTGTTTTCGCCGCTACTTGAAATCTGTCGCTTTTGAGCGATTTTGCAGTGCCCGATTCCACGGTATTCAATAGCATATCCGTCATTAAAAAATCCGCACCGGATTGAAACACTCTTTTGTCTTGCAATTTGCGACTATAAACAAGTCCTTGGGAATTGTATATTCTTTTTATGAACCCCGTTTCGTTTACTTGCCCGTCATTGGAAAGCGCCGCATAACATTTGGCGAGTGTAAATATATCCATTCCGCCTTCGGCATTGCCAAGAGCCAACGACAAATTTTGTTGTCCGTTGATGCCAAATTCGGCGAGATATTTTTGTGCGGTGGGCAAAGTAAGGGCATTGAGCGTTTTAACCGCAGGCACATTGAGACTTTTTGCAACGGCGTATTTGACGGTGGTCCACCCATTGTATCCTCCCGCATTTGTCGGACGGTATCCGTTGAAATCCGTTTCCTCGTCGAGAACGGGCGATGCCTGTGTAATGATTTTTTCATTCAATGCGGGCGTATAAACGGCGATGGGCTTCAGAGCGCTGCCTACTTGCCTGCTTGTTCCTGCGGTTTCGCCGCGTAAAAGACATGCCTCAACTCCGCCTTTGTTATTAAGTACTATTGCAGATATATCGGCATTTTGTCCTGCGACGGTTTGAGTAGTGTCCGCATTTGCCATTTCCGTAAGGAGATGTTGAGTACGTTTGTTACAATAGGTTTCAATTACAAAATCCGATTTTGCAAGTTGCAGCGGGCTCATGTTGAGTAATCGACATGCCTCTTGCATGACATGATAAATATAGTTGCGCTCCGAACGTGACGTCTGCGGATTGTATACGATTTTTTCGGCAATTGCCTCCGAATAAGCATCGTTGTCGATAAAATTTTGATTCAACATAAGTTTAAGTACGGTATCTCTGCGCGCTTTACATTTTTCTTCGTTTTTATCGGGCGCATAAACATTTGGCGCTTTTATCATTCCCGCAAGTACGGCACTTTCCGAAAGAGTCAAATCCGCCGCGCTTTTATTGAAATAGACGTTTGCCGCACTTTCTATTCCATATGCGTGCCGTCCGAAATATATCGTGTTCACATACATTTCGAGGATTTCGTCTTTACTGTAAGATTTTTCCAAATCGGTTGCGAGCATCATTTCATTAAGCTTGCGTTTTAGCGTTTTTGAATTGTCCAGATGCGTGTTTTTTATCAACTGTTGACTAATGGTAGACGCACCCTCTTTGTAACTTTTGCTTTTTAAGTTGTGTAACGCCGCTCCGATAACGCGTTTGAAATCTATGCCGTTGTGATCGAAAAATCGCTTGTCTTCTACGGCAACAAACGCATTGTAGGTATAATTATGCAGAGCGGAAAGAGGAATTTGTTTGTAGTCGTTTAAATACAACGGTTCGTTGAGCGGCATTCCGTCGTCATCCAAAACCGTTAACGATGTATATACCTCGTTAAGTTTGCCTTTATCAAACGTTACAAAGTCGGCACTGTTGCGAAAACTGCTAAAAAATATTACCGCGCCGAGAGTTACGGTAATGATAATGGAAGAACAAACTATTCCGAAAATTTTCCAAAATTTCTTTCTCATACACTGATATTTTTTGTGATTTATACTTTTATATTTATTTCTCTTGAAAAAATATTGAAATAATAGTAGAATATTGTTATTAGTGAAAGTTTGTCAAATGAGATACTTTCGGAGGTTATTTTGAATTATTTTATCCACACATACGGATGTCAGATGAATATCCATGATTCTGAAAAGATTGCGGGAATATTGGAGCAACTCGGGTATGAAGCATGCGACAAGGCGGAACTTGCCGATGTCATTGTTTTTAACACATGTTGTATCCGAGAAACTGCCGAACAAAAAATATACGGTCATATCGGTGCAATAAAAAAACTGAAACGAACCAATCCGAACATGATAGCCGTCGTGTGCGGCTGTATGTCGCAACAGGAAGGCGTCGCGGAAAAAATAAGAACAAGCTATCCGTTTATTGACGTTGTATTGGGTACAAGCAATCTCAATCTGCTGAAAGAGGCGCTTGTTTCCGCTCAAAAAAAGAAAAAATACAGCAATGTTGAATTTTTGAAATATCGCGAAGAGGATTTTTACGAGGCACGCACAAGCTATCCGAATGCTTGGGTCAATATCAACTACGGGTGCAACAACTTTTGCACTTACTGCATTGTACCCTATGTTCGCGGACGTGAACGCAGTCGTCCGTTGGAAGATGTAATGACAGAAATAAGACGCTTGCTTGCCGACGGCTATAAAGAAATAACGTTGCTCGGACAAAACGTCAATTCTTACGGACATGATCTCGACAACGGCGTTACGTTTGCAAGCTTGCTTCATGAAATCGGCAAGACAGACGGAAAATTTCGCTTGCGTTTCATGACTTCGCATCCCAAAGATTTGTCGCAGGATGTGATAGACGCGATAGCGGAATATCCGACTATATGCAATAATATTCATCTGCCCGTTCAAAGCGGCAGTACGGAAATTCTGCGCAGAATGAACCGTAGATATACGAGGGACGATTACTTTGCGCTTATCGACAAAATAAGAGCGAAACTTCCCGATGTGGGTATTACAACAGACATCATGGTGGGCTTCCCCGGAGAAACCGAGCAGGATTTCGAGGACACGTTGGATCTCGTACGGCGTGTTAAATTCAGTTCCGCATTTTGTTTTGTTTATTCGAGACGCAAAGGAACGCCCGCTTATTCTATGAACGATCAAATCCCTTATCCCGTTAAAAAAGACAGAATAACGCGGTTGCTATCATGTCAAAACGAAGTAACCAAGCAAATCAGCCGTTCGATGTTGGGGCTTCGATATGAAGTGTTGGTAGAAGGGGAAAACTCTCATTATCAGAATACTATGTGCGGTCGAACGGAAAGCGGACGGCTTGTAAATTTTAAATGCGACAAATCGCAAATAGGGCAGTTTGTCACAGTGGAAATCGAGCGAGCAAACTCGGCTACGCTTTGGGGGAACATAATTACGGAGGCACAATGAACGATAAACTTTCACCTATGATGAAAAATTATCTGCAAACCAAGGAGCAGTACAAAGATTGTATATTGTTGTATCGCCTCGGCGACTTTTACGAAATGTTTTTCGAGGACGCCGAAAAGGCAAGCAAAATATTGGACCTGACATTAACGGGCAAAAACTGCGGTCTCGAAGAACGTGCGCCGATGTGCGGAGTTCCGTATCATGCGGTTGACGCCTACATTGCCAAACTGATTGCGGCAGGAGAAAAAGTTGCTATTTGCGAACAACTCAGCGAACCTAACGGCAAACAGCTTGTCGATCGCGATGTCGTACGTGTTATAACTCCCGGAACGGTGATGGAAAGCGAAATTCTCGAAGGCGGCAGAAGCAATTTTATCGCAGCGGTTTACGCCGACGGCAAGATTGGCGTAGCTCTGTGCGATTTGTCTACGGGCGATGTGTTTGTCTCGGAGTTTGACGGAGTAACGCATATTAAAGATTTGCAGGAATTTTTGGTAAGTTATAAACCTGCGGAAGTTATTGCCAATAATACTGCGCGAGAACTCTCCGCTGGTTTGGAATGTGTCCGAGCGGGATATATTCCCGAATTTTCCGCATATGACGAAGATAACTTTGACAAGCGTTTTGCCAAAGAAAAATTGTTGAATCACTACAAAATCAATACTTTGGAAGGATTCGGAGTACAAGGAAAAACGGCGGCTATATGTGCTTGCGGAGCGATGTTTCAATATCTAAAAGAAACACAAAAACGCGAATTGCCGCACATAAAGCCAATAAAATATGTTGAAAAAAATAAATATATGTCCATAGACGTCAAAACGCGTAAAAACCTCGAACTGACCGTGAGTTATCGCGAAGGTAAGCGTAAAGGCAGCTTGCTGTGGCTATTGGATAAAACAGAGACAAGTATGGGCGCAAGAATGTTGTCCGATTGGATTGACAGACCGCTGCAAAAGGCGTCTCAAATCAACTTACGCCTGGATGCGGTGGAGGAATTGTTCCGCGGTTACGTTTTGCGTTCCGAAATAGCAAAACTACTGCACAGAATGAGCGACATCGAAAGATTGGTGGGAAAGATCGCGTACAACAACGTTACTCCCAAGGATTGCGTCAGTCTGAAAGAATCGCTTGAATTGCTTCCCGACATAAAAAGATTGCTCAACCGTGCTCAAAGCAAACTTTTACGCGAAATCGACAATTCGATTTCCGTTGTACCTCAAGCGGCAGACCTTATCGGTAGGGCGATAAACCCGAACGTCCCGGCGGTTATAAAGGATACGACGGATTACATTTTGGAAGGTTACAATGCCGAATTGGACGAATTGTACGATCTCGCCCGACACGGCGGCGCGCGTATTTCCGCCTTGGAGGAATATGAACGCAACCGTACGGGAATTAAAAACCTCAAATTGGGTTACAACAAAGTATTCGGTTATTATTTTGAAATAACAAATTCAATGTTGAATCTCGCTCCGGATAACTTTATTCGCAAACAGACTCTTACCAACGGCGAAAGATTTGTCAGTCCCGAACTGAAAGAGTTGGAAGAAAAGATGCTTACCGCAATGGAGAACAAGATAAAGTTGCAAAAAAAGTTGTTTGACGAGCTGCGCAACAACCTTTTGCAATATATACCGATTATGCAGCAAACGGCGCAAGCGATTGCCGCATTGGATTGCATAAACTCTCTTGCGTCGGTCGCTCAATCCAATGGATATTGCAAGCCGAAAATCAATTCTACGGGGACGCAATTGCACATTACCGACGGCAGACATCCGATTGTGGAGTGTTATCTCAAACGCGATAACTTTATTGCAAACGACGTCAATCTCGATACGGATGAAAATCGTACGATGATAATTACCGGTCCAAATATGGCAGGTAAAAGCACATATATGCGGCAGGTTGCATTGATTACCTTGATGGCGCATATAGGCTCGTTTGTGCCTGCCAAAAGCGCGGAGATTCCCATTGTGGATAAGATTTTTACGCGCGTAGGAGCAAGCGACGATATTGCTTTCAATCAAAGTACTTTTATGGTGGAAATGGTGGAAGTTGCCAATATCCTCAACAATGCAACTCAAAACAGTCTGATAATTCTCGATGAGGTTGGGCGGGGAACTTCCACATTCGACGGCTTGTCCATAGCTTGGGCGGTAATGGAGTATGTTTCAAAAAATATTCGCGCCAAAACATTGTTTTCTACTCATTATCACGAACTAACCGACTTGGAAGGCAGGGTGGAAGGAGTTAAAAATTACAGAATAACGGTAAAAGAACTCAACGGTACGATTGTATTTTTACATAAAATCGCACGCGGAGGTACGAACAAGAGTTTCGGAATAGAAGTGGCGGCTCTTGCGGGCGTTCCGAACGATGTTTGTACACGAGCGCGTGAAATCGTCACTATGCTGGAAAACAGTAACATAAGTCTCAATTTGGACGAAGTCCAGCAAATCGGTTCGACGCGGCAAGTGACGAAAACATCTCAGGAAGTCAGTTCGATTTTGCGAGACATAGATATGGATCGAATTTCTCCGATAGAGGCGTTTGACATTTTAAATTCGTTGGTAAAAAAGGTAAAGACAAATGGGTAGTATAAAATTATTGACGCCATCCGTATACAATAAAATAGCTGCCGGTGAGGTGGTGGAACGACCGTACGGCGCAGTAAAAGAATTGGTGGAAAACAGCATCGATTCAGGCGCGACAAGGATAGTAATAGAAGTCACAAAGGGCGGACTCGAATTGATTTCCGTAAGCGACAACGGCTACGGAATATCGGCAGATGACGTTGATCTCGCGTTTCTTAACCATGCCACAAGCAAATTGCAGAGCGCGGAAAATCTGCGCGCCATCGATACATTGGGGTTTAGAGGAGAGGCGCTTTCAAGCATTGCGGCGGTATCCAAGATTACGCTTACAACACGCACACGTAATGCGGAAACCGCGACCAAAGTGTATGTTGAGGACGGAAAAGTATCGGACAAGCAGTTTGTCGCAACCAACTTCGGAACCAAAATAGAAGTTATAGATTTATTTTATAATATGCCTGCTCGCAAAAAGTTTCTGAAAAGTTGCACGGCGGAGAATGCCGAGATTACAAAATTTGTGTCCAAACTGATTTTGACCAATTCGACATTGGAAATTACATACATTTCGGACGGAAAGACAGTGTATTCCACAAAGGGAAACGGCTTGGAAGAAGCCATTTTCGCCATTTACGGGACGGACTTTTTGGCAAATTGTATAAAGGTAGACTACGCGCGTGAAAATATGCGTATCGAAGGATACATAGGCAGTCCCGAACTGACCAAGTCCAACAAAAACTTTCAAACTCTTTCCGTAAATCACCGGTACGTTGCGGACCAAGGCATTTCCGGCGCCATAGCGCAGGCTTACAAAAATTACTTGATGACGCGTCAGTTTCCCGTATATATTCTTGATTTATATATTCCGAGCGATATGGTGGACGTCAACGTGCATCCCAAAAAGAGTGAAGTAAGATTTTTCGATTCGCGCAAAGTATGCGGTGCTTTTTATAACTGCGTTTCAAACGCTTTGAACAATTACACAGAACAACGTTCGAACGAAATTTTTGCGAGACAGCAGTCTGAAAGTGATTCTCCTAAATATAGCCAAGAGGATTTTATTACAGTATTCAACAGGCTTGCCGAAGAAGACCGACTGGACTGTATGAACAGAGATCAGACGGCTGCCGTCAACGCAATGGAAAAATCCACCGAAGAAGCGGATCGAAAAAAATCTCTTAGCGAATTGGGCGCACTGTTGGAACGCGAAGTAACCGTGGAAAAGGCGCGAGCAAATTTGGGATGGGACAATCAAGACCAAGTAAAACACCCCGATGCACTGATTATACAACCTCAAACGACGACCTATATCCCGAGCGAAGAAGATTTGTTGTTTGATAAAGCTAAAATATTGGGCGTTGCTTTCAAAACATATTTGATACTGGAAATAGACGATAAAGTTATTTTTGTGGATCAGCACGCCGCGCACGAGAGACTGTTGTTTGACAACTTTATGCAAAACAGAACAAACGATATGCAGGCTGTAATACCGTATGTTTTCAGCGTTAGCGATGAAGAGGCTCTGTTTATCGAAGAAAACCGACAGGATATTCTGTCGGCAGGAATAGAAGTGGAAAATTTCGGAAGAAATACTTTTCGCATAACCGCAATATCAACATTGCTTACGGATTTGCAGATGCAGGATTTTGTGAAATTTTTGCTTTCTTCGATTGAGGAATTTAAAATTGACGATCATGCGCTGATTGTGGAAAAAATTGCAAAGAAAGCATGTAAAGCAGCCGTAAAAGCCGGCTATGCGCTAAATGAATATGAAATAAAATACATATTGAAACAAGTTTGCGACAACCAAATTTTGCAATGTCCGCACGGAAGACCGATAACTGTGATTTTTACCAAGGCTCAGATTGAAAAGCTGTTCAAGAGGATTGTGTAAATGAAAACTTTTGTTGGAATAACGGGTACAACATCGGTTGGCAAGTCCGACGTTGCGGTGCAGCTCGCAAAGTATATGGGTACAGAGGTTATTTCCGCCGACTCGATGCAAATATACAGGGGAATGGACATAGGAACAGCAAAACTCGGTTTGCGTGATATGCAGGGCGTTGTGCATCATATGACCGATGTGGCTGACCCGAATGAAAATTTTTCATCTTTTTTATACCGAGAACAAGCGGCAAAAATAATCGACGCAATGCCGACGATTCCGATAGTCGTCGGCGGAACGGGGTTTTATTTCGACAACTTGGTTTATCCTCCGGAATACGGGAATCCTTCACAGGAAAGACGTGCGGAATTGCTGTCGATCTATGAGCAACAAGGCATCGAACCTTTGCAAAAAATGCTGGCGGAAAAGGACGAACAGGCAGCAAAATCGGTGGATATTCACAACTACAAAAGGGTGATTCGTGCAATCGAGATTGCCGAAAGCGGAAGCAGCATCAGTTGCGGGCATACAAAGTTTAATCCTCAATACAATATGGTGCTGTTTGTTCTGCAATCGGAAAGAGAGCAGTTGTACATACGAATAGAAAAACGTGTTGATGAAATGATTTCAAACGGACTTGTAGCCGAAGTAAAATCACTTGTCGCCAAATACGGATATTGCGATACACCTGCTTTTCAAGCAATAGGTTACAAAGAAATAGTGGAGTATTTAAAGGGAAATATTGATTTGGACGAAGCAATTTGTCGTATAAAATTAAACACGAGACATTATGCGAAAAGACAAATTTCGTACTATAAACGCATGAACGTAACGGAATATATAAATATCGACGGTGAAAGTACAGATGAAATAGCCCAATATATATATACAAAAGTAAAGAATTTGTCAAATATTATCGAATAAAACTCAATAAATCATGAAAATTACTCTATAAATTGACTAAATACAGAATACTATGACATACATAGTAATTTAAGGAGACAAATGAGACAAGAAATAACGGAAGCATTGCAAAACACTCGGGATATTTTTACAAAATTAGACGAAATTTCATTGTACAATGAAGAAAAGGTTATAAACGCTTTTAAAAACAACAATGTGGCATTGAGACATTTCAATGGAACCAGCGGATACGGTTCGGATGATGTTGGCAGGCAAACGCTCGGAAATGTTGTGGCAGAAATATTCGAGACGGAAAGTGCAATTGTCAGTCCGTTGATCGTTTCCGGCACGGCAGCCATTTCGTCGGCGCTTTTCGGCGTTTTACGACCCAACGATCGAGTACTTTCGGTAACTGGAATGCCTTATGACACTCTTTTGGATGTTGTTTTCAAATCCGGTATAGGCAGTTTGCGTGATTTCGGGATTGATTTTGAAGCAATCGATCTTACTGACGACGGATTCGATTTTGATAAAATCGAGAATTATCTGCGTAACAATCACGTGAAAATGGTGTATATTCAACGCTCGCGAGGGTATTCTCTACGTCCTGCGCTTTCCATTGCTCAAATTGAGAAAATTTGCCGTTTTGTAAAGAAAATCGACTCTCAAATCATTGTTTTTTGCGACAATTGTTACGGTGAGTTTGTCGAAAAACACGAGCCTACGACAGTCGGCGTGGACATTTGTGCCGGTTCTTTTATCAAAAATATCGGCGGAGGCATTGCTCCGACGGGCGGATATATCGCAGGCAAAACCGACCTTGTCGAATTGGTGGCGGGTCGGCTGACGGCTCCTTCATTGGGAATGGAAGTCGGGTCATATCAACCCGGTTACAGGCTATTTTTTCAAGGGATTTTTCTTGCACCTCATATAGTAAATCAGGCGCTCAAAATATCTACGCTTTTTTCTTACGTGCTTGCAAAACAAGGATTTGAAGTAACTCCGCACGTAGGCGAACATCTCGGCGATATTGTTTGCTCTGTTAAACTCGGCGATCCCGATAAAATGGCGTCATTTTGCCAAGCCATACAAAGTATTTCACCTGTTGACGGATTTGTCAAACCGGAACCGTGGCAGCAGGCAGGTTATGCCGATAAGGTTATAATGGCTGCCGGTTGCTTTGTGGAGGGCGCCTCAATTGAGCTGAGTTGCGACGGTCCCATACGCCCGCCGTATACGGTTTATTTGCAAGGCGGACTCACGCTCGAGCACGGTATTTTGGCTTTGGAAAAAGTTTTGGATAATCTGTAAAGCTTTGAAACAAACAGTTTTGTTAAGAGGCGAACGAAATGAGAAATCAACTTTTAATTCAAAATAATTACAAATTTACCACCGTTTACACGAGAATTTAAAAAACAAAACCGAGTACTCAAAATAGACAACAAAAAATTTCAAATTCTAAATTATTAGGAGGAATTTTGCAAGCTTTTCCCGGAATGAGCGCCAATAACTTATAAAATTTGACGTAAGGATTTCGTTTTTTTGCGTGTAAGGAAGGCTTTTAAGCAAATATTTATTAACTAACTTTAGCACAAAGCGACATTTTAAAAATTTAAAAAACCCATCTTCGGGTAATTTTACATGAATATCAAATAACTATTTATCAAGTAACTAATTGTATAATACTTATTTTTCAAGTAACTATTATAAATTTGTTTTGATTTAGGCTGATTTTTGATAAGTCTGAAACTAGTAAAAAACGTTTAATTGCTCTAAAAAACCCGTTTTAACCGCTATCTATTCGCAAAAGTTGCCTTTTGCGAATAGATATATAGATGTGTGGGGTGACAATTTTTTTCAAACCAACGAAAAATAAACTAACAATTTATAGCAATGAATTGCTTGCCCCATTTATACTCGGACGTTCCGACTTCAAAGAACATTTTGAGCAAAATCAAAAACATCGAGCCGTCAATTGTTTGTGACAAGTTACGCTACTTTTACTCTATTTTAAAAAAAATACAAAGAACTATCCATTTATTTAACTTGTTTGCATTAAATCCGTGTAATCGAACACCTCGACCAATCGATCTAGAATATTGGTTATTTTTTCCGTTTTGCAAGCTTCCGCAAATCTTTCCGACACAAAAATATGTCCGGGATTATCAATCGTCGAAAAGATATCATACTCAACCTCGTTTAAACCATCGAGGTAAAGCTTCGCATCTTTAGGAATTTTTAAAAAGTCTCTATTTCCTAAACATTTCGAGCAACCACATGTTCGATTATGTACTACTATCAAGCATTCATTCTCTTTATCCACATGTCTCCATCGCAAAGGTTCAAAATGAACTCGCGTTTCAAAGTAAGATCCTTCAACATTTATGTCGCGTGGTTTCCATGTATTTATACTATCTAATTTCTTCAATACCTTTAAATTGATATTTTTCAATCATTTTCAAAAATTTTTCAGATACGGGCGAGTTGGAAGTTTACAACACCAACAGAAATATCTCCCACACTGTCTTTATTAAATACAGCAATAAACTTTTCCGGATAAAATATATTATATCTCTCGTAGCCACAATAGGGACACCTAAATGTAAGATATTCTTCCGTAGGGCCTTGATATTCATTTGGTATTTTGTTTGTTGAATTTACACTAAGATATGCATACTTACGATTATAAAACATATGCGAATCATCAATTCGATAAAATTTCATATTTTCTCACATAAACTGATTTGCCACACTATTATTCTTTCGTCAATGTGTAAAAAATCATATAATTGTTATTTTTTTGAACAGACTATTTTGTCTCCAAGCAGCTTTTCAAATTCTTCAAGAGTTCCTTTCGCAATAAGATCTTTTTGACAAATTACATAATTATTTCTAATCCGATATTGAAATGGATTTGATACCACTCACCGTAGTCAACCACTGTTTCAATCTCACTGATTGGATTGTTTTTGGGCTCCAATATACTTACCTTGTCAATTCTTCCGTCGACAATTGTTATCTGAGTAGGTAATTTCTTTTTCAGAAATATTGTACCCTCAATAATCGCCATACTCACGGCTATAACAAGAATTAAGCCTGCAAATACACCCCAAAACAACTCTGCCCTTAAAATAGACAAAACTATCATAGAAATTATAAATGGCAATGTCGGCAATGAGAATATAATTAAGGATTTTAAAATATCCTTTTTAATATAAAAATGAACGCACTTGGACGACAATGTGCCATTAAACTCTATCATATATCTCTCACGTAGTGATTGTAATAGTTTTATTTACAGAATGTTGAGTTGGTTGAATTTTTTTTTCCGCAGATTTAATTCAGATGACAAGCGCGGAGTGGCTCCATTACTTATGTATGATAACATAAAATATTTATATTGTAAACCTTTTTGAAACTTTTTAATGCACACCGTTTTATGTTGAACTTTGTCGTTTTATACTGTTATGTCAAAAATAGTATTCTCTAAAATACTGTTTTGCAGAATAATTCAATAAAATTTATGCAGAAAATAAATGTTTATGAGGGAATATTTATTTTTGATCGAACGACAATAAGATTTTTCCCGCGCAATAATACCGTAGTCAATCCGAAAGCAATTATTGCACCGCTTGTGCAATATTTTATATTTTGACGACAATATTATTCGTAAAATATTTGCTTTACGAATACATTTGGGGTATAATGGAATTGATTTAAACGTTTGTATAATTAAGACATACCGATGTAACATCGGATTTGCCCCGGCAAATAAGCAAAGATTTTACACTAATATAAAATGTAAACAAACGCTGCACTATCAAATTTGTCAAAAATGTATTTTGAATTTTGCGAGGATAATAATGAGCAAAACATATTTCAACAACAGAGATGCGGAAAACATGGAAAAATTGAACAAAATATTGGATGAAGATTTACCCGATTTTTGCCGAGAATATTTTGTCGGAATCTCCTCTGATACCACTCCGCTCACACGATTGAATTACGCATACGATATACGTACCTTTTTCAATTATCTTGCGTCGAAAATCTCGCGTTTCAAAGATAAATCTACCAAAGATATTACTCCAGCGGATATTGAGTCCCTTTCGCCTTTCGAAATCGAGGCGTATTTGAGTTATGTGGAAATATATCGCAAAAACGGCACCATTGTAAAAAACGGAGCCAGAGGAAAAAGTCGCAAACTTGCCGCAATACGCTCTATGGTAAAATATTTCGAAAAGAAACAACTTATTCGATACAATCCCACCGCTTCCGTAGATACTCCCAAATTGCATGAAAAAGAAATAATTCGTTTGGATGGAGAAGAAATAGAAACGATGATGGATGTTGTGGATACCGGCATGGGACTGACCGAGAGGCAACAAAGGTATCAGGAAAACACGCGCGTGCGCGATCTTGCCATAGTCAGCCTGCTGTTGGGAACGGGAATACGTGTCAGCGAATTGGTTGGAATAGATATGGATGACGTAAATTTCGATGATTTGAGCTTTGTTGTAACGCGTAAAGGCGGCGCTCGCGTGATACTTTATTTTTCAGAAGAAATCGCCGGCTATCTCTACGACTACTACTCTATGCGTGCGGCGGATTCAACCGTAAAAAACGAACCTGCATTGTTTTTATCCTTGCAAAAACGACGCATAACCACGCGCGCCGTGGAAAACATCGTAAAAAAATACAGCTTGGTAGCCACACCGCTGAAACATATAACCCCACACAAACTCCGCTCCACTTTCGGCACGCAACTTTATCGAAATACGGGGGATATATATGTTGTGGCGGATGTTTTGGGGCACAAGGACGTAAATACAACCAAACGCCATTATGCGGCAATAACGGAAGATATTCGCCGCAACGCCTCCACCAAAGTAAGTTTGAGGGGAGCGCCGACAGATAAAAAAGATTGATTATGAATATAAATATCGAAAACGTTGCATTGGTCTATTTGGAACTTCCGAATAGCGACATTGAGCAAGATTTGTATGAATTGACCGAATTGATACGCACGGCAAAAGGTGAAATAAAGTTGCAATGCTCGCAAAAACGAAATTCGGCAGAGCCGGACACCGTTATCGGTAAAGGCAAACTTCAAGAACTGAAACATTCACTTGAAACAATCGACTGCAATATCGACGTCGTAATTTTTTCCTGTCCGCTAAACGCAACTCAGCGCGTAACTCTCGCGAAAGAATTGGATTGCGATGTAATTGACAAGATCGATTTGATTTTGGATATATTTGCGTTGCGCGCCACTTCCGCAGAAGGGAAAAAACAGGTTGAGTTGGCGCAGCTTAACTACAATTTGGCTACCAAGCCGGAAAAGGGATTTTCGCGTCAAGGCGCGGGAATAGGAACTCGCGGTCCGGGTGAAACTCAGTTGGAAACAAACAAACGCACCGCGCGCGAACGGATATATCGGCTTAGAACAGAACTGAAAGAAATAGAAAAACATCGTATGATAACCCGCAAGCAACGCGAAGAAAACGGGTTGTTTACGGTTGCGCTTGTCGGATATACCAATGCGGGCAAATCCACGTTGTTTAACAGACTCACGCAATCGGATGTGTATGCCGACAACAAACTGTTTGCCACGTTGGACACCACCGTCAGACGTCTGAAAACACCGAACGGAGTGGAAATTTTGTTATGCGATACCGTAGGATTTATTAAGGATTTGCCTCATTCGCTCTTAAACGCTTTCAAATCCACATTGGAAGAAGCACGAAACGCCGACTTGATTTTGAATGTGTGCGATGTATCCGACGAAAATGTGGCAAAACATATCGACGTTACCGAGAATACCCTTGCACAATTAAATGCGACGGCACCAATTGTGCGCATTTACAACAAAAGCGACAAAATAATTAAAACTGAATCATTGGGCGACGTCGTATTTGAAAATACGCCGTCCGTGTTTATATCTGCGCTGACCGGTAAAAATATCGATCTGCTGATGATGAAAATACAGGAATTTGTAATGGAAAAATATGCCATTGTAAATTTGCATGTAGCGCTGGGCGAAAGCGCTAAATTGCTTTCCGATTTAAACAAATACAATGCTCAGCTTAAAAATGTAAAATATGACGAATACGGCGCCGACATCAACGTGATAATAGCCAAAAAATATATTTCGATTTTTGCCAAATATATCAAATTTTGAAAAATAGAACAAAAGTTTTGTTTTGCTATTGCGTTATTTGGGCAAATATGCTAAAATATTTTTATGAAAAAAGGCGATATTCGTTTGGAAGAAATTTACAACTATATAAAAGACTTTGTGGACTACAACGGTTTTCCGCCTTCTGTCAGAGAAATAGGCGAGAAATTTAATATAAAATCCACCTCCACAGTCCACTACTATTTGGAAAAAATGCGAAATCGCGGTTGGATAACCCAAGACGCCAACAGAAAACGCGCTTTTTCTATCACGCAAACGCGCGGGCGGTCAAACTATATCCCATTGGTTGGTAACGTCAGCGCCGGCAAAGGGATGCTTGCAACAGAGAACATCGAAGGCGAAATTCCCGTTCCGCAAGATATGTTCGGAGAAAACGATTTGTATATGTTGCGCGTTGAAGGCAACAGCATGATCGAAGCGGGCATATCCGATGGCGACTATGTGATTGTACACAGTCAGAATAACGCTGAAATCGGAGAAATTGTCGTGGCGCTGTGGCAGGATAAAGCTACCGTAAAACGTTTGCGCGCCACTTCTCCCAACCTTGTGTTGCACCCCGAAAACAGTGAATTGGACGATATTGTAATCACTCCGGACGAAGACCCCGCAATAATCGGCAAGGTTATCGGCTGTATAAAAAAATTTTGATAAAATTCAATAAAACACCGTAAAACTGTGAATATCGGTTTTACGGTTTTTTGTTTAATCAAATATCTTTTAGAATTTTGTATTCGTCCAATTCACTCGCCAAAATACGGTAATCCGGTAAAAATTCCGATACAAACTTCCAAAAACCGCAATCATGCAACGGATGTGAAAAATGGGCAAAAGCGTGAACTATCACATACTTTCGAAGTTGCTGCGGCAACTGCACAATTCGAAAATCGAAACAAAGGATACGCTGATTTGCCAATGAACACTTTACCCAAGAACCGTTGTTTTCACGAAATTCGATTTTTACTGGACACATTGCCGTTTTGCTTCCAAAATCCGCGACCTCATCGGCTACTCCCGAGGCGGCAAGTTTTTTTAGAAAACTTTTGACTGCTTTAAGGCGACTGTCTCTATTTGCATAAAATTTTTCGGAAATATAAAGCGTTTTTCCGTCGAGATAGCTGCATCCCGAACTGCATGAGGCTATATTAACGGGATCACCCAAAATTAACGTTTGTCGAGCTGCAAACATATCCTGTACAAGTTGTCCCTGCGAATCCTTTGATTGTGGACAGCAACGTTCTTTGTCGTCGTTTTTTGCTTTTTCGATTTGCGGCTTCGGCTCCTCTTTGACGCTGGTTTTATGTGCGTTTATCCAATCGATGTTTTCCTCGATAATTTCTTTTATCTTTTTATCGGAAAGAAATCGATTTGCCACCACCTTTAATATACCGTTTTCAAATCGCATTTTAACTATTTTTTTGAAAGTACCCGTTATTTCCACTCTCATACGCACAAATGTACAATGGATGACAATACTTTTTTTGATTTTTTTTATGTTTTTTTTGCAACAAATGTCAAAAGAAATATATTTGATATTGCATAAAAGCAACTATGTCACAAATAGTAGTCTAAGTTATTGACATATTTAGACATATATTCTAAAATAAGTACAGGAGGTCTGTTATGAGTGGGGATTTTACCTTTTTGAAAGGCAATATCGAAACAATTATTTTGTGTTCGCTATATAACGGAAACAAATACGGTTACGAAATTGCAAAAGAAATAAAAGAAAGAACAAATAACCGTTACGAAATTAAACAGCCCACCCTCTATTCTTATCTGAAAAGACTCGAAGAGGACGATTTGATCGTATCATATTGGGGAGAAAACTCCAATGGCGGACGCCGCCGTTACTACGCGTTGACGAAAACGGGCAAAGCCAACTGCGAGCAATTTATTTCGGAATGGCAATATCATCGCGCTGTTTTGAGCGATCTTGTTGACGGTACTGCAAACGGCGTGGAAATTTCGCAGGAAGACGCCACACCGTTATTCGGCAGAAGAAGTCCTCGCAAAAACAAACACAATGAATTTCAGGAAGAATTAAATCAACAGGATGAAATTGCCAGACGCTTGCGCGAGCTATCGGGTAACGATGAAACCGTTGAATCAAAAGAGGAAACTGTCGAGGAAGAAACGAAACCTACCGTTATCGAAAAAATCGTTTATGTTCCGATTGAAAAAGAGCCTGAATCCGAGCCGGAACCCGAACCGCAGCCTGACGAGCAACAAGATAATAAATCTCGTTTCGAGGTCAATCAAGATAACGCGGAAGAATTTATGCAGGCATTTGAAGAACGTGCGAGGGAAGTATCCGAACGTCAGCCGAGCAACGAGGGAGAAAACTATCAACATGTTCTAAACAATATCATCGGTGATCAGTTGGACGAAATCAACCAAATTCCGACAGCCGCGACAACTGCAACTTATTATGAAGATCGTCATGCGGCATTGGAAGACGTTGCCGATATTCTTGCAAAAGAAGGTATCCGTTTGCGCATATACAACCATGCCACCGCTACTTACAAATCCAAGATGTTGATACCCAAAGCAAAGGTATTGTGTCAAACATCCTGGCTTACATATCTTGTTGCGTTGATATATTTCGGCGTGTTTGCACTCTGCTCCATTTCAATAGGCAATTGGCAACCGTTTGTTATTGCGCTTGCCGTACTTATGCTTGTACCCGTCGGCTTTACAATTTATGCAATTGTTGACCCGACGCGTAAAAATAAAGTTGCATTCAACTTTAAGATTGCTATGATAATTGCCTCGGTGGTTTGCGTTATTATCGTACTTGCTTCGGTTGGAATAAGCGCTTTGAGCAATGTGGAATTCAGCAATTTTGAACAGACATCAAAAAGCATCATGATTCCGATGGGCTATGCAATACTTATACCGATTTTCGTCGGAATTTACGAAGTCCTTTACAAACAATATTGATAATCATTTTTACAAAAGATAAGAAGGAGTTGTCGCTTGGCAACTCCTTTGATTTACCGAGACACACACGACTACCACTTTTTAGGTAAACAAAAGCGCACCTTGTTGTAGATGCGCTTGGCAGGGGAGACGCGATTCGAACACGCAACCGGCGGTTTTGGAGACCGCTGCTCTACCGTTGAGCCACTCCCCTAAAATATTTTGCTGCAAAAAGATTGCAACTTTAAGTACTTTTCTATTATAATGTAAAGGACGTTTAATGTCAATTGAAACGATAAAAAATGTTTGGAAATTATGAAGAAAGTCACTATTTACACTGATGGCGCCTGCTCGGGAAATCCCGGAATTGGCGGATGGGCGGCAGTACTGATTTATAACGGAATAAAAAAAGAAACAGCCGGTTATGATAAAAGCACGACAAACAACCGAATGGAACTTTTTGCCGTTATACAGGGATTGCGCTGTTTGAATCAACGCTGTGATGTGGATATTTGTACAGATTCGCAATATATTGCAGACGCCTTTAACAAGGGATGGGTTGACGCTTGGCAAAAATCCGGTTGGAAAACCGCAGGTAAATCCGAAGTCAAAAACCAAGATTTGTGGAAAGCTTTACTTTACGAAGTGAACAAACACAAAGTACAATTTGTTAAAGTAAAAGGTCACGCGGATGTTGAACTTAATGAAAGATGTGACGAACTTGCACGAGGGGAAGTGGATCGTTACAAAAAAATAATAGAATCTTCAAATTTATCAAATTGAAAATAATTTATTATTTCATCGCAAATTACTCTTTTTTGTAGTTGATAAACCGTTGAAGTGCTTATAAAATTAACAGCTGCCGCAGTCAAACCGCGGCAGCTTGTTCTTTGTAAAAATTATTTCCTAATATCGGTAATATTATTTTGCATAATCAATGCTGCGCGTTTCGCGAATAACATTGACTTTGATTTGTCCCGGATATTCAAGCTCGCTTTCAATGCGACGGGCAATGTCATTTGCCAACAATACGGTCGTTTCGTCATTTACTTCTTCCGGTTTGACAATAATACGAATTTCACGTCCTGCCTGTACCGCATAAGACTTTTGAACGCCTTTGAAGGAATTGGCAATTTCTTCCAACTTTTCAAGACGTTTTACATAATTTTCAAGAGATTCTCTGCGAGCACCCGGGCGCGCTCCACTTATCGCGTCGGCAGCGGCAACGATAACCGCCTCTACCGTTATCGGTTCCACGTCTCCGTGATGAGACGCAATGCAATTGACAACCTCTTTGCTTTCTTTATACTTTTTGGCAAGATCGGCGCCTATTTGCATGTGAGTGCCCTCAACTTCCTGATCCACAGCTTTACCTATATCATGCAACAATGCGCCTCTTTTTGCCAAAGCAACATCGAGCCCGAGTTCGGAAGCAATAATACCCGCTATGTAACTTACCTCTATGGAGTGACGCAACACATTCTGTCCGTAAGAAGTGCGAAATTTAAGCCGACCAAGCAATTTGATAAGTTCCGGATGCAATCCAAAAACGCCTGTGTCAAACGATGCGGCTTCACCTTCATCCTTAATCGTAATTTCCATGTCGCGTTTGACCTTCTCCACCATTTCCTCTATACGAGCGGGGTGTATGCGACCGTCGGAAACAAGTTTTTCAATGGTAATACGCGCAATTTGACGGCGAACGGGATCAAATCCCGATAGGATAACGACTTCCGGCGTATCATCGATAATCAATTCCACGCCCGTTGCGTTTTCCAATGCGCGAATGTTTCTTCCTTCGCGCCCGATTAGACGCCCCTTCATTTCATCATTGGGAAGAGGTACCGTTGTGACAGTCATTTCGCTGACTTGATCGCTTGCACAACGCTGAATTGCCGTTGCGATAATTTCACGAGCTTTTTGATCGCCGCTTTGTTTGGCTTCTGTTTCAATTTTGCGAACAAGACCGGCAGCGTCTTTGCGCGCCTCGGAAACCATTCCGTCCACCAATATCTGCTTTGCCTCATCGCGCGTCAAGCCTGCAACGCGTTCCAACTCCTGCTGAATTTTATCCTCGGATTTGGTAAGTTCCTGAGCGCGTTTGTTAAGTTCTCCCTGCTGAGAGATAAGTTGTTTTTGTTGAACGTCGATTTGATCCAATTTTTTGAGAAGCATCTCCTCTTTTTTGTCGAGAGCTTCTTCTTTTTGACTCATTCGATTTTCTTGTTTCGCAAGTTCGTTGCTGCGTTCTCTTATCTGACGTTCCGCTTCATTCTTTTGTCTTTGACTTTCTTCTCTTGCCTCTTTTATGGCATCATTTTTCAACGATTTGGCTTCCTCTCGCGCAAATTCCATAATGGAATCGGCTTGCGCTTGGGTGGAGCCTATTTTGCGGTTTCTATATCTTCTATATACGCAGATTCCCACCACTACACCGATTGCGGCAAATGCAACGGCTATTACCGGTAAAAGAATCCAAATCCAAGAAGGAATAGTACTGTCGGCAAGGAAGAATGTAATCAATGTATTCATTGTTAATATTCCTCCTAAAAATCAGTAGTGACAGTTTGATAGAAATCCCCACTATCACTCGATATTATTTTAACGATTTTATTGCAATATGTCAAGATATTTAAAAAAATAAAGAATAAAAATATACAAAAATTTATTTTATATTAGCTTATTCGTAGATGAATAATCGCTGTAACAGGTTAATAAACAAATACAACTTGAAAAAATTTTGTAAAATAAATGTTTCTATGCACAAAATTGCCGTTCTATATAATACTATTACAGTAATAGTATTATATAGAAATAAAGCACTATTTAAAATTTTAATAAAATATATGTTTCATTAATTAACTTCAAAAATTATAAGGGATTCCGCATTAAGCAGAATCCCATAAATGTTTTATTTTCTTGGAGTATTTATTTGGTCCACTATTTTAATAATTCTTGTATCGGACAGACAATTTATTGCTAATTTGCGCAATTCTTCAATATCTGCTTTTGACAATTCATTTTCATGATCCAGATTAAACGTTAAACCGCTATCGGTCAACATTACATCAATATTCGGATACTTTAGGGCAGAAAAAGATACTGTATAAGTATTCCACTGATAATCATCATTTGATAAAAATATCTTTTGAATGCCTGTATCAATTTTTCTCTTGAAATAAGTGTTATTCTTAGTCTTGAAATATCCTTTTCCATCAATGTACCTACACAAAGCACATATAGTATCAAATTGAACAGCACCAAAATAAGTCTTAATATTATTAAACATATTCAATATTTGATGTTTATTAAAATTGGCCATCTCAGGACAATAATCTTTCATAATATTGAATTCTTTCTCAATACGATATATATATAACTAACACTTGAATAATAGCTCATCTTACACCTCAATTAATTAAATAAATTTTTTTATTGCAGTGACATTTTGTAAAGTATTCATAAAGTCCACTTTTGCTTGTAGCATTCTCATTCCGGTACCCGCTTCTTTGTGATTTACCAGCAAGTACCCAAACAATTGTTAAAAAAACATTATCGTTTAATATCTACACCGTATTTATTTTGGTAGTAATTAAAATGCTTTTTATTTGTGTATCTGTGATCCGGAACACTTAATAAACAAGAAACATCCCCATCTGTTACATCCGTGTCAATTAGTCCTATATAATTCATTCTCTTTAAATTATGCAGCCACTTTAAATCATTTACAGCTCCGCAACTACCAATGAACAAATATTTCAATAATTGTGCATCGGCAAGAAAATGATAATCGCTTAAAGCCTTGCATGTGTCCAATTTTAAGTATTCAAGTTTTGATAAATACTCTACGCCCTTCAAACTACTCAATTTGCTACAATAAAACATTGTCAAACACTTTAGTTTCTTCAACAAACTTATTCCATCCAATGATTCAATTGTAGATTGAACTAATTCTAACGATTCCAAATTCGTTAGACTTGATAAAGATTGTAAATCTGTTGCTTTTAACTTTTGCAAAGATAAGGTATGGAGTCCAACAAGAGACTCAATCCCTTCAATCTTACCCAATGAATTTTGTATATATAATCTTTTAAGAGACCGCAGTTTAGATAAATCAATAGCTTCTCCATCGTTGTCATTAAATAAAAACAGTGATTTTAACTTGGTTAAACCTTCTAATGTACTAACATTAATGAAACTTCCACATGGTAGCCCGAGATACTCCAAAAAAAAGAGTTCTTCCAGGTTCGCAAGATCTACTCTATAATTGTTCCCTTGTGTGTTAATAGACAAATAATAAATTTCGTTGTCTAATAACATTTTTTTTACTGCTTTAATGTCTGACTCTAGTTCCCAAGATTGGATTTCTAAAAAACGTTCCGGTGTTTGATACCAGTAATTTAAATCGTATCTTGTAGAAAAATCACGATATTTTTTTTCTCGTTTATAACAATTTTCATAATTTCACTCCCTAGTCTTGCTTGTATAGATTCCTACAAGCAGGACTAACTATTTTAAAAGAACATCATGAAAAGCTTCATGCCAGACTATAAATCTTATTTAGCAATTCACCTTCCGTGCCAAATCCCGTTTCCATCATTTTAATATGTTCAAGCATAAAGGCGGCTTTGTCACTTGAGCAAGGCGTAAATTGCTTTGATACTAGATTTCTAGTTTCGCTAGACAGTCTCTTGATAGATTGTTGCATCCTTTGATGCGAACCTTTACCTATATATTTTTTACCATCATCAAAGTCAATTTCATAGACGCCATTTTCTTTAACGGTACAAGCGTTATATATCTAAACGATTTTTTCTTCCAACAACCAGTGCAAGAAATCATACAATTGGTCAATTAATAGACACGATGGGAGTTGATCTTTCGGACTTTCATAAACTTTTGTTTCATTCTTAAATGAGATTTCAGCATACAGCATATTTTGTCCATAATTTTTAAAGTTAATTACAAACTCATAATCGCTCAACTTTTCCTGCAAATAATTTAATATCATACCTGTAGAAATAGTTTTAAAATAGTGATGAAATTCGTCATCCTTTGGTATCCAATTTCTATCCTTTACATAAACTTTGGTATTTTTTAATATTTTTGTGGTTGGAGTCAGTCGGAAATCATCCGCTTCGTCCTCATCATCTTTTGCCAATTCTTTTGCAGTTGGATAACGATATATTTCTTCTATCCATATAATTTCCTTGTAGAAATCATTGCATACTTCATCAATTTTTAATCCTAAATCTTGCAAATTTTCGAATAATTGCTCATTTAAGTACATGTTAAACATTAAATAGCTCCTCCCCTATTTTATAGGAATGAATTTTATGATTTTAAATAACTTAGTACTGCAATCTAACCTTCTCCGATGACATAAGTATGATAACATAGAACATTCAAATTGTAAACTTCTATTTTTTTATTCAAATGTTCTATCTCTACCGAAACTACTGCTGCAAAACCGTTAGCCGATTGAACTTTATCAATTGTTGTGATTTCCCCTGCTTGTTTCCATAAATTAGTGTTGTTAAATCAAATAAAAAGCCCCAAACCGCCTGACAAGCGATTCAATGCTAATTACGTTTATCAACAATAATGCTCAAATTAAGTCTGCTACTTCTGAACTTTGTCAAACAATCGATAAAAATAAACGACTTGATTGACGTCAAGCCGTTTAACTTAATTTATAATTTTAATACAAGTTATATAATTCCGTGCAAAAACATTGTTCTCTGAATTTAATTTTAAAATTAAAATTTTAATGAATCTTGCACTATTTACGGGCAGATTGTTGTATGCGCTATTCTGTCGCGGAATCGGTTTCTGTCGAAGCGGGATTTAGCTTTTGTTTTATCTGGTCCGAAAGTAAATCCATCACATCGGGATGTTGTTCAAGATAACTCTTGGCATTTTCACGCCCCTGACCTATACGCTCTCCGTTATAGCTGAACCATGAACCGCTCTTTTCGATAAAGCCGTTTGCCACTGCCATATCCAAAATACAGCCCGAATTGGAAATGCCTTTACCAAATATTATTTCAAATTCCGCTGTCTTAAACGGAGGCGCGACTTTGTTTTTTACTACCTTTACGCGCGTTTTGCTGCCAACGATCTCGGACCCGTCCTTTACTTGGTCGGTCTTTCTTACATCCAAACGTACACTTGAATAAAATTTAAGCGCTTTGCCGCCCGTAGTTGTCTCGGGATTACCAAACATAACGCCGATTTTATCGCGCAATTGATTGATGAATATAATACACGTGTTGGATTTGTTGCCGATTGCAACTATTTTTCTCAATGCCTGCGACATCAAACGGGCTTGTACTCCCATATGACTATCGCCCATATCCCCTTCCAATTCTGCGCGAGGAGTAAGCGCTGCGACCGAGTCAACAACGACAAGATCGATAGCATTGCTTCTGACCAAGTAATCGAGAATTTCCAACGCTTGTTCGCCACTGTCCGGTTGCGAAATATACAAATCATCGAGATTTATTCCCAAATTTGCAGCGTATACGGGGTCCAACGCCTGTTCTGCGTCGATAAATGCCGCAGTACCGCCCATCTTTTGTACCTGTGCAATAACGTGAAGCGTAACGGTTGTTTTACCGGAGGCTTCGGGTCCGTAAATTTCAATAATACGTCCTTTGGGAAGTCCGCCCACGCCGAGCGCTACGTCAAGAGGCAAACAACCGGTAGGTATTACCTCTATATTGCGAGACGCCGCATAACTGCCCAATTTCATAATCGATCCCTTGCCAAACTCTTTTTCGATTTGCAAGATCGTTTGTTCCAATGCTTTCTTCTTGTCGTCGGTCATAAAATGTCTCCTTATTTTCTCAATAATTTATTTAGTAAGTGTTTTACAAACGAGATAAAGCGCCATATTTGCCGCCTGTGTTCTGATGGAATTTCTGTCGCCGGTAAATACGTTTCGATACACAGAAACACCTTTTTCCGTTGCAATTCCGATATAACATAACCCCACAGGCATACCGTCCGCTGACGTAGGACCTGCGAATCCCGTGGTAGAAACGGCAATGTCCGTACCGTTCTCTTTCAATCCGAGCGCCATTTTCTGCGCTACTTGTTGTGAAACAACGCCATATTCATCCACCAAGTGGGGGCTAACTCCCAATCTGTTGTTTTTTGCCTGTACCGAATAGGTCACGGCGCTCTCAAAAAACACACTGCTTGCACCGGGGACAGACACAATCGATGAGGCTATCATTCCGCCTGTTATGGATTCGGCAGTGGAAATCGTTTTGCCCAATCTGTTCAGCAATTGCACTACCGTACTTGCAAGGCTTTGATCGGACGTTGCATATATAAAATTGCCAAACAATTCTTCCATTTTTTCCGTAGTTTCGGCAATAATGGATTTGGCACACTTCGGGGGAAAGGTGATAATGATTTTACTGTCTAAATTTTTTGTTTCACATTTGTGTGAAACAAATTTGCCAAGCGCGTCAAGTTTTTCGCTTACAGCTGCAAAGCTCAAACCGAAAACCTTAAAAACCAATCTCGTTGCCGTTGTCGGTGTTTTAAAAAGAACTTTATTTATATAATTATCAAATGTGGAAACGCACTCTCTTACATCGTCGGGAATCAAATAAATGTGCGTCTTTTTAAATTCACCGTAACAAGCGCATCGATAACCGTAAGACGACGCAAAGTGATTAAATGTTTCCGGCGCGATACATAATTTGTCCATAATATGTTGCGGCGGGAGAGCAATATTGGACAATTTACAGTACTCTTTTACATTGCGTTCGGCAAATTTATCATAAAACATAGACAAACCGAAAGTATCCGCGAATAATGTACCGTTATCTCCCACATCGCCGATAATCAACAAAGCGCTGCAACCTATCGATTCCTTCAAAAATTGCGAGGAAGAAGCGTTGTTTTTTGATAAAAGCAGGTCATATTGAGCCAATTCGTTGTCTAATTTTTCACAAATCTGCTCCACTGCCATACTGTAAACTTTTGCTAAAATTTTTATCATTTGGTGCTGAATACCTTTTTATTTTGTACTAAATAAATGACGCATGACACAATCGTCAAGACAACCGCTACTAAAAACAGTAATATGCCAAGCCACCAACCGACAAGAAATAGGTTTTCGTTTTCCGTCAGTGTAGACCTATTCAGATAATTTGTGGCATTGAGTGCTATCAATACGGGCAATGCAATATCCTGAAATACGGTTTTTACTTTACCGTAGATATTTGCTTGAACAACAACTCCTTTTGCCGCCGCAATCTGTCGCATCGCACTGATAAGCAATTCTCGTGAAATGATTATTATGCCGCCCACTGTTAAAAATATCCTGCCGAAAATGAGTATCCGAGAATTTCCCGACGCAAAACTCATTATATCGATAAATTGAAGCGGATTGGTTGCCACCACGCAGAAAAGTGCCGCGCAAACAAGTATTTTATCTGCAATAGGGTCTAAAAGTTTACCCAAATCGGTAACCATGTTGTATTTACGCGCTATATGTCCGTCCAGGAAATCCGTAAAAGCGGCTAACGCAAAAATACCGACGGCGATTAGCGAACACCACCAATACGGCACAAAATATATCGCAACAAACAACGGCACAAGGCAAATCCTCAATGTTGAAAGTCTGTTAGGTAAGTTCATTTCACCACCTCTCCGCACAAATCATATTCCTGCGCGCCATTGATCGCAACTTGATAAAATTCGCCTACTTTTAAAGGAGTAAGAGACGATATGTACACGCAACCGTCTATTTCGGGAGTCATAAAATAACTTCTCCCTCTATAAAAATAGTATTTACCGTCGAAATTCTCAAATTCGTCTATAACACATTCGTATGTTTTGCCGAAATCTTCTTGATTGAGATGTTCGGCGATATCGCGTTGAACTTCGTACAACCTCTTTACATAACACTGTTTTTCGCGTTCGGGTACTTGATTGTCGAACTTAGCCGCGACGGTACCGTCTTCCTTCGAATAGGGGAAAAATCCGACATTGCGCAATTTGAACTGTTTCAAAAAGTCAATCAATTCGCCGATGGTTTGTTTTGTTTCTCCCGGGAAACCGCAAATAAACGTAGAACGAACCGTCACAGAATTATCATTTAATTTAGCAAACAATTCTCTTATTGAATGACCGTCGGATCTTCTGTTCATTTTTTTCAACAATTCGTCGTTAACATGCTGTAACGGTATGTCTACATACTTGACGACTTTGGGATTGTGTACTATTTCCTCGATAAGAGCGTCATCCATAAGTTCGGGATAACAATACAGCAACCTGATCCAATGTATTCCGTCAATTTGAGATAATTGTTCTATCAGTTGTTTTAACGAAGCCTTTCCGTATATATCCTTGCCGTAACGCGTGGTATCCTGCGCCACGAGAATAAGCTCTTTCACTCCCTGCGATGCCAATTCGCGCGTCTGCAACAACAATTTATCCATTTCAACGGAACGATAATGTCCGCGAATATAAGGAATAAGACAATATGTACAAAAATTGTCGCACCCATCCGCTATTTTGAGATAGGCAACATGCGGTGCCGTTGTAAGTATACGCGAACCGAATGTTATGCCGTTGTCACAGCTGTTGTACAGTTTCCGCTTACCGCTCAGAGTTTCTGCGACGATTTTGCATATATCGCCATATTCATAAGCGCCGACAATCGCATCCGCTTCGGTCAAATCTTTGTACAGTTCGTCTCCGAATTTTTGTCCGAGGCAACCCGTAACGATTATTTTCTTGCAATTGCCGTTTTTGTAATTTGCCATTTCCAAAACGGTTTCGATTGCTTCCTTACGGGCAGATTCCAAAAAGGCACAGGTGTTTACAATTATTACGTCGGCAATGCTTGCATCGGATACAATTTCATAACCCCCGGCCGCGAGATTTGAAAGCATAACCTCGGTATCCACACGGTTTTTGTCACAGCCGAGGGATACCACTCCTACTTTTGTTTTCATAATTTACGTTAATCCGGAAGATCCGGGAACAGATTATCCAAATCATCAAGCGTGACAAGCACCCTCAGCGGTTTGGAGCTGGGTTCGCTCGGAGAAAGCGTTTCTACATATCCGAGTTTTTGCAACGTATCCATAATACGACCGGCACGGTTAAAACCGATACCCAAATTACGCTGTATTGACGCTATTGACGCCTTGCCGCTGTTTCTTTCCAACCAATAACGTAATGCTTTTTTGCAATATGGGTCAACTTGCGATTCTTTTGTGGCGTCCTTTGAGGCTTCTTGCTCGCGCGCCTCTTCTTCTGCCTGCTTTTCGGAAACGAAAATCTCGTCGGAAATTTCGTCGTCGTAGTATACTTCGTTTGTTTCGCGAGCGTACTCAACCAATCCGCGAATTTCGTCATTGGAGATGTATGCGCCTTGAACACGGTCCAAATCTGCCGAACCGGGAGACATAAACAACATATCGCCCTTGCCCAACAATTTTTCCGCTCCGCCGCTGTTGATTATCGTGTTGCTGTCAAAGGGAGAAGAAACTTTGAGCGCCATACGGCAGGGAAGGTTTGCCTTTATCGTACCGGTAATCGTCTTTACGTCCGGACGCTGTGTCGCAAGTACGATGTGAATACCCGCAGCTCTTGATTTTTGCGCCAAGCGCTGCAATTTGGATTCAAACGCTTGCTTACTTGCAGCCATTAAATCCGCCAATTCGTCCACTATAAAAACAAGATATGGCAGACGCTGCGTTATGCGAGGATTGATGCGTTCGTTATATTCGCCTATATTGCCTACACCGTTTTGGCGGAACAGTTGATAACGCGCATCCATCTCATTGATCAGATAATCCATTCCCGCAAGCGCGTCGTTCGTCGTGGTAATCGTTTCGCTGGTGAGCATGTGCGGAATTCCGTTATAGCGTGACAACTCGACAAATTTGGGGTCAACCATTACAAAACGCACATATTCGGGGCCGTATTTATACATCAAGCTTACTATAAGGCAGTTCAATGCAACGCTCTTGCCCGAACCGGTTGCGCCGGCGATCAAAAGGTGAGGCATATCAGCCAAATCGGCAACTACGGGTTTGCCTGTTATTTCCTGACCGATCGCAAATACCAAATTGCCTTTGCCTTTTTTGAAGGTCTCCGTTTCCAATATACTTCTGAGCACGACGGGACGTTTGGTCTTATTGGCGACCTCTATACCCACTTGTTTTGTGCCGTGTACGGGTGCTTCGATACGAATATCGTCCTCTGCCTCAACGCATGCTTTTATGTCGTTTGAATACTGTGCAAAAGCGCTCATTCGTGTTTCTTGCGAAAGCAAATTGAACATATATCTTGTTACGGAAGGTCCCACTATAATGTCCGCTATTTCCACTTTTATTTTAAACACTGCCAACTTTTTGGTGATAGCTTCGGCGGCACGCGCTCTGTCATCCGCTTCGGTATCTTCCACTATCGTAATGTCGTTAAGCAAGTCGAACGGCGGAGGATTGTATTTGAGATATTTGTGTACGCGATTTTGCTCTTTTTCTAATTCTTTGCGAGAGATCAAGTCGATTTTTGTCTGTACAGCCGGTCCGGATGACGTATCGATGATAGTTTCGCCCGGTATCGCAATCAACTCGTCCTCGTCAGATTCGGTTTGATTCGGAGTAGCGTCATTCTCCGCTTCGGGTTGTACCTCTATATCATCTTGCAAAGATTGTTCGTCGGTTGTATCGTCGACAGTCTCCGCTTGCGGCGAAGTTTCGACAACCACATCGGATATATCGACATCTTCGCTCGGAACTTCTACAATAGGCTCAAATACGCTGTTTGTCTCCGCAAAAGCGGGTGCGGGGGCTTCTTCACGCTTAGGTTCCTGTTGCGGCTCGGGCGTGGTAACTTTCCATTCGCTCGAAGCAGGTTCGGATTTAGGCGTAGTTTCGCTTGTATTATAAAAACCTCTTACGATAAAATCATCGTTTTGCGGTTCGTTTGTAACCGTATTTGCTGAACGGAAAAAGTTGTTGCCGGAAGGCGCGGGTTGCTGCTGCTCCTGAGTCTGATCGGGCGCATTGCCAAACAAAATTTGTTCCGCTTGTGAACGTCCCATCGGATTGTCCAATATCGATTGCGGCGAAACGGAGTATTTTTCTTGTATCGGCGAGGTGGAAACTTCCTCCGGAATAGTTTGATTTTCGAAAAGAACTCTATATGCCATTTGTTGACGCGAATCGACGTCGCTTACGGGAGAAACGGAAACTGTTTCCTCGCTCGGTTCAATATCGCTGGAATTACGTTCATATTGCAGTGTGAGTTTGTTGGTAAAGTACGCATAAAAGAAGTCGCCCACAAAAAACACCGACAATCCCAACAGCGCAACGATAAATATCATAGCTCCCCAAATCGTAAGCGCGCGTGTGAGTGCCCAAGAAATACAACCGAATACCACTCCTCCGAAAGTAGGCACGCCTACCGTCTTGTCATAATAATTGTAGACAAGCTGCACATATCCGGTGCCGTTTGCATTATAAAATTCTTCGGAAGGAAGATATGTCGTTGTAAGCGTGTGAACAAACAGCACCACCGAAATAAAAGTGAGTGCAAAAAACACGGCGTATTTAGGCGGAATTTTCAGACTTTTGCCCGCAAGAGTAAAGGAGCATGCCACAATGACCGCCGCCATCAAACCGTAGAAGGACATGCCGAAACTTCCCAAAAAGAAATTGCCGAATTGCCTGAATCCGCCCTCGGCATATCTGCCGCAAAATGCAAAAATAACAAGCAATGTTGCAATGCAAATACCTATTATACTTGCAATCATCTTGCCCTTGGTAACTTTACGTGACTTCAAGCCGTCACCTCCTTACTTTATCTCAATAGTAAACTGAATTTGATACTACTCCAATATAAAATATATTATACTATAATATCGTCAAATAATCAATAGTTCAAAATCAAAGTGTTTGGCAAAATTTTCACTTTTTTAATTTTATAATCTGCAAAAAAAAGAACCGTAACGACAATCAAACAGATAACAAATAAAAAAGACGGATAAACCGCCTTTAATTAAATTTTATTTCGGATATTACACCGTAATCGGAAATTTTGGGGCCGACATAAGCCGCCGCCGGTTTATGGGAAAATATTTTGCGGGCAAGATCGTTTACCTGCCGTACCGTAACCGCCCTATATTTTTCCACATCCGCTTGTACATCGAAAATTTCGTTGAGTTTGAGCATCGAGCGACCGTACAGCCGCATCAAAGTCATATTGCTTTCCACATTCATATATAAGGCGTTTATTGCCTGAATGACAGCTCGATCCACTTCTTTTTGCGTTACCCCGTCATTTGTCAGCTTGACGATTTCGCGCCGAATAAGTTCACATACCTTCGAATTATTTTCGGGGCTCAATCCCGCATAGATTTCAAACGTACCGCAATCGGAATAATATGACGGATACGCATAAACAGAGTACGCCAATCCTTCCTGTTCCCTGATTACCTGATTTAGTCTGCTGGACAATCCTCCGCCCAAAACAGACGCCAAAATATTGTTTGCGCAACGATCGGGGGATTTCAAAGAACAGCCGCCCCACGCCAATTGTAAGTGAGATTGCTCAATATGTTTGAATTTGTGTAAAAACGTTGCATTGTATTCCGTATTCGGTTCCGCAGATAATATGGCGCCGCTTTGATCGCAGTTTTGTTCAAAATACTTCTCAACAAGTTTATCCAACTTGTTTTCGTCAAAATTACCGCATACGGCTATCACGGTCGCCGACGGAAGATAATTGCGCTTTTTGAAATCGAGAATACTTTGCCTATCCGCGTTGCGTATATTGTCGATCGTACCCAAAATGGTTTGTCCGAGCGTTTGATTGTTGAACAATGCAGCGGAAATCAAGTCCTGTATCACATCGTCGGGAGTGTCCCGGCACATTTTGATTTCCTCTATCACAACGCCTTTTTCTCTGTTCAGCTCATCCTCGGGTATGGTAGCGTTGAAGTACATATCGGCAAGCACATCCATACATTTTTCCAAATCAGCCGCAACGCTTTTAGTGTAAAAACAAGTGGAATCCTTGGACGTATAGGCGTTTATGTTGGCGCCTATATCGTCGATTTCCTCGGATATTTGCAAACAGTTTCGTTTCTCGGTTCCCTTAAAAACAAGATGCTCTATAAAATGCGAATAACCGTTATCTGTTGCGGTTTCCCTTACGCAACCGACATCGACAAAGACGCCCAAAGAAACGGTATAAAAATTTTCCAACTGTTTTGCAACAAGCCTCAATCCGCTTGGATATTGTTTGTGGAAGTCCATATTTCTCCTATATTTGTACTGACCGGGACAACGGAGAACCCGATGTCCGCATAATAATGAAGAATTTTGTCCAATGCGTCCCGCGTGTGTGCTGTGGGATGCATCAAAACAAGCTCTCCGTCGCTTGTATTTTTTGTGGCGCGAGTGAAAACGGTTTCGCTATTTTTGTCTCGCCAATCTATCGTGTCGCGAGACCACATAACGGTTTTATACCCGTTGTCTGTGGCAGCATTGAGCGTCTCGCTTCCGAAATCGCCGCTCGGGGGTGCAAAAAGCGTCATATTGACACCTATGTACTCAAATACAAGTTTGCCGCATGCGTTGATTTCTTTTACATTTTCTTCATAGCTCAATTTGCTTTGCTCTTTATGAAAATAGCCATGATTGCCTATCTCGTGTCCGTGTGACGCAATATTTTGCAGCACGTCCGGATTTTGAGCAACCCAACTGCCACCCACGAAAAAAGTGGTCTTTACATTGTACTTGTCAAATATTGCCAAAATGTCCTCTATATATTCCGTTCCCCAATAAACATTGAACATAAGAGAAACCTGTTTTTCTCCGCTACCGCGATAAATGGGTGCGTTTTCGTTGTTTCGAAATACGTTTGCGGTTGCTCCGACAAATCCCACCGCTGCAACGGCTATCACCAATACGACCAATATAACGTTGGCAACAAAATGAGTAAATACCTTTCTTTCCATATTTCACCGAATAATAAATTGTACAACCTATGGTATACCATTGATTGCCATTACATTATATTAGGTAAAAAAGGAAATAATTGCCTATTGTTTTACGTTTAATAATACCCTGCTGTTTGCGAACAGCAGGGTAATTATGTTGATCCGAAAGATTTACAGCTTTTTGATAAGTTTGAGATCTATCCCCTTGTCGCTGACCTTGATAACTTTTACATTAACAACGTCATCGATATTTACAACGTCGGTGACTTTATCGACATGTTCCTTGGATAGTTTGGAAATATGGATCATTCCGTCTTTTCCCGGAGCAAGTTCAACAAATGCGCCGAAATTGAGTATACGAACGACTTTACCGGTAAATTCATCGCCTACCTCGGGGTCCTTGGCAATTGTCATAATCAGCTTCTTTGCCTTTTCGGACATTTCTTGGTCGGCAGTTGCAATAAACACCGTACCGTCATCGGTTATATCGATCTTGACGCCTGTTTCATCGATAATCTTATTTATCGTTTTTCCGCCGCTGCCGATAACTTCTCTGATCTTATCCGGGTCTATAGTAAAGGAGATGATCTTAGGCGCATACTTGGAGAGTTCCTCTCTCGGAGCGGGCAGAACCGACAACATTTTGTCCAAAATAAACAATCTGCCTTGGCGAGCTTGTTCGAGTGCGGTACGAAGAATATTTTCATCTATACCTTTGATTTTTATATCCATCTGAATGGCGGTTATACCTTTGCTTGTGCCTGCCACTTTGAAGTCCATATCGCCGAGAAAATCTTCCAATCCCTGAATATCCGAAAGGATCGCCACTTTGCTGCCGTCTTCGGACTTCATCAGTCCCATGGCAATACCCGCAACGGGAGCTTTGATAGGCACACCGGCGTCCATAAGCGCCAATGTGGAACCGCAAACGCTTGCCTGCGAAGTACTGCCGTTGCTGGATACCACTTCGCTGACGGTGCGAATTGCGTACGGGAACTCTTCCTCGCTCGGAATAACGGGTTCCAATGCGCGTTCTGCAAGAGCGCCGTGACCTATTTCGCGTCTGCCCGGACTGCGCAGAGGCTTTGCCTCGCCCGTGGAGTAACCCGGCATGTTGTAATGATGCATATAACGCTTGAAAGTGTCGGTATCGTCGAGATTTTCCAATTTTTGTACTTCGGAGATAGTTCCGAGTGTTGCCGTCGTAATAACCTGCGTCATTCCGCGGGTGAAAACACCGCTTCCGTGTACTCTCGGCAAAATACCCGCTTCGCACCAAATGGGACGTATTTCCGTAAGACTTCTTCCGTCGGGACGAATACCTTCGTTGAGTATGCGCGCGCGTACTTTTTCTTTGGTCATTTTGTACAGAACGTCTCCGATGCTGTCCAACACTTCGGGATTTGTCTGTGCGAAATGTTCTCTGACCTTTCTCTCCACTTCATCCTGGTTTGCCTGACGTTCATATCTGTCGAAAGTTTTAAGCGCTTCCGTAAGCATTTCATCCGCATAGGGGCGAATAAGCATTTCGTGCTCTACGGGAGGCAGATACAGCGTTACGTTTTTCTTGGGCTTACCGATTTGTTCTCTGATCCACTCGATAAATTCGCACTGTTCCTTGATTGCTTCGTGTCCGAACAAAATAGCGTCCAACATTTCCTTTTCGGAAATTTCGTTTGCGCCGGCTTCCACCATCATAATGGCGTCTTTGGTTCCGGCAAGATTGAGGTTGAGCAGACTCTTTTCCCTTTGCTCCGCATTGGGATTGATGATATATTCGCCGTCCACATATCCCACAACAACACTGCCCGTGGGACCGGCAAAAGGAATGTCGGAAATTGTCAGGGCAATGGAACTGCCCATCATGGCATAAACTTCCGGTTGAATGTCCGGTTCAACAGACATTGCCGTTGCAATTACGGATACATCGTTCAAAAATCCTTTGGGGAACAAAGGACGTATCGGTCTGTCGATAAGACGCGACGTTAATATCGCTTTGTCGCTTGCTCTTCCTTCTCTTTTTTTAAATCCGCCGGGAATTTTTCCTACGGAGTACATTTTTTCTTCGAAATCCACGCCCAACGGAAAGAAATCTATACCGTCGCGAGGCTTATCCGCAAGCGTTACGTTTGTCATAACAACCGTTTCGCCGCAAGATACCATTACCGATCCGTTTGCCTGTTCGGCATACTTACCCACTTCGACGCTGACAGTTCTTCCGCCTATTTCCATTTGAAATATATGGTAATCTCTGTCGCCGATTTTACCGTCTGTTCTTTTAAATTGTTGCATTTTCTTCTCTTTCTCCTTTCCTTAACTCTATATTCACTTGAAAAACATTGTCTATGTTTTTCGTTTGTATACCGATTAAATGAAATTTTTATTCCGTAAATAACAAAAAAAGGAGAGAGGGCGTCGGATTGTTTGCCCTTTCTCCTCTTACGACATTACTTTCTGAGTCCCAAATCTGCAATGATTTTACGGTATTTTTCAATGTCCGTTTGTTTGAGGTAGTCCAACAAACCTTTTCTGCGACCTACCATTTGCAACAGTCCGCGTCTGGAATGATGGTCCTTTTGGTGAGTTCTCAAATGCTCGGTCAAGTGATTGATACGCTCCGTAAGCAATGCGATTTGAACTTCCGGCGAACCTGTGTCGCCTTCTTTTCTGCCGAATTTTGCAATGATCTCTTGCTTTGTCATTATTTTTTCTCCTTTTTTTATATTTGCCGTAAACTACGAAGCAGTCGGAGTTTGTCTGTCTTCGGAGAATCGGTATTTTATTAAATTATTCTTCTTGCTTTTCCGGCGCGGGTTGCGCTTCGGTTCTGGGGAGCAAAGCTTTACGCGAAAGCGTGATGCGTTTGTTTTCCTTGTCGAACCCCAACACTTCCACTTCGATTTCGTCACCGACCTTCAACGCATTGTTGATGTCGTCAAGCCATTCCCAGGAAACATTGGAAACGTGCAGCAAACCGTCGATGTGTTTGTCCAATTCCACAAATGCGCCGAAAGGCATTATACGCGCCACCTTGCCCTTTACGCGTGCGCCCACGGGGAATTTTTCCGCGGCAACGTCCCAAGGTTGCGGTTGAAGTTGTTTGTATCCCAAAGATACTCTGTTCTTTTCTCTATCGAGGGCAAGAACAACAAATTCGTATGTTTTGCCGATTTCCAACACTTCTGCCGGACCGGAAATGCGATCCCACGACAAATCCGTTGAATGAGCGAGACAGTCAAATCCGCGTACGTCTATGAAAGCGCCGAACGAAGCAAATCTCAACACTTTTCCGTCAACGATTTCGCCCACTTCGATGTTGTTCCAGAATTCATCTTCCTTGGCTTTCTTTTCGGCAAGCAATATCTGCTTTTGACTTGCAAAAATCACGCGTTTGTGATCGTCCACCTTGTCGGGACCGCTGACCGTCAATCTCAACGTTTTTCCGACGTAATCGTTTAGATTTTTGACATAGCCGATGCGAATTTGAGAAGCATGCACAATAACCGTATAACTACCGAGCTTGCCCGTCAAGCACTCCTTGCCGACGCGAGTCATCACAGCCTGAAATTCATTTCCTTGCTTGATACCTTCTACCAAAGCGTCATCTTTGTATCTTTCGTCGATGATCTTTTTCGAAAGAGTGATGCCCTTTTCCACGGAAATAACCGCACAGTCCAAAGTAGCGCCGTTGGGCTCATCCGTCATGGACTTTTTCAGTTCTTCTTTTACAGACTGATAATCACCTTCGAGCGAAAGTTCTTCGTTGGGAATGAAACCTTCCTTTTTGGAACTTGGAATACTGACATACACGCCGTCGTCACTGACCAAAACAACGCGACATCTGACCTTTTGACCGAGTTTGTATCTGTGACCTTCTTTCATCTCGGACACTGCTTTCGCAAGCATAGCTTCGTCTTTGTCCATTACCTTCTCTTCCGTAGCAATTTCGGAAGCAATCTCGACTTGTTCGCCGGATTCAACCGTTTCAACAACGGTATCTTTTGCATTTTCACACATTGTTTTCAAAACCCCCTTAATCAACTCTGTCGGAGTTGATGCGCCTGAAATGATACAGGCTTTTTTACATTTAGATAAGTCAATACCGTCCAGATTGCCGTCCGTCATAACGGTCCTGCAATTGCGAGAAGCAATTTCAAACAGTCTTCGTGTGTTGGAACTGTTGGAATCTCCCACCACAATTGCCAAATCGCATTCGCGCGACAATATCTGTGCATAATATTGCCTTTGTGAAGTAGTATAACAAATTGTATTAAATATTTCAAGCGTTTTAACGCGGTCTGTTGAAATATTTTGCAAACTTTTTTCAAAAAATCGCGTATCGAAGGTGGTTTGGAACAAAATAAGCACTTTATCGGCGTCTTTCAATTCCAAACGTGACTTACCGTCGAAGATTATCGCGGAATTGTCGCACCACCCGTTTATACCGATAATCTCCGGATGCGACGCGTCGCCCACAAGAACTATACGGTATCCTTTTTCATGATAGCGTTTTGCTTTGAGCTGAATGGCTTTTACCGACGGACATGTAGCGTCCACAATATTTATTTTGCGTTCGGCAGCTTCGTCGTAAACGTATTTGGGCGCGCCGTGCGCTCTTATAACGACGGTAGCGCCATCCGGAACTTGCGAAATATCGTCCACTGTTTTCAAACCGTTTTGCTCCAACTCTTCGGTTACACGGGCATTGTGAACGAGCTGTCCCAGACAATACGCGTCGCCTTTAAGCGCGGAGGCTTTTTTTATTGCGGAGCAAACGCCGTTGCAAAATCCGATTTCTTTGGGCAAAAGAATCTTCACTTGTTTTCTCCTTGATCGGGGGCTTGTTCAACCGATTGCAGCATACTCTTGTTGTATTCGTCTATTTTTGCCTGTTCCTTTTTGGTTCGCGGTCTGCGTTTGACTCCGCGTTCTTCCAATAACGCGTTAAGACGTAAACGAAGTCGATCTATCTCGTTGCGAATGACCTCTGTCGCTTCTTCCAACGTTTGCTTGTTCAACGGTTTGTCGTAAAATTCTTCCAAACTGAAAGCGTCGCCTATTATCATATAATTTTTCCGCATAACCTTCGTCTTATCCCAAATATAAAAAGGTCTGACGGGCGCTTTGGTTTTGATGGCGAACAATGCCGCGCCGGTGTGAAACTCCTGCAAACAGTCAACGTTGGGATTGCGCGTTCCCTCGGGAAAAAGACACACGGATTTGTCTTGTTTAAGCAATCGAAGAATAGATTTCGAGGCAGTTATATCCGCTTCACCTCTGTGGACGGGAATACACTCCATACCTTGAAAAATCCACCTCAAAAACAAACTTTTATCAAATTCCGCCTTGTATACAAAAGGAACGATGTTTTTCATCCACATCGTATACATTATGGGGTCCCATCCCGACAAATGATTGCCGACAATGAGACATTTTTTATTTTCGATATTACGTTCGCCGAATATTTCTATGGGGAAAAAGGGCCGACAAGCCATTCTCGCAAACTTTAACAAGAAAATAACAAACCTGTTGTTCATCGAACCTCCGCACAGACTTAAAAAGCCGTATTTACTAAAATGTTTTGATTCACACAGTTAAATCGGGACGCAAACTTGCCGCTTTACCGAGATAACAATGGATACATTCCTTTTGGGAAATTCCTTCCGCAAACACACACACGCGTATGCAATGATCGAGACTGTTTTTCACTTTCATTTCCTGCGCGCAAATAAATGCGGTTGCAGTCATATCCAAAGCGTTGCGCACCGCCGCTGCGGGATAGCAAGCGTCAAGATCGTCCGTTGCGGTAAAAATTATCGCTTGGATTTCACTCTTGCGCAATCCGTTACGTTGCAATATTTCTTGTATCAATTCTACCGAACGCGCGGAAATATCCTCCGCGGTATTTTCGGCGCAAACGGCGCCGCGAATTATCACCATATTTTTCTCCTATTTTGCGGCGTTGCAACCTGCAACATAACCCGTGGATAGCGCTATCTGAATGTTAAAACCGCCCGTATAAGCGTCTACATCCAACAATTCTCCCGCAAAAAACAATCCTTTTACAAGTTTGCTTTCCATTGAGGAAGGGCTGACCTCGTCAACAGATACCCCGCCGCAAGTTACGATGCCGTATTCGACGTCATCCAAACCGACGCAATCGAAACGAAGCCCTTTACATGCGGAAACCAACCGAGCGCGTTCTTCGGCAGTTATTTGATTTACCTTTTTTTCAAAAGGGATTTTGCTTTGAAGCGCAACCTCTTTTATCAATCGCTCCGGCAACAAAGCGTTGAGGGAATTGATAAAGTTTTTGTTGCTGTTTTCGGAAAAATCTCTGAGAATACGCGCGTCTAATTTATTTTCGTCCAACGCGGGTTTCAAATCTATAACGACAGCCGCACCGCAAAGCGATCGTTTGTTTATTCGCGAGGACAAAGACAATACAGCCGGTCCGCCAACGCCGTTGTTTGTAAACAACATTTCGCCGAATTCGCTATCCGAAAAATCTTTTCCCAATACCGAAATCGTTACGTTTTTTAGAGACAAACCTTCGAGCGACGCCGTATTTTTGCAAAGTATCCGACACAATGCGGGCTTGGGAGAAGCTATTTTATGACCTAACTTTCGGGCGAAAACGTATCCGTCTCCTGTGCTGCCCGTTGCACTGTAACTTATGCCTCCGGTTGCCAAAATTACCCTATCAAATACTTCTATGTCTGAAATAGTAGTTAATACAAATGTCGATTCCCGATATTGTACAGACAAAATTTGAGTATTCAAACGCACATTTACACCGCATTTATCCAACATACGTGCAAAAAATTTGTTAACATCGCCCGATTTATCCGACACAGGAAAAACTCTATTGCCGCGTTCGGTTTTAAGATGCAGTCCATTCGAAGAACAAAAATCGATTGTGTCATTCGGAGAAAATTTGTTTATGGCGCCATACAAGAATTTTGCATTGGTCGCAATATTGTTCATAAACTCCGCACAACTGCAATTGTTTGTGATGTTACACCGCCCCTTTCCGCTTATGTAAAGTTTTTTGCCGATTTTCTCGTTTTTCTCGAACAAAGTAACTTCCGCACCGTTTTTTGCCGCGGTGATTGCCGCCATCATACCCGCAGGACCTCCGCCGATCACAGCTATTCGCATTTTTCCAACCTCTTTATTTTTTCCATTTGAGTGCGATCCGTGCGCGATACAGTCAACGGAGTTATCGTAATGTAATTTCTGCTTGCCCAAACGACGTCGCTGTCCTCTTCGGTGACGGGATTTCTCTTTCCCACGATCTTTACGGTGCCGCTATCGACCATTTCGCACGCGTCGCTAAAAGAGGGCAACACTGTACTCTGGGCGCAAACCTTTACGCCGCAAATTTTATCGGCGGGCAAATTGGGAACGTTTATGTTAAGAAAAGTATCAGGTGCAATGGCGCCCGCAAGAACATCTAAATTTCGCACAAGAAAATTCACCGTTGAGTAATAAGCGCCGCCATGTTCCAAACGCGAGATCGCAATACTTTTTACACCGCAAAGAGCGCCCTCTTCCGCCGCGCCTACCGTGCCTGAACAAATCAACGACCTTCCGAAATTGGCGGCATTATTTGGACCGGCGATTATCAAATCAAATTTTATACCCAAGTGCAAAATTGCTATACGAACACAGTCCGCAGGAGTGCCGGAACATACATATGCTTTTTTTGCACCGCAATATGACAGCAATTGATTCAGAACAAGGGGCTTGTTGTAATTCATTGCGTGTGAAAATCCCGAGCGCTGTCCGTCAGGCGCAACTACGTACACGTTGTGCCCACGAGCCGAAAGCTCGCTACTCATAATTTGCAGACCGCTGCTGAAATATCCGTCGTCATTTGTCAATAGAATGTTCATTAAAGTTTTTTCAGGTACTCCACTTCGCTTTCCGTCAAATATCTGGTATCTCCACGTTTAAGACCGCCGAGGCGAAGATCACCGATAGCGACACGCTTCAAAAATTCCACTTCCTTGCCAACCGCGGCAAACATTTTTTTGACCTGGTGATTGCGCCCCTCGTGAATGGTAACTTCGCAACGAGTGTGATGTTGATCTTGTCTGAGAATTTTTACGCGAGCCGGAGCCGTTTTTACTCCGTCTACAAGCACGCCTTTTTCCAACGACGCACGCTCTGTCGGTGTAAGAATGCCGGAGATCCTCGCAATATACGTCTTGTCTATCTCGTTTCGGGGATGCGTAAGCCGATTGGCAAGTTCGCCGTCGTTTGTCAAAATCAACAAACCTTCCGTATCGTAATCGAGTCTGCCGACGGGATACAGGCGAACATTTACATGCACCAACTCCATGACCGTTTTACGGCCGAGATCGTCCTTTACCGTTGTAATATAACCTTTGGGTTTGTGCAACATCAGATACACGGACTTTTGCTTGTCGCCGATTCGTTTGTCGTGGACGGTAACGCGGTCGCCGTCTTCAACGATAGCGCCCAAAAGCGCCACTTTGCCGTTTATTTTTACTGCGCCGTCGGCAATAAGACGATCACATTCACGTCTGCTGCCTACGCCGCTTTCCGCAAGAAATTTGTTGAGTCTTGTCATTGTTCTCCGAAGTTGTCATTTTTCAAAGACAAACAATTACCATTATAGTCAATTATATAATAACCTACTTTAATAAAAAAATCAAGTATTTGTCGTCTTGCACGCTTTTTTATAAACAAATCAGACAGCCTCTGCTTAAAAGCTGTCCGAAAATAGATTCAAAAGTTATTTTACAAAGTTCTTGATAAGCCCAAGCAACCGAACGAAATTGCGCTCACAAACAAAACGCGACACGTTACTCTTTATATTTCCAAAATACTCAACGGCAAGGCTTTGATCTTGGTTTCGTTCAAATAAACCTCCACGCAAAGTTTTTCGAGATTTACTTTGGCAGTTAAACATTCTCCGCTCTTTACGGGATAAACAAATCTTTCGCGGCAATAATAATAAATATCCTTGCCGTTTTTGTTTTGCCTGCCGCAAACCTTGTTTATCGGAATTGCTGTTTGCAAGTTATATTCCGCAAAAGCGGCGTCCAGCATTTTTGCCGTATCTTCGAACATCGGTCCGCAATTAAGCACAACAACAACGACCTGCATACCGTTTTGAGTCGCGCTGCCCACAAAACACCGTCCCGCCTTTTTTGTGTATCCTGTTTTTACACCGTCGGCACCGAAATAACTTGCCAAAAGTTTGTTTTTGTTGACAAGCAGTCGGTCGTACTCCATTCCTTCGTTGGAAATGCGCGCGGTTTTTGCCGAGACAATTTCTCTGAACGACGCGTTTTCCAATGCCGCGCAAGTCAAGATCGCCAAATCGTGCGCAGATGTATAATGTTCTCCGTCATGCAACCCGTGAGGATTTACAAAGTGACAGTCTTTACAGCCGTTTTCCAAAGCGGTTTGATTCATCAATTCCGCAAAAGCCTCTATGCTCCCCGCGACATGCAAAGCAAGCGCAACCGCGCTGTCGTTTCCGCTTCGAAGCATCAACCCCAACAGCAATTCTTTCACCGTGAGATGTTCTCCCTCGCGCAAATAAATTGACGAACCTTCGATGCCGACAGCTTGCTTACCTACTTCTACCACATCGTCCAAAGCCGCATGATTCAAGACCGTAAGCGCAGTGACTATTTTTGTGGTACTTGCCATAGGCAAATGCTCGTCCGCATTTTTTGAAAACAACACGCGACGAGACGACTGTTCCATCACTATTGCAGATTGTGCCGAAGTTGTAAAAGCAGTAGTCTCGGCGTGAGCAAACGTCGTCATAACAGCCAACCCCAAACAGATACACAATGCCGCCACCAAAGAGACATAGAACAGAGATCGTTTCATAAATTACGCCTTGAAAGTATTGACTACGTCCTTTGCAACGTCGAAAATTTTTTCTATCGTATTGGATTTGTCCGCCTCTATAACTTTAACTCCACCGTCGCTTACAACCAAAAAGCAGACGGGAGTGAGCGTGGCGCCTCCGCCGGAACCACCGGCAAAATTTGCGTCGATACCGTCTCGCGTAAATCCGCGCTTTGCCGCTTTGTTGCCGTATTCACCGCCGCCCGCCATAAACGCAAACGTGATTTGCGAAACGGGCATTATAGTTGTACCGTCCATTGTTACAAGAGGTTGTCCTACAATAGTGTTCACTTCTGCGATCTTGCTAAGATTTGATACGGCTGTCTCCACTATTTCTCTGATTTGTGTGTTTTCCATTTTCTTACTCCCTGTTTCAACAAACAAAATGACAGTTCTGCAACGCTGAAACTTATAGCTGCACGGACTCTGACGCGATTTTCATTCAACGTACCCAGACATTCCGAATACAATTGACAATGAAACAAATTGCACGCAGTTGCCGTTGCCAAAGCCAAAATCGAATTTTGTATGGCAAAACGTTTTGTGAAAGATTCGGTAAAATTGTTGTAGACGGAAACCGCTATCTTATCAACCGTGATACACTTCAACAATTCTATACCGTTTTTTCTGTCGACGTTTTTCAATCCAACATCAGTTGTTATCGTTCCATTGCAACAAATACTTCCGTTTGCAATTCGAACGTTTTCTTTAATAACGTCTACCGCTCCAATGCCAATATTTACATCTGCTGCCAACCTCTTGAAATACAAAGAGACATCGACACGCAAATAAAACGGCGCAAAAACAAGCAGCACAAACAACAGCGTTGCAGTTACAACTATCATCGAGAATAGTTTGTCGAGTGTAATCAAAATTATACAAAATTAAAAATTTTTATTACTATGTCTAACATATTAGTCTGCAAATTGCAATTTTTCGCCATTGTAAACAACAAAATTTTGTAATTTAGAAGAATATTAAATAACAAATTTATAATTACGACAATTGTCATTGCAAAAATCGTTGTAATCCGCTAAATAAATAACCGCAACACTAATAAAACAAATGAATTAAATGCTAATACGCAGAATCTGCGATCCTGTGCGCATAATGTTTTTTCAGCACAATCCACGCTTTACATCGCTTACCGCACAATCCAATCCCACCAGCACACTGACAACATTTCCGAATTAAATTATGTGTAAAAAAACGCCGTTCGACCAATATGCGAACGACAAAAATACTTGAAATTTTTTATCAAAATATTCTTTGGTTTGAATATTAAGGCAACCACATCATACTCAATACGGTTTTAAGCCGATTTAGCCTCAAATATTTCGATTACACTGATAAAATATGCTTTTGCCAAAATTAAATTTTTAACATCACCACCGCTTCATTACGAGAAATATTTTATTCAAAATTTACCGTCCAAATATACCCGGCTACCTACGCAGAAACAAACTAAATTTATTCTCTATCGGAACTCCAAATTGAAAGCCGCTTCAAAATAATACTATTCCGCAAATTATTACGAAAAATATTAGCGCACGCTTTCAATAAAGATAAGAGGCACAAGCATTTCTTCTGTCAGCGCAGTATGATGTCCTTTATGAAAATGCGGATTGTCTTTTAACAAAATCAGCATTTTATGGGTGTATGTGCCGGACGCCACAAAATCACCCAATAAATAGGCATACTTGCCTCTATCGCCAAAGTAATTGTGCTTGACGAGATACTTTGTTGGGAAAAGGACAAAATCCTCGCCGTACTTTTTGCGAAATAACTTTGCAAACTTTCGTTTCATTCCCTTTTTTACCCTAAAACAAGGAGAACGACTGTCAAGAAAGGGTGGACACTCCAACATTTCATTCAGTTCAGCCTCGTCTTTCCAATTTATGTACCCCGCAATGTCCACTTGTCCGTGATCCGCAGAGACGACAAATAATGTGTCCTCGGTGTTTTCCGAGAGATGACGCATACCGTCTGAAATTTGTTTCAATAACAATTTGGTTTCCGGGCAGGTCACGCCGTTTTCGTGCATACAACCATCCGGTTGCGGACAATAACAATAAACAAAATGCTTGCCGTCTTCGTTGCAAATGCGCTCTATTGCGTCAAAAAAATCCTCAATCGTCTCTACAACCGTATTATATTCTTCTTTGCAGTGAACATATTTGGGATTGACTGTGCGTACTTTGTAATCATCACGTGTGCCGTGATAAAAATAACCGTCGCGATAGTCTTCTAACGGGCTTTCAAACACCAATTCTTCGCCCGTTTGAGAATCCTTGTTAAGAAAAATGTCAACATTGCGCCCAACTTCGTCAAAGTGCAAACTCCACCCGAGCCAGCCGTGTTCGAGAGGCAATTTGTTTGTGCAAAGACTCGTCGTTGCATTTGTCGTCGTGGAGGGAAACGTAGAAGTCAAAACCTGCACAATGCGCCGTCTCAAAAAATCATCCTGCGGCAAATTACGTTCCAACGGGTTGATCCCCATGCCGTCGAAACAAATGTACACTACGTTTTTATAATCTTTTTTCAGCTGCTCGGCAAGTATCGGCAAAGTCGCGTTATCGTTGGGCGCGCCGAGAAATTCCGCAAACGTTGCGGAAATATTCAGAATATTGTTTTTCCAATCGGGTTTTATCAACTTTTGCCGCATAACTTCTCCTCATCGTTCAAGTATTGAAAGCCAACAATCTTTTACGGTGCCGTATTCCGTGGTCGTTTTAATAAGTTTGTAATGCTTGAAACCGCATTTTTCCTGTACTCTCATAGATCGGACGTTATCGACAAAGTGTCCGCATACGATAAAATCCAAATCAAGATCGTTAAATAAATATTTCGTTGCGGCTTTTACCGCCTCCGGCATAAGACCGCGGCCCCAATAATCTTTGGAAAGAACAAATCCCAATTCCCTGCCGCGCTTGCTTTGAAATTCGGGCAATTCCCGATCGTCGTACTCCTCTATTCCCAACGATCCGATGACTTTGCTTTCAAATTCCAATGCGAAAGTTTTCTTCTCCGCGATAAAACGTTGAAGTACGGCAAGCGAAGTTTCTTTGTTCTCGTGCGGGAGCCAACCTGCCATCTGACCTACACCGTCCGCCGAGGCGTATTCGTAAAATTCGTAAAATTCGTCCAAATCGTCCATTGTCCAGGGACGTAATATTAGCCTGTTTGTGCGCAAGATTACGTTGCTGACATCGATTTCTATATTCACTTGATTACTACCTTTATAAACCGTGTGGCAACATTATATCAAATAGTATCGGCTTTTGCAATGCTAAATGAGCAAAAAAAAGTCCCCCAACCACACACTGCGTAATCGAGAGGCTTTGGTGGGAGGAGATGGATTCGAACCATCGAAGTCGTGGACGGCAGATTTACAGTCTGCTCCCTTTGGCCGCTCGGGAATCCTCCCAAAATATTTGCTAATAAAAAAATGGAGCTGGTGAACGGAATCGAACCATCAACCTATTGATTACAAATCAATTGCTCTGCCTGATTGAGCTACACCAGCACTATTTTGTTGCCAACAATGTGGTGCTTCGGGGCGGAATCGAACCACCGACACGGGGATTTTCAGTCCCCTGCTCTACCTACTGAGCTACCGAAGCAAAACATTGGCGACCCGGAAGGGGCTCGAACCCTCGACCTCCAGCGTGACAGGCTGGCGTACTAACCATCTGTACTACCGGGCCATAAGTATTTGTTTTGCATTTGGTGGGCCTTCAGGGACTTGAACCCCGGACCAATCGGTTATGAGCCGACCGCTCTAACCAACTGAGCTAAAGGCCCTAAAACTTAGCGAGCAATCATTTGGTCGGGGCGACAGGATTCGAACCTGCGACCCCATGGTCCCAAACCATGTGCGCTACCAAACTGCGCTACACCCCGATGTATCAACATCAGCTTTTTCATATTACAATATTTTGCGATTTGTGTCAACTTTTTTAGCACATTTTTTTGTAAAAAAAGTTTATAAGACGCTTCGACATTTTGTAAAGCAAAATTACAAAACAATACAAAAACAAAATAAGAAAATCCACTACCATTGTACAGGGAGGAACAAAATGGAAGTATACACAAATTTTGAAGGTAACAACTTAGTCTTTGGCTTGATCGGAGAGTTGGATGAACACTCCGCCCCATTCGTCAGAAAAAAACTCGACGAGAAAATCGAGCAAGAAGATTTTAATGACGCCGTGTTGGATTTGAGTCGGCTTTCTTTTATGGATTCCACGGGTATCGGGGTGATTATAGGCAGATACAAAATTATGAAAAAACAAAACAAACGACTGTACGTACGCAATCCCTCCCCTACCGTGGATAAAATATTCAAAATGTCGGGCTTATACGAGATCATTAGCCGCGTCTAAAAAAATTCAACAAAATTGAAAGAGGTTTAATATTCATGTCAACAATTAACAGTATGAAACTCACCATAGAAGCTAAATCCCAAAATGAAAGTTTTGCTCGCAGCGTTGTTGCCGCGTTTTTTGTGCAAATAAATCCCACCTTAGAGCAGATTGAAGATGTAAAAACTGCCGTTTCGGAAGCTGTTACAAACTGTATCGTACACGCCTATAACGGGGCGCAGCAAGGCACAATAGAAATTGCTTGCAGCCTCACCGAGGACACATTGACAGTGGAAATTTGCGATTTCGGCATTGGCATAGAAAACGTAGAACAAGCAATGAAACCGTTTTTCACCACAACATCCACAGGCGAGCGCTCCGGAATGGGGTTTACTGTTATGCAGGCATTTTGCGACAACGTTTGCGTAACCTCCTCAAAAGGGCACACCACGGTAAAGTTAGTGAAAAAGGTGGCATGACAAACTATGCTGAGTCACGAAGAAACTATGACGCTCATCGCAAAAGCACAACAGGGTGATGAAAGCGCCACAACGTTATTGCTTACGGAAAATGCACCGCTATTGAAAAGCATAATAAAGCGTTATCTCGGAAAACACATCGAATACGACGATTTGTATCAAATCGCCAGCATTGGATTGCTCAAAAGTATAATGAATTTTTCGTACGAACACAATGTACGGTTTTCCACTTACGCCGTGCCGATGATTTTGGGAGAAATAAAACGTTACATGCGAGACGACGGATATTTAAAAGTATCTCGTTCACTCAAAAGTTTATCGGCAAAAATAACACGCTATGTAGACGAACAACTTAAAGAGGACGGAAACAATCCCACAATACAACAAATTGCCGAACATTTTGAAATCGATCCCACCGACGTTATTTTTGCAATGGACGCAACTCGATTGCCCGTTTCCCTTTACGAAAAAGCAAACGACAAGGACGGAAAACAAACAGAGCTGATCGAACATTTACCTACCGATGAGGATAAAAAAATGATGGACAAACTCATATTGAAAGATATGCTCGAAAAATTGTCGCCGCGCGAGCAGAAAATTGTCGTGCTGCGCTATTTCAGAGACATGACGCAAGGTGAGATTGCACGCAAAATGGGAGTATCGCAAGTTCAAATTTCACGGTTGGAAAATAAAATACTGAAAAAACTTAAAGAGCTATATGACGAACAATAAGACGTCGGTTTGTGCAGGAATTTTTACACTTTGAATACTATGTTACAAATAGTAGCGTCCGTTTTACAATTTTCTGATATTGTAAGTATGTATTTTGAGAAAATTCTGCTACGATTTATATTTAAGCGCTTCTCAAACACTCACTATACCGCACCATTCGTCGTAAAATAAAAGCAATTAACTTGAAACAATCCACAATATTTTCATCTTCTTTAACGTTATTTAAGTATTTTATTCTTAACATTATCTTTTTAATTTGTTATGAAATAAGGTGTTTTATTGTTTAATTATGAATGACAAGACTTTTATTTGTTATAATGGCATCAAGGAGAAACTTGATAAAGAAATCATTGACATCGGCATTGTCCAACCCGGAAACTTAAAAAATGTATGGAAATATTCTTGAAAACAACGAAAAATCAAATCACAAAACGGCTATCTCTTTTACAATCCCATCTATGAAAACGGCATAAAAACGGAACGCACTCCCAAAGTCAGAAACTTAGGAGTGCGTACCACGTCCAGCCGTTTTGAAAATTTGTATTAGGGCTGCGCGCAGATTGAAGGCTATTTACGTATCGGACAGATTTATTATTTACACACTGTTTTATGTCATAAAATGAGACAGAACAAGCCGCCGCGATTTTCGTTTACTATTTTACCCACCGTTTTAGTCAACTTTTGTTTTATTTCTATGGGCATCGCATTGCATTTGCCTTCCAATCCCTCACGAGCCAACCCCGCCATTGTCTTTCCGAACATATTTGTGTTCCAAATAGCGTCGGGATTTTGCTTGTATTCGGCAAGCAAATATTGGCTTTGTTGCTCCGTGCCTACCATCGGGCTGACTTCGGTAGCAACATCAACTTTAATGATATGGTAACTTGGAGATGTGGCTTTGAGTCGAACGCCGTAAATATTGCCTTGTCGAACAATTTCTGGTTCATTCAGGCTCATATTATCCAATTTGGGATATACGATTCCGTAACCGTTTGCGTCAGCTTCGTCCAAAGCATCTTTCATTGCCTCAAAACGTTTTTTTGCATAAGCTGCGCCGGTGACAAAACTCATCAGCGAAAATTCATCCGTTATATCCATTTCCGCCTCTTCCGACAATATCCGAAAGAATAAATCCGTTTTGGGCGTAAAACTGTAACTTGCCACACCGCTGCCCATATTCAGATCGGTTATCGAAATACTGTCGGCGAAGTCACACTCATTAAATGCGGAAATCATTTTGTCGGCGTCTTTCATTTTGCAAACATCGTCGCAACGTTGTTTTACTCTCTCTATTATTTCCGTAATAAATTTGTTATCTCTGTCAAGCGCTCTCATCCATCGCGGCAAATCTATGCCGATTCTGCGAACGGGAAATTCCTTCAAAATACTTTGCAAAACTTTCTCCATATCCGCAGTCCCTGCCGACTGAACATTCAAAGGAAGCACGGAAACGCCGTATTTTTCCTGCAAAGCAAATGCAAGTTCGGTAACATGCTCTGCGGTTGGACTTGTGCAATTGAGTACGACGACAAACGGTTTCCCCGCCTGTTTCAGTTCCCTGACTACTCTTTCCTCTGCCGAAACATAATTTTGACGCGGAATTTCACCTATACTGCCGTCCGTTGTCACAACCACGGCTATCGTCGAGTGCTCCGTCGCCACTTTTTGAGTTCCTATTTCCGCAGCCTTTTCAAACGGAATGGGCTCCGTGGACCACGGAGTATTTACCAAACGCATTTTGTCGCCTTCGAGGTGTCCTTCGGCGCCATCGACAAGATAGCCCACACAATCGATCAAACGAACGTTAGCAGTTGCTTTGTCGCTCAATGACAATCGAATTGCCGTATTGGGGACAAATTTGGGTTGTGTCGTCATAATTATCTTTCCGTCTGCGGACTGCGGAAGCTCGTCTCTGGTACGTTTGCGTTCGTTTTTATCCGTAATATTGGGCAAGATCATCTTTGTCATAAAATTTGTAACAAAAGTTGATTTACCACTCCTCACCGGCCCCACAACGCCGATGTATATATCACCGTTTGTGCGCTCCGATATATCCTGATAGATGTTGTTCATATCTGCCTCCAAAATACGTTTGCTAAATTATATGAAAGTCGGCTTGACGATAGAACATTGCGCTCTTTGTTTTGATAATTACATTGATAAAACCCAATTATGGTTTCGAAATCGACTCGCCCACACAAACAGTTCGGATTTACTTTAAATTATCAATTGAGCCTAAAACGAATTCGATATAATGTTTAAATTTAATTATTTTCAATATAATCTTTTAATAAAAACGTTGATCATCTATATACATTTATAATATGTTATGAAAGACAAACCAACTTGTCAAAAGCCAAATGGATTTGCATTTTCGACTATCGCCATGCACTTTTCAAAAGCATTTATTAAAAAAAGAAGCTAATAAAAAATTATAGTATTACACCGGCAACCTCGGATTTATCCGGAATTTTCAAATTGCATTTCAAAGTTAGGGACAAAATAAATTGTTTTGCGGATTGATTAACAAAAAATTCAAAATAAAAAAATTTACAAATTCTCCGTCTTGGCGGCTAAGAAAATCCGCCGAGCAAACGCGAACGTTGTTTCTATACTAATAGTAAAATGCGCTATTCGTACAAAAGTCGGTACAATGTTTGATTAAAATGATATTTTTCCATCAAAGCGCGTATCTTTGGGGCATTGTGCGGCTTTGAACGCCCTTTTTTAACGCAACGCAACATAATGTTTTTGGGAGAATGAGAAAAATCCACAAACTCCATCACATCCACTTTGTATCCCGCGTCTTCAAGCAACATCGCCCGTATCGTATCGGTAAGAAGCGCAGAAACTCTTTCCTTTACAATTCCGTATTTCAACAACACGCCAATATCCCCGTCGCCTTGCGAAATGTCGCTATTGACTTCGTGCTGACAGCACGGTACGGAAAAGATATAATGCACTTGATGCTTAATTGCAAAATTCAACGCATAGTCCGTTGCCGTGTCGCAAGCATGCAAAGAGACGACCACATCGATTTTTTCGTTATAAAGCACGTCTTTTGAGACGTCTGCAACGACAAAATGCAAATTTTCGTATCCGTATTTTCGAGCAAGCACATTGCATTGCTCTACCACATCCGTTTTCAGATCGTACCCGATTATTTTGGCTTGAATATGTCTGATATTAGTCAGATAATGATAAATTATAAAAGTCAAATAAGATTTTCCGCAACCGAAATCCAATAACGTAAGGCTGCTGTTTGTATCATAATTTTTCAACAAATCGTCCACTGTTTCCACAAATCGGTTTATCTGTTTGAACTTGTCGTACATACCCGCAACCACTTTTGCGTCCTTGGTAAAAATACCCAAATCAAACATCGCGGGTATGTAATCGCCTTCATTCAAAATATACTCTTTCTTTCTGTTGTTGGCGCGCAAAATCGGCTTTCTTTCCGCAACGGACTGTACCAAACGCGTCGTTTTTCCTTTTGAATATAAATATGTCACATCTTTATTCCGAAGGGAGACAAGAATCTGTTTATATTTTCCTTCCAAATTATTTTCTGCCCATTCGGACAATTTTATTGCGGAAATATTTTTGTGAATAACCTGCGTACCCTTAAATAATTCCGCTTGAAAATATTCCTCTTCTCTCAACAACATCGGTTGCAAAACAATTTTCCGATATTCGCAAGAAGTTTTGAGGGGATTGCTGGCAACTATTTTTATTATATCATTACTTTGATTGAGTTCGTTTAACATATCTTGCAAATAACCTTTATAAGGCGCTGTTTTTAAGCGGTAACATGACCGTGAGTATCGTCGATAATGTAACTCGTCGCCGTGCTTTTGAAAAGCAATATTACGATAAATAATTTACGTTTTGCTCACGGAACAAGTTTATCCGACTTGCCCCTAAGAGCTTTGCGCAGCCCCATACGCTTTTCTTTACCGGTAAATATGCGAATTATATTATGGCGATGTGCAAAAATCACCAATGCGAACGTCAATGTGTTACCCAAACAGCAAAATGCGTCCACATTTGTATACATAACCCGCCAAGGATAATCCACCACATAAAAAACCCAACACCAAACAATTTCCACCACCGACAAAAACAGACTGACGATTGACGTTCTGTCGGATATTAGCAGGATTATAACGCAAGGCAAGATCAAACACACAGAGAGCATCGGCTGCAACGTAAAGCAAACGCCTATTGCCGTTGCAACGCCTTTTCCGCCCTTAAATTTGTAATATAAAGGGAAAATGTGACCCAACACGGCAAAAAGACCCGCAACATAACCTGCGGTTGTGGCAACAGCCGTACCCAAACCGCCGAAAATCGCAAATTTGACAAGTACGCAAGGAACAACGCCTTTGAGGACATCGCACACAAAGGTAATTACGCCCATGCGCAATCCGTAGACTCGAAACATATTTGTTGCGCCCGCGTTCCCGCTGCCGTAATCTCTGACATCGCTTTTTTTGAAAAGCTTACTGAACATTATGGCAAAATTTATGTTGCCAACGGCATAACTGCAAATTGCAACCAACAACAGCTGCCACCAATATTGTACTAAATTATCAAACATTATTCGTCCTTTTCGCCTCCGTCGCGGAAAATAAGTCGTATCGGAGTCCCGTCTAATGCGAATGCACGTCGAATGTAATTTTCAAGATACCTGCGGTAAGAGAAATGAACCAATTCGGCATTATTCGTAAAGAAAACAAATGTTGGCGGTTTTGTGGAAGGCTGAGTTGCATATTTTATTTTGGCACGTCTGCCGCTATGAGCCGGCGGTTCTACCGCGCGAATTGCGTCAGTTACCACATCGTTCAACATACCCGTACTGCATCGGAATGTAGACTTGGCATAAACATAGTTTATTTCTTCCATCAATTTGCCTACTCTTTGTCCCGTAAGCGCGGATACCGTTATGTATCTGAAATAGTCCATAAACGCCAAATCACAGGAAAGTTTCTTCTTGAATTGTTCCACCGTGTGAGTGTCTTTTTCTATCAAATCCCATTTGTTGATCACCACCACGGACGGTTTCCCTTCGTCGTGAATGAAACCGGCAATCTTTACATCCTGTTCCGAAAGTCCCTCGTTTGCATCCATTACAATGAGACAAACATCGGCGCGTCGCACCGCGTTAAGCGACCTCATTACGCTGTACTGTTCCACGCTATCCGCTTCGATAGCACGCTTTTTACGCATCCCCGCCGTATCGATAATAACGTAGTTTTTGCCGGCAAAGGAAAACGAAGTATCTATCGCATCTCTCGTTGTACCGGCAATGTCCGACACAATTGTCCTGTCATAGCCGAGAATCTTGTTAACCAACGAAGATTTGCCCGCATTGGGTTTTCCGACTACCGCGATTTTAATTACGTCGGGATCATCATCAAAATTCTGCGACGGAAAGTGTTCCACGACGGCGTCGAGTAAATCGCCTATGCCCTGCTTCTGCTCGGCGGCAATAGCGAAAAAGTCACCGAATCCCAATGAGTAGAAATCGGTCAAATCGGCGTCGAGAAAGTGGTCAACCTTGTTGACAACTAAAATTACGGGCTTATTTGTCTTGCGAAGCAGCTTTGCCACGTCCCAATCTTCCGTTGTCAAACCGCTTTTGTAGTCGCAAAAAAACAATATTACATCTGCGAGATCAAGAGCGATTTGCGCTTGCTCCTTGATATGACGGAACATTATATCGTCGCTTTTGAGCTGTATCCCTCCCGTATCTACCAATGTAAATTTCTTCCCGAGCCATTCGGCGTCCGCATAAATTCTGTCACGCGTAACACCGGGCATATCCGAAACTATGGATATACGACCGCCGCACACCTTGTTGAAAAACGTTGATTTGCCCACGTTGGGTTTGCCCACTACGGCAACAAGAGGTTTTGCCATTATTTACACTCCAATATCGTTTGACAAAACTCGTAACCGTCCGAGGTGACGATTATTTTTTTGCCTGTAATCTTTTTTAATTCGTCAAGAGTCATGCCGTCCAAGAAAACATCTTCCGTTTCTTTGAGCATGACTCGCGGCAAAAGAAGAGTTTCTCCGACATTTTCGGCGGCGCCGAGAGCGTCTACAATATCTCTGCCAACCACCAAACCCGCCACAGTTACCGTTTCGCCGAAAAATTTGTTTATAACCGTGACGATATTTACGTCAAGCGTGGGGAAAAGATGTTTCGCCTTGTCTAACACTTGCTGTATAAAAGGCGTTGCCGCCACTCCCGTCACGACTGTGAAACTGCCTTTTTTCGGAGCTACCGCATCGCGTAACGCCAAGTCAAACTGATAACGCATATCCGCTACCAAACCCACACCATTTTCCAACTGTTCGAAATCTCCGTAATATTCGTAGGGCGGGATTTCTCTTTCGGCATAGACATACATTTCGTCGGAACAGTATACAAAATGCCGCCCGATTTTTGCATAGCACTCGGCGTCGAATGTTTCCACTGCGGTTATCGTTTCATTTGCAACCTGTTTGCTTACGGGTTGCAAATCCTGCAAGCCGCAACGGTATTTAGTCAATCCCACGGGAACCACAGCCAAATTTTGCACGGCGGGATACAACTCAAACAAATCCATCATCGTTTTTTTGAGTATTTCACCGTCATTCAAATCGGGGCACATTACAACTTGCGTGTAAATTGTTATACCGCATTGGGCAAGTTCTTTTAACAACGGTAAAATGGGTCGAGCCTTCGGGTTGCCCAATAATTTTCGACGAAGATTGTCATCCGTAGCATGCACCGACACATAGAGCGGAGAAAATTTTTTATCCTTTATTCGCGCTATTTCCTCATCGGAAATGTTTGTAAGCGTAACAAAGTTACCCGATACGAAAGACAGACGCCAATCGTCATCTTTGACATACAACGTCTTTCTCTGACCGCGAGGCAATTGATCGACGAAACAGAATACACACTTATTGGCACACCATCTGGGTTCAATGAAACTCTCGTCGTAAAAATCCCAGCCCATGGGGAAATCCGAGTTTTTGTGTACGTTAAATGTGATTTTTTTCCCTTCACGCCCTACCGTAACGGAAAAATCCGCCTGTGAATCGAAATACGCGACATCTAACATATCCTTTGCAGGGTCACCGTTAAATGCCTCAATTACGTCGTCGCGCTTCAATCCCAACCGATACGCTATTGAATTTTTTTCAATACTCTTTATTTTAAGCATACAACTAAAAAGGCAACCGAAACGGTTGCCTGATTTGTTTCGGAATTATTTGCCGATTTGGGGCAATTTGGACCAATCGTAATCGCCCAACATTTCAAAATGGACTCTTACCACCGTACTCATCAGCGACACCGAACTCGAATTTACCTCAGAGTCGTCGTCATAAACCGTTCGAGAAGTTTTTGCAGTAAAACCCGTAAGATTGGACAAAATCGTCGACGGTACTTTTGCCGTTGCCTTGCCGTACTCTCCTTCGCCTATTTTGTAAGAAATGGAATCCATTTGAGCAAACACCGCATAGTTATCGGAATTAAGCGTTTGATTTGCCATAGCCATAATCAAATATCCGTTTGCATCGTCGAAAGTGTTGTTTGTCTCCGTCCAATCATCGTGATACATTGCCAAAGACATAATTTGAAATTGAGCGTATCCGCCGTCCGGTTCTTTGTATCCGTTGGATTTAAATTCTCCCTTGAAGGTTACGTCCGAAGGATTTTGCAGATAAACAGTCTTGTTTTCTTGCAACAAACTGTCGGCACGAACGTATCTGCCCAAAGTCATATAATGGTAGCTGCTGTTGTAGTTTTCCAAAAACGCACCGTCATAAAAACCTTCCTGTACAAGCTGAATAAACCTGACGGTTGCGATAGGCGTCTTTTTAAGCTGCAAATTGTAAATAATTTTGACCTCGACGTCGTTACTGTTTACCGTATAATTCAATGTCAGTTGCGCCTGCGGATTTTCATAGGTTTTTGCAAGAGAATTTACCTTTATCGACGACATAAATCTATCGGAAGGGACATAACTGCAAGCGCAAAGCGTTACAAGCATTACCGCTATCATCAAAACAACCAATAACTTTTTCATATTTACCTCAATTTTACTTCTTGTAGTATTGTGTTAAATCTATGTTAAGTACAACGCTTTTGCCGTCGAGATATTTTAACGTTCCCTTTGCAAAATGGAAAGTTATCTTTGTGCAGCAAAGCAGTTGAGTTTTTACCCTGTATCGACGGTTGATTTTGTTTATACCGTATTTTCCGTCGCCGAGAATCGGGGTTTTTAAGTAAGCAAGATGCGCCCGTATCTGATGAGTACGTCCCGTAACGGGCTTAACTTCCAAGAGGGACAACTCGCCCATTTTTTTTAAAATACTGTAATGCGTTTCTATCGGCAAATACCCTTTTTTAGGGACATCCGAAATGTATACAAGACTTTTTTTTGCGTCCTTGAACAGAAATGCCTTCAATTTGGCACTGGGCTTTTGCGGAGCGCCGACAACAATACAGTTGTAAGTTTTGTCAATATCCCTGTCCTTGAATGAAGCAAGAAGCTCGTTTTCCGCGGTTTTGTTCAAAGCAAAAACGACAAGTCCCATAGTATTGCGGTCGAGCCTGTGAACAGGTACGGCGACAACATCCGTCAAAATGTTGTTTATTCGTTCGGTCAAAGAGCCCTCGCCCTGCACCTCGATACCGGAGTTTTTGTTTACGACAAGTATGTTGTCGTCGCGATAAACCACTTCGATACTGTCTTTTTCGCGATCGGCAAGGTATATATATACCACATCGCCGGCATTGACGTTCATATCTGTACCGACGCGTACGCCGTTGATTTTGACGCTTTTGGACTTTATTATTTTTTGTATACGATAAAAACCGAGGTCCGTATTGTCCCCGATCAAGTCCGAAAGCAACTGTTTTGATTGTGCCCGAATTTCTTGAAGCATAAAATGATTATATCAAATACACAAAAAAAAAGCAAATATTTGATTGTAAATAATATATAAAGCGTCACAAAATAAATAAAAGAATTCAAAACTACTACTATGTCACAAATAGTAGCTTACATAATCCGTAATTTCGCTATTGTAAAAACAAAAAATTATACTCAAAGAAAATCTTCTCCGCTTTGCGGCACGCCCTCCAAATTCATTTCGGCACTTTTCGTCACGCTTGTGAGAGATGTTTCGTCCAACGAAACAAGAATAACGTCGGAGCCGATTTTCGAAATATTACACCACGGCACAAAAATATCTTCACTCGGCTTAAATATTTTTTTTATTCCGGGGACTACCACTCCCAAAACATTTTTACCGTTGCTGTCTATTATCATATCGATAATTTTGCCCATTTTTGCGCCGTTGCGAAGATTTACGACCTCTTTCATTCTCAATTCGCTGTAACTAAGTTCCATTGTTTGCTCCGTTAATAGTATAAGACGATAACCGTAAGCAAATGACGAGAGGGGAAAAATAGGTACAAGCTTACGCCATTTCCGTTCGCAAATGACTCATTGCATTTTTTTCCAATCGGGAGACCTGCGCTTGGCTCAATCCAACTTCTTTGGAAACCTCCATTTGTGTTTTACCCTCAAAATAACGTTTCATAACAATGCTTCGTTCTTTTTCTTCAAGGGTATTTAAGGCGTCAAAAAGCGTAACTTGTTCAGCCCATATAAATTCCGAACATTTCGAATCGGAAATGTGATCTTGAAGAGTCAGACTATCTTCTTCATCCGAATAAACGGTTTCGGACAAAGAAATAGGCTCTGAAATGGCGTCCAAACAATACAGAACTTTATATACGGGAAGCTGCATTTCCTCCGCTATCTGCTGAATAGACGCCTCGTCGACGCTTTCGCTTTCCAACTTTTCACGGGTTTGCAACGCTCGATATGCCACATCTCTGATCCCACGGCTGACGCGTATCGAACCTTCTCGAAGGAAACGCCTGATTTCACCTATTATCATCGGAACTGCGTATGTGCTGAAACAGACGCCGACATCCATTCTGAAATTATCTACCGCTTTAATAAGTCCTACGCAACCGATCTGAAATAAATCGTCGGGATTTTCCGTGCGATAACTGTATCGCTGCACTATCGAAAGCACCAACCTCAAATTACAATTGATAAAATAATTGCGCGCATCACAATCGCCTTCGGATATTGCTTGCAAAAGTTCGTTGGATTCTTTTTGAGTCAATTTCGGCAGGGATGATGTATCCACGCCGCATATTATTACTTTTTTGCTCATGTTTTCGCCCCGCTATGTTTTTTGTTATTTTGAGCTAAGCGTTAAATAATTATACTTTTGGTGATTCGTCAAAGGCAGACGGAAGAAGCCAGACACACACCATACAAAAACAGAAAAAGTAACAAGCAGCATTGTTGACAATCGACGATTATCGCGGTACAATATTTGCGAGGTAAAATATGATACGGGAATTTATCGAACAATTGGACAAACTTCCACAAAAAACGTTGGCAAATTGCACGGAAATTGACTCTTCCAAACCGTTGATAGGCATCATCTGTGCGCAAAACGATCTGAGTGCGGCGCATAACGACCTGGAAAACATATGCATAAGAGTAAAAGACGGTATAATATCAAGCGGGGCTACTGCAAAAATTGCCTATGTAGCATCCATAGATTGTACGGCAATGCACGGTACTCTTTCAACAAAATACGATTTACCATCCAGAGATTTGACGGCAAACGAGGTCGAACTTTTATGTTCCGGCGACTTCTACGACGGATTGGTTTTTATCGCAAGCGAACCGAATATCGTTTGCGGAATGTTACTTGGCGCAATAAGGGTAAATATCCCTTGCGCATTTGTTTGTCAAGGTACAATGACGCCGCTTTTTGACGGCAAAAAAGAACACGGATTGCTATATATTTTCGAACAAATTGCACGCATCAAAACGGGACGCGCATCTTACGATACCATAGAACAAATTGAACGAAATTTGCCGTTATATCTTGGTACGGATTGTGAACGATACGGAGCAAACAGTTTCAATTGCATATTGGAATCGGTTGGTCTTGCAGTCAGAGGCAACGGAACGGCTTCCGCCGGTTCGTTGGAGAGAAAGCGTATCGCTTATGAAACGGGCAAATTGGCAGTCAAACTCGTGACGGACAGATGGACTCCCCGTCGTGCATTAAATCAAACGACAATCGCCAATGCTATAACTTTGGATTTGGCTTGCGGCGGAAGTTCCACCACAATGCTCAATTTAATCGCAGTTTCCAAAGAAGTAGGCGCCAAAAACATAAACCTCAAATTGATAGGAGATATTGCCAAAACGACACCGATATTGCTCTCCCAAGAAGAGGAAAATCACTGCATTATGACGCAATATCACCGAGCGGGCGGCGTGTATGCAATGCTGAAACAACTTCTTAACGCTCAGATGATAAACGGAAAAGTCAGTATTTACGAGGGAGTCACGCTTGCCGAACATCTTGCCGATGTTACTATCGACAACGAAAATATACTACGAAACGCAGAAAACGCCATTGCACCCTCGTCACGGCTGCGGGTAATTTACGGCAACGTCGCCGAAGGAGGCGCCTTTGTGCATTGCGGAAGCAAAATAAACGGTTTTGTCGGTCCCGCAAAAGTTTATCAAAACGAAGAAATGGCTGTGGACGCCTTGTTGCATCGCGAAATAAAAGCAGGCGACGTGATGATCATACAGGGAGAAGGTCCCAAAAGCGGACCGGGCATGCGGGAAATTTTTCTGTCGTTGGCATTGCTGAAAGGTTACGGCTTGGAACAAAAAGTCGCCGTGGTTACCGACGGACGCATTGCAGACTTTTACAAGGGCATAGTTGTGGGTCACGTAACCCCCGAAACGGGCGAACAGAATATTTTCAGCGTTTTGCAAGACGGCGATGAAATAGAAATAAGTCTTTCAAAAGGCAAGGTTAATTTCGACATAAAATCCAAAGACCTCAATCAACGCTATCGTCAACAAGAGACCGTAAGCGGCAATTACGGAAATTTTTATCTGAAAAATTGGGCAAAAACCTGCGCTACTGCCGTAGAAGGTTGCGTCTATAAGTCTCAAAGATAATACACAAATTTTTCAACATATAAAGACCTTCTCGAACCAACAATTTGAGACGGTCTTTTTATAAAATCAGTCGTAAATCTTTACATCTTACAATTCGCCGATTATTAAAACAGATTACAAAAAGAGTAGCCGCAAACAGGCAACTCTTATAGGTTAACGAATACTCTATTTTTTTAGCTCTGACTTCCAACACCAATAGCACATACTTTCATAACTCTCGTCACCGCCTATCAGTATTGTCGGTCCGTGGTCTACGCATTTTCCGTTTACAAAACGGGCGTTAACGGAAGCTTTCCTGCCGCATCGACAAACGGATTTTATTTCTTGTAAAGAATCCGCAAGCTCCACAAGACGCTTGCTGCCTTCAAACAAATGACAAGTAAAATCCAACAACAGTCCGTAGCACAAAACGTTTGCGTTTTTGGTCAATTGTTTAAGTTGGTCCACTTGTTCGGCGGTGCAAAATTGCGCCTCGTCAACGATGATGGTTTCTACCTGCGACTCTGCGTTGACTTTTTCGAACAAATCAATAAAACTTTCGTCGGGTGCGATTGTGTAACATTTTGCGGTAAGACCGATACGGGAACGCACCATTCGCTCTTCGGCGTCGTCACGCGTGTCCAACGACGGTTTTACCAACAACACTTTCATTCCCTTTTGTTCGTAATTGAATTTACACATAAGCGCCTGAGCCGATTTGCTGCTTGCCATTGTCCCGTATTTGAAATAAAGTTTGTGCATATTTCTCTCCTTAGCTTTTGTAATTCGCGCGCAATGCAATGGGAAATTATATCCAAAGTACGCTTGTAAAATATCAGTATAGCCCGTCCACTTTTCCGTTGGAATCCACCGTCATATTTACGGCGTTGGGATTTTTGCTTAACCCGGGCATTAGCAACATATTACCGGCGATCGCAACAATAAATCCCGCGCCGCCGCGATATTCAATATCTCGAACATTCAAAACAAAATCATTGGGCGCACCCAATAACTCGGGATTGTCACTGAAACTGTACTGAGTTTTTGCAATAACCACGGGCATTTTGCTGCAATCGACGACAGCAGCAAGAGATTGCAAACTTTGCCGCGCACGGTCGGAAATCGCAATATCTTTTGCACCGTATATTTTAACGGCGATTTTACGTATTTTGTCCTCTACCGAGTCATCATCCGAATACGCATAGGCAAATGCGCTGTTGTCGACATTACATAATTCCACAACTTTTCGAGCAAGTTCTTCTGCGCCATTACCGCCTTTACCCCATACATCCGTGACAATGGCGTCCACGCCCAACTGTTCTACCGCGGTTTTTACCGTTTCTATCTCTCGTTCGGTGTCCGAACTGAAACGATTGATTGCGACTGTCACAGGCAAATGATAAAGATTTTTTATATTGCCGATATGTCTGACGAGGTTACACAACCCGGACTTCAAAGTGTTTATATCCTCGGTTGCAAGATTGTATTTGTCGGCGCCACCGTGTAATTTAAGGGCGCGCACCGTTGCCACAAGCACTACCGCGTTTGGACGCAGTCCGGAAATTCTGCACTTGACATCCAAAAATTTTTCCGCACCGAGATCGGCGCCAAAGCCTGCTTCCGTAACCGTGTAATCGGCAAAAGTCATGGCAAGTTTTGTAGCCCTGATACTGTTGCATCCATGCGCGATATTTGCAAACGGTCCGCAATGAACAAAAGCCGGAACCCCGCCCAAAGTTTGTACAAGATTGGGCTTGACGGCGCCTTTCAATAGTATTGTCATAGCGTTTTCCGCATGCAAATCCTTAGCGAATACGGGTTTACCGTCGTATGTATATGCCACAAGAATGTTGCCCAAACGTCGTTTCAGATCATCCAAATCCTCAGCCAAAGCCAAAACAGCCATAACTTCGCATGCAGCTGTAATATTGAATTTTTCGGTGTGTTCCGCGGCATTTTTAACTCCATAATTTACCAACACGCCTCTCAGCGCCCTGTCGTTTACATCCAATGTACGATTAAATTGAATTTCAGACGGGTCTATATTTAACGGGTTACCCTGAAAAATACTATTGTCTATCAGTGCGCACAACAAATTGTTGGCGGCAGTTATCGCATGAAAATCTCCGGTAAAATGTAAATTGATGTCCTCCATAGGAACTATTTGCGAATATCCGCCGCCCGTCGCGCCGCCTTTTATACCGAAAACCGGACCGAGAGACGGCTCTCTGAGCGCGAGACATGTTTTTTTGCCGATAATGTTGAGGGCGTCTGCAAGACCGATCGATACCGTTGTTTTCCCCTCTCCCGCCGCGGTGGGATTGATAGCGGTAACAAGCACCAACTTGGCATCTTTTTGCGGATGCGGTTCGGTTGATACTTTTGCTTTGTAATTACCGTATAACTCTACGTCCTGTTCGGGAATACCCAATTTGGCGGCTATCTGAGTAATGGGCTTCATGGAAAAATTGCGGGCGATCTCTATATCGGTCATTTGCGACACCTCCTTTACAACAGCTGAAAACGGTGAGATATTTTTCTGCCGTCGGTGAATATTATATCAAACATTAAGCGTATTGGCAATTCTTTACTTATGCAAATTCCGTCGACATTCGAGTATTCTATTTGCAAAGAATTTACCGTACATACACCAACGACAGGTTTGCATTAACGTTTGGAATAAAAAGGTATCACAAATTATGACTATCTATTCATTAAAATTATGTCCATATGCAAAAAGTCGTTTTTTTTCGAATTTACAGAAATAAATAATATTTCAAAAAGTTTCCGTATCGCATGGCGCAAAAAAAGACTGCGGCAAATCCGAAAAATTTGCTGCAATCCTTTTTACGAAAGAAAACGCGAAAACCAAGTTTATACCTCTAATTGCATATCGATATATTGTGTCGACGGCTATCGGCGGTTATCAGTTTTTGTTTATCTATCGATGTCAATAATCTCATACTCACGGTTGCCCAAACCAAGCTCATGCGCCCACTCCACTGTATGAATACCATGACGGCTATCCATGCGCTCTATGAGGGAAGCCTTGCCGGGATCGGGAGAATTTTTAACTTGGTCGTAACAACATTGGTCAATTGCAACCGGGTCCAACGAGGCAAAAATGCCTATGTCCGCCATTTCCGGTTCGTGCGGATTGCTATCGCAGTCGCAGTCAACGGACAAACGATTGGCTACATTTATATAAACTATATTTTCTCTGCCGAAATAGTCCATTACCGATTTGCACGCTTCCGCCATACTTTCGAGAAAACCGTCTTGATCTTCTACCAAATCCCAAAGTTTTTCGGGGTCTTTCGTACGCCCGACCGTATGAATCCATGCTTTACCGCGAGAAGACGCCACGCCGATAGACATATTTTTCAAAGCGCCGCCAAAGCCGCCCATCATGTGCCCTTTGAAATGGCTTAACATCAACATACTGTCATAATTGCGAAGATGTCCGCCCACGATATTGTATCCGCTCATATGCTTGCCACCGCCGATCGGAATTTCCATTTCGTCCTCTTCGTCCATAATGTCGCAGGGTGCAATATCATAAAATCCGTGAGCTTTGATAGTTTCCCAATGCGATTTCGGTTCACAACGCTTACCGCCGTATGCGGTACAACATTCCACTATCGTTCCGTCGAGGCTGTTGACGAGCGGTTGAATCAACTTGGGATTTAGAAAATTATGTCCGCCGGGTTCTCCCGTGGAAATTTTGACTGCAACCTTACCTTTAAGTTTTACGCCCAACGAATTGTAAATTTTTATCAGACTTTCGGGTGTAATTTCACGAGTAAATAATACTGTTGACTTCATTTTCTCTCCCTTCCTTATATAGATTATAATTAAATTTTATACTAAAATAATATTTCAGTCAACAGTATAATTCCCAAATCAGACATAAAATATGTGAAAAATAAATTCATTTTATTACTATGCGTGACATATTATTTTATATTTCATTGATTTCTGTCAATATATAAGGAACAAATTTCACAAATAACGCATTTATTGAATAGTTGAAAGCACTTAATTTAAAAAAGAGACATTTATTTGGTTGCCTTGACAAATGCTTGGTGCTATAATTTGTAATGTTTTGAAAAAATATGACTAAGAAAATAGATATGACCTCCAATAAAGGAATGGTCAAAAACTTAATAAAATTTGTATCACCGCTGATGCTATCTGGCATCTTGCAACTTCTTTTTACAGCGAGCGATTTGATCGTATGCAGATACTATGGGTCGGAGCACTCTGTCGGGGCAATTTCCTCTACCAACGCTCTCATAAACCTGATAGTAAATCTTTTCTTGGGTTTGTCCATCGGGGCGAACATATTGATGGCGCGTTGCTATGGGCAAAACGACAAAGAAAAAGGGCAACGCGTGGCGTACACTTCTTTTATTCTATCTGCCGTGTTGGGCATTGTCGTGGGAATTTTCGGCGCCACATGCTCGCGTTATTTTTTACAATGGATGGGAACCAATGCGGAATTGATAGATCTTTCTACGCAATATCTTGAAATCTACTTTATCGGCGTGCCGTTTTCTATGGTATACAATTTTTGCGCCGCACTACTGCGCGCTATCGGCGATACACAGCGACCGTTTTATTTTTTAACGGCGTCCGGTGTTTTCAATGTCGGACTGAACTTGCTGCTGGTAAAAGTATTTAATTTGGACGTCGCGGGAGTGGCAATAGCCACAGCGGCATCACAAGTATTGGCTTGCATTGTTGTCATTGTATATATACGGTTCAAAAAACAAAACTTTTTTGAATTGCATTTTAAAAAGATGCGTTTCTACAAAAAAGAGGCGCTGGAAATTACCCGTTTGGGATTGCCCGCCGGGTTGCAAAGCGCGCTTTTCAGCATATCCAATGTAATGATACAAACCAGCGTAAACGATTTGAGCAACACGCTCGGACCCGCTTCGGTGGACGGGAACGGAGCTGCGGCAAGTCTCGAAGGCTTTGTGTACACGGCAATGAACAGTTGTGCGCAAGGCGTAGTTACATTCGGTTCGGCAAATTACGGAGTGAAAGATAAAGCCAATATCCGCAGAGTAATTTTGCGTTGTTTGATGTTGGTTACCGCGTCTTGGATTATTGTAGGCGCTATCGTGCTGATATTTGCACGACCGCTGCTAAGCTTTTATGTGCCGGCTTCGGAAGGCATAGACTTTGCGCTTCAACGCATTTACATAACCGTGGGAACTTATTTTTTATGTGGGTTTATGGACAGCTTTGCTTTTGCACTGAGGGCAATAGGATATTCCGTATTGCCAACAATCATATCGACATGCGGCGCATGCGGATTCAGGTTGATTTGGATATTCTTCATTTTCCCGATAGAATACTTCCACAATATAACTTGGTTGGCAATCTCATATCCGATCAGTTGGGCATTAACTGCCTTGGTACATCTTTTGTGTTTTGTGGTTCTTTTCAAAAAACTTAAATTTCCGACCGAGAATGAACAAACAGTTTCCGCTACCGTTACCGAAGACTCTGTAAATAAAAATATATGCAATCAACACTGATTACAAATATCCCGCAGTCAAATGGCTGCGGGATAATTTTTACTGTAATTAGAATCATTTTGAACCTAAACGTTATTTTCCGATCAAAATCCGCCTACTTCTTTTATAATATCTTCCAATTCGCTTTCCGTAAATAATTTGGGCACGGGATAAAGCGGGTTGCCCTCCCGTTCGGCGGTTTTTGCCAACATTTTTACATCTGTCGGCGTTATACAATCGATTGTTGTTCCGATATTCATCGCTGCGTTTAATTGCTCTATCCTTTCTATAAACAGTTTTGCCCCGTCACTTTTGGAAAGAGATTTATCAAAAAGCCCTACGTAACGACCCATTTTCCACAATTTTTTGTATACGGATTTACCGTACCTTTTCAGTACATGCGGAAGTATCACCGCATTGGCATATCCGTGAGACAAATTGTATTTTCCCCCAAGCGCATGCGCAATAGCGTGTATGTATCCCACATAACTTTTGGTAAACGCCAAACCCGCCAAATATGAGGCATAAAGCATCTCGCCGCGCGCAACGTCATCGTGACCGTTTTGATAAACGGTCAAAATATTGTCAAATATCAATTTGGTCGCCCAAAGCGCATTTTTGCGAGTTTCCCGCGTGGTACTATTGCCGATAAATGCTTCTATGGCATGCGTCAAGGCGTCCATACCCGTCGCCGCAGTTACCGTTTGCGGTAAATCCAATGTTAAATCGCTATCCAGCAGCGCAAAATCCGGTATAAGCGAAAAATCGTTTATTGCGTATTTATGCCGAGTTTTGCTGTCCGTAATGACGGCAGCAACGGTTACTTCACTTCCCGTACCTGCCGTAGTCGGTATTGCTATGAACAGCGGCAATTTTTTTCGGACTTTCAACAGTCCTTTCATTTGTGATAAAGTTTTATCAGACCGAACGATTTGCGCCCCTGCTGCTTTGGCACAATCGATAGACGAGCCTCCTCCCATCGCTATAATACAATCGCAATCACCATTCCGATACATTTGTACCGCCTCGGCTACATTGTCGGTTGTTGGGTTTGCCACGGTACCGTTGTACACAACGTATTGCACGCCGCCCTCACACAGCGCCGACTCCAACCGAGAACATATGCCGAGTTTGTATAAACCTTCATCCGTAACGATCATCGCACGACGTTTGCCCGCATTGACGACGGTGCCGACAAGTTGAGTGTAATTGCCCAACAATACGGGAGTACGATACGGTAACAGGGGAATAGATAACCTGCAAAAAAATTGAAACGTACGGCAATATGCTTTTTTGAAGAAATTCATAGCCTACTCCATCGATCGGAATATATTTAGTATACCACATAGCACCGAACAAATCAATTGATGCAATAATATCAGATAAATTACGTTGAAAGGGTTGATTTTTTTTTATTTGTTTGATAAAATAATAAAGGTTGACGGCACCATAGCCAAGTGGTAAGGCAGAGCTCTGCAAAAGCTCCACCCCCAGTCCGAGTCTGGGTGGTGCCTCCAAACACAACTGCGAAGCCTATCGGCTTCGCAGTTACGCTTTTCACTTTGCCCGCATGGCGAAATAGGCAGACGCAAGGGACTTAAAATCCCTCGGTAGCGATACCATATCGGTTCGAGTCCGATTGCGGGCACCACCACCGACCTAGTTGGGTCGGTTTTTTTATACAAAAAGCAAGGATAAACCGCCCTTGCTTTCTTTGTTTTCCGCATTTTTTATATTTCAACGCCCCATTCAACGATACAGTTGCCGTTCCAACCGTCTTGCCAACCTTCGGGCGCAGTTTCGTATGATGTTTTTATAGTAACCCCATTCAAGCCTGCAAAAACGTCCGTTTCAATCACTTTTACATATTCGGGTATGACGATAACCTTTGGAATAAAATTATCCAAACTGTATTCGCGCTCGGATTTTCTTAACTCTACGTTTGGTATAGCGTAGTTGGGATTTCCAATATAATACGGAACAGTCAAATCGTTTTCCGTACACGACAGGTTGCAATATAAGAAGTCTACAAAGATGAGGTCCGTCAAGTTGGGAAAATTTGCATAAAACTCAATTCCATAATTATTGCGAATATCAAATTCGTGCTGAACGGTTAATGTTTTTGTATTCGTTCCTGTAATTATGTAATCATTTTTATATCCTATCCCCATATCCATGTGTCCCAATTCCACGACCTTTTTCCCATCAATATACTCGGGAATGACAAGTTCTTCGACATCGGGTATTTTAAGAATATACGCGCCCTTATCTGAGTATTCATTATAATAATATTCAAATCCATCGTTGGTGATTTTACACCAATCATCAAAGTGTTTTATTACACCGCAAGCAGTAAATAATGTCATTGACGCGACTATTAAAAAAATTGCCAAGATTTTTTTCATCTTATTACTCCGCTAAATACTTCTTACCTAATTATACCATAAGCACAGGATAAATCAAGCTTGAACGAGCGCAAAAAACCAAGTGACGACTTTGGGCGAGTGCTTGACTAAAACGAAAAAAGATAAGGCGCGCTTTTCATAAAGAAAAAACAAAATTTCAAAATTGTGCCTTCAAACGATTGGAAAGACTTTCGGAGAATTCATCCGAGAGATTTTATATTTTGCCATACGATTTGCAAATTAAGAAACTTCCTCTATGCATTGTGCCGAAAGACTAATCAATTTCTCTATAATAAGCGGTCTGTCAAATATAAAATAATCTGTCATAATGACGATGATTATAAGCGCTGCATATCCCAAATTTTGCCGAGTATCTCGTAAAATTATCGCATTGACAAGCGTAGCAATCAACCAAAATGCCACAAATATATACTCCCTTATATTCGGGTTTCGACCGAAAGCGGTTCTTTTGTAACATTGTTTTATATAAATAAACGTTAAAGAAATAAAACAAATGCCAAATACGACCGCGATTCTGAATACCGCATTTTCGGAAATGCCAAACAGCAACGCCAAAAGCCCAACGGTACATATCATAATTGCAAAAAGGTTGAATTTGTTGATCTGCGAAAAAACAGGCTCTGTCAGCCGTTTTCTTTCAACGATTTTTGTCGCCTTCGCGTTTCTGTATTTTATAAACAAAAATATCGATAATCCAATCGAAAGTGCGCAAATGCTCGATCGTATAATGACGTTTTCAAAATAAAAATCGGTAATCAGCAGCGATTGCAAAACAGCGGCTACGGAATAAATCAAGTATCCCGATTTTTTTGTATCGGCAAAATAGCAAGAGAAAACGGCGCAAGCCGATAAAAATACGTACGCCCAAAACCCGCTGTCAAAGTCCGCGATACGAACGACGCCGAATATGCCGTTTGCGAAAAGAAGCAATCCACAAAATACAAATATGCTCCAAATCCAAATATCTCTCTTTTTTGATGTTTTTATCATTATAAATTATTATAGCATAAAATCATAATCCAATCAAGTTCAAACGAACGCACCGAATTTTTTGTGATTTTTTCTTGCACGATTCAAAGAAACTCCGCTTGTCCAACCTTCCGAATTTGAGTTTTTCGATTGAAATGAGTCCTTTCCAAAAACAAACGGGACAAAATTCATATCCACCGATAGGCTTAGTAAAAGTATAAAAGCCGTAACTAAGGCATTTTTACTTCAACTGATTGACATTTCACTGTACGTGTAAAATTTGACGGATTGCTCGAAAATTTTATGGGAAACAGGGCGATATTTTGTTGATGAAACTAAAAAACACACCATGGCTAACAGTCCGAAATTGCAGTGTGACGGATAGTGTCGTGACTTTTGCAACGGGCAATGCTATAATATTTTCAAAAAAAGGAGAAAAATATGAAATTCGGAGAGAAAATCAAAAATTTACGTAAAGACAACAACATGACGCAAGAAACGCTTGCGGAAAAATTGTTTGTTACGCGCACCGCCGTTTCCAAATGGGAAACAGACAAAGGCTTGCCGGGTATCGATAGTCTGAAATTAATCGCGGATTTATTCCACGTCAGCATAGATGAACTTGTATCGGACGAAGATATAAAGACTCAACATCATTTGGAGAATAAACGCGCCAAAAGTCTGTACTTTGTAGCAATTGTATTTTTGGCAATTACCGTACTGTTTACTTTGTTGACATTCTTTTTAAATAACACATATTTTGTGATCGGAACCGTCGCGGGAGTTGTCGGATACTTTGTATTTGCATTGCTTGCCAAACCGCGCGATAAAAGATTGTCTGCACGCAAAGTAATTTTGCCATACATAATTGCGAGAATCGTGTTGCTGGCTATTATTGTAATCACAATAGTAACCACGCTGATTAAATTAAATTCGTAAATCGGCGATTTATTTTAAGTGAAATTTACTCCTTCGCAAAACTCGATTTACAATGCCAAATTTGCTTAATGAAAATTAAAATTCTATTCAATATTTTCGAGTGTAAAAATAACTGCCCGTATGCACCTTTAAGAGTTCGCATGCTACGGCACAGCGGTAGGAAAAGCATAAACAAAATGTAAGAAAATTACACCGCCATCGCAATATTTGATATTATGCGATTGACCCTGCGATAGTTTTGTAAAAATCAATTTTTAAATTTATTTGCAATATCTAAACCGGCTTTACCGAATGAAAAAAAATTGCCTGACAAAAATCGCAACAATTAAAAACTTAACAATAAATTGAATTGCTTTTGATAAATAATTGTAGTACAATTTTATCGGGAGAAAAAATGAAAGGCGCAACAAGATTTGATATATTTGAATACGTGGCTGACCAATACGGAACGCAGCCCGAGTATCTGTGGGCAAGCGATCCAAACTACGCAGTGCTGCATCGAACGGATAACAGAAAATGGTACGGCATTATAATGGATGTTTCGCGAAAAAAATTGGGGCTGAACGGCGAAGGCATAATAGATATATTGGACATAAAATGCGATCCGTTTGGCAGAGAAATACTACTGCAACAACCGGGTTTTCTTCCTTGCTACCACCTTAACAAAACACATTGGATCGGCGTTTTGTTGGACGGTACAGTTGAAAAAGAACTGCTGTATCAACTGTTAGATGAAAGTTACCTGCTGACAGAGACTAAAAGCAAATCGCCAAAACATTCCAAATAAGCATAATTTTATATACTATGACGCACATAGTATTCTGTTTTTGCAAAAAAACAGAAATAATTCAAAGTAATTATTACAAAAAATTAACTTTATAAAAAATAATTTCCCCTATTTTTGTAAAATATGCCAACAAAAAAAGCTCAATTGAATGTTGAGCTTTTTTGAAAATACAAATATCGTTATTCTACGCTTAACACGTAGTAGTACAAAGGTTGACCGCCGTAATGGAGAATAAATTCTATATCGGGATGTTGGTTTTGCAATTTCTCGCAAAAAGCCTCGGCTTGTTCTTCCGTCACATCCTGCCCGTAATACAAAGTCACCACTTCTTTTTCTTCCGTCAACATACCCTCTATCAGTTTGGTTGTAACGCTCTCCACATCTTTGCCGCTGGTAACAATATTGCCTTTGTCAAGACCGATGAAATCGCCTTTCTTTATCTTGAATTTGTCAATTACGGTATCGCGGACGGCATAAGTAACTTGTCCTGCGTCTATACCGGAAAATGCCGAGTTCATATTTTCCAAATTTTCCGAAAGACTCACGTCCGGGCTGAAATTGAGTACAGCCGCAAGTCCCTGCGGAATATCTTTGGTCTGCAACACAAAGATGTTTCGATTTTGCACCAATGTTCTCGATTGTTCCGCCGATAAAATAATGTTTTTATTGTTGGGGAGAATGATAATATTTTCCGCATTGATTTTGCGTGCGGCGGAGGCTATATCCTCGGCAGACGGATTCATTGTTTGACCGCCTTCTATTACCTGATCGACAAGCAAATCTTTGAATATCGCCGTAAAACCGTCACCGGAGCAAACGGCAAGCAAACCGATTTGCTTACGTTCCGCCTCATAACGAGCGCGCAACTGTCTGTTTTGCTCCATCATATTTTCTATCTTTACTTTGTCCAATTCGCCCAATGTCAACGCTTTCGTAAGCGCTTTTCCCGGGTTGTTGGTATGTACGTGTACCTTGATAAGATTGAGATCACCTATACAAATCACAGAATTTCCTATCTCGTTAAGATAGTCTCTCAGCTTATCAATATCCGTTATTGTAGTGCGTTTTTTAATATTGGTAATAAAAAATTCGGTGCAATATCCAAAGTCCAATTCTCCCAAGGACTCATAATCCACCACCAATTCGCTGTCATCGGGAAAAGCGGAATCGATACTGACGGGTTTGTTGTTGCTTTCCGGAGCGGCATATTCCTCGGCGCCTGTTATTTCTTGATCGAGGTAACCCATTATCAGTCCCTTAAACAATGTAATGAGTCCGTATCCGCCGCTGTCCACCACGCCGGCACGTTTTAAAACGTCCAACATATCCGGTGTTTTTGCCAATGTTTCTTCGCCCTTTTCGAGAACGGCGTTCATCAATTTGGATATATCGTTGTTACGCTTGGCGGTATCTATCGCCTCTTCCGCCATAGCTCTGACAACCGTCAGAATCGTGCCTTCTTTCGGTTTGGAAACGGCACGGTAAGCAAGCTCCGCTCCTTCTCTCAGTCCTTTTGCAAAAGTTCGAGCGTCGCACTCGTCATTTTGCGCAATTATGTTGCTGAAACCTTTCAAAATTTGAGACAATATCACGCCCGAATTTCCTCGCGCTCCGCGAAGCGCTCCCTTGGAGAGTTTTTCGGCAAGTTCGGACATAGATGTACTGTTTATCTGATTTATTTCTTTTACGGCGGACATCATGGTAAGTGACATGTTTGTTCCCGTGTCGCCATCCGGAACGGGGAAAACGTTCAGCGCATCAACCTGAGCCTTGTTGACCTCCAACATTTTTCCTCCTGCGATAAACATACGCTTCATTACGGATGGAGTTATGTGAGTTTTTATCGTATGAGCTGCTGCCATATTAAATATTATCCTCGCGATTTCGTAAAATAGTTTGTTTTACAGTTTGACGCCTACTACATGCACGTCTATTGAATCAACAATCATTCCCGTAAAACGTTCCAAACCGTACTTAACGGTATTTTTCAAACTTGATGAAACGGCGGAGACGGGCAGCCCGTATTTAATTTTCACATAAAGGTCAACGAAAATTCTGTCACCTCTTGTTGACACTCTAACTCCGCGACTTTTTCCATTGCGTTTGAACAAGTCGGTAAAGGAATCGGAGAAACCAAAAGGCACAATTTCCACCACACCGTAGCACTCTGTTGCAAGGTGCCCGGCAAGTGAAGCTATGACGTCGTCGGATACGGTAATAATACCGTACGAATTTCTTGTGCGTAATGCCATTCGACATTCCTCCAATATATAGGTAATATTATTTTACTACAAAAAGCATGATTTCACAAGTGTTTAGTGACTAATTTTGTCACATTTGCTACTTGAAATACGTATTTCCATTATTTGTACACATCAAATTGAAAAAAAGTGGCTTTTTTGCTTGCCAAACCGACGTAAAAATGCTATCATATTAAAGCGTGAATTAAACACAAGCATAAACCCACGGAGGTGTAGATATGTCTAAGGTATGCGCTATTTGCGGTAAAGGCAAAATGTCCGGTAACAAGGTTTCCCACTCCAACAGAAGGACGCCCAAAACTTACAGTGCCAATTTGCAAAAAGTAAAAGTGGAAATCGACGGAAAAGAGTCCACCGAATACGTTTGCACCCGCTGCATCAGAACAGCAAACAAAGAGCAACACTAATTCGATTTTGCAGAGCCTCACTTTGTGAGGCTGTTTTTTTACGTTGTATACTTTAACGGTCCATTGCAATGCGGGCAATAATGTGATAAAATAGAATTACCGCCAACTCGATAGAATCGACCGAAAAATCCGATCTATCGCTTGCGAGCGAACCAATTTATTAAGGAAATAAAAATGTTAAACTTTTTATCTGCAACCATTGGTCATACCTGGTACTTAGCGGGAGAAAACGAATTTATACTGCGTTTTCAGAGTCTTGCGGGCGAAGGAAGTTTTTTGTACTATCTGATGAACTTCATATCAATGCTCGGTGAGGAAACAGTACTTGTTGCCATCGTAGGACTGGTATACTGGGGATTTGACAAACACAAAGGCGAGCAAATAGGCTTTACAATGATTGCGGCAACAGTTGTCAACCCTATGATAAAAAATATTGTCTGCCGCACACGTCCGTTTGACGCAAATCATTTGATACAAAATTTCCGCGATGTTGACGGATATTCTTTCCCGTCGGGACACTCAACCAACGCCTCCGCCACGTATTTCGGAACGGCAGTCGCATATCGCGAAAAACGTTTCAAATGGCTGATCGCCATTGCCGTCGTATTACCGTTGTTGATCGCTCTTTCGCGAACATATCTCGGCGCACATTATCCGTCCGATGTCATCTGCGGTTTGTTGCTGGGCACAGTCACTGTTGTTTTGGTAAACCTGCTATTTGTCAAAATAAACAATAAACAATGGATTTACATTGGATTGTTAGCCGTTGGTTTTGCGGGATTTTTCTATTGCACCACCGAAGATTTTTTTACCGCATACGGTCTCTTGGTAGGGTTCACTTGCGGCACAGTTTTGGAGAAAAAAGTTATAAAATTCCAAAACACTAAGATTTGGTGGCGTTTGATACTGCGAGTTGTTGCTGGCGGAGCGCTGTTTTTGGGCTTGAACGAGGCAATCAAGGCCGTTGTGGGCGCAATCTATCCAAACTATGAATCCAATGTATGGTTCGAGCGCATCTTCCGTACTGCCAGATACTCTGTTGTTACTTTTGTTGCAATAGGCGTTTACCCACTACTGTTTGCACAAACCGAAAAGCTGTGGAAAAAATGGGGTTGGCTCAAAACGTCCGAGTCACCTTTAAGAAGTTCAAAAAAGACTGCACGGGAGAAATAAAATGGATAATAAACCAGAAAAACCGATAATTCCGGCATTGTTGGCAGACGATGTTCCGAACGCAAAACAAAAAGTTATAGCTCTAATAGTAAGCTCGCTGCTTTTCACCGCGGGATTCGGCATATTGTTGTATTTTTCCGGCAAAATGCAGTGGCATTTGGCAATAAAACTGACATTGATTTTTTGTTGGCTGTTTATCGAAAGCATTACCTGGCAATTGTGGAAAAGCATGAGCTTTCGCTTGACGGTGACGGAAAAAGAAGTTATCGTAAATTTGTTTTTTCACAAGAAAAAGTTAGCGTTGCAAGATATATCGGCTTTCGAATATGAACCGATCAAAGATACGAATTTCTTTCGGTTTCGCCTTACAGGCACAAATAAAGTTTTTGAAATTGCCACACAATACCGCGATGAAATGCTGACAATACTGTCAACGCGAACGCAGGCCGTAAACGTAAATGAATTGTACGAAAACAACAAGTCAAACAACGATGACAAATAGCAAAACAAGTCCATCCGACAGGACTTGTTTTTTTTGCCAAACATTACTTTTTCCCCACAACGGTTTTGCCCAACAGTATACGCAGTACACAGCCCAAAAAGCTGGGCACTTTGAAACAAAAAATCTTGTTTTTCATCTTTCCCCCTTGTTTGGTACCATTATATGCAAAAGAAATACGTGCGGTTACGCTTTACCGCAAAAATAAAGCGATTAAAATTTCTCAAAGAACTATATAATTTATTTATGTATTATACCAAAGAAAATTTATAAAATATTCCACTTGCGTTAAACTACAAAAATCGGTTCAATACGGATTTTACCGTGTCGCCGAATTGTATTAAAACCCGCATTGAAATCAATTGAAAATATTGTTGCACGATTTTGAAATAAAGCAGCTGCATCCACCGCTCGCTTTGCGTGAAAAATACATTGAATATAGGAATATTCTTTACGTTTTTAAGACGTCAAAACTCAAAACGGGAAATTTTTATTCAACGAATTTGTTTAATTTCGATGTGCCCTATCTGCCTTTGCGAATACGATCGATGGCGACTTTACGATCGGGAGCATTCATTATTGCGCTGCCCGCCACAATAACGTCCACTCCCGCGTCAATAACTTGTCGGGAAGTTTCAATATTTATACCTCCGTCAACCTCCACGGTCACATCGGGAAATAACTGTTTGGCACGAAGGATTTTTTCCGTCGATTCGGGAATGAATGTTTGTCCGCCGAATCCGGGTTCGACAGACATAATAAGAACCATATCAAACAGCCCGCGATAAGCCGTTAATGTGCCAATAGGCGTATTGGGTTTTACAGACAAGCCCGCCTTTTTACCCATAGAACGGATGAGCCTCAGCGTTTGAGATACGTTTTGCGTCGCCTCAACGTGAAACGTTATAATATCCGCGCCCGCACGTGCGAATTGTTCCACGTAACGCTCGGGTTTGTCTATCATCAAATGCACGTCCAAAGGTAATTCGGTATAGCGGCGAATACTTGCAATTACAGGCATACCGAATGTTAAATTGGGCACAAAGTTACCGTCCATAACATCGCAATGAATCCAATCCGCGCCGCACTCCTGCAATGATTTGCATTCTTGGTCGAGTCTGGCAAAATCTGCTGACAAAATGGACGGACTTATGTAAATCTTCTTCATAACTACCTCTTTTTCGTGATTATATTATAAATTTTCAGAACGACTTAGTCAATACTGATTTTTTTCCGCTTGCTTCAATTCGTTGCATTCCTCTATGTATCGCTCATAACGCGATTTGCTGAGTTTACCGCACTCAACTGCCGCTTTTACCGCACATTCTGGCTCTGCCGTGTGTGTGCAGGAAGCATATTTGCAATCATGCGCCACAGTGACAAAGTCATCCAGATATAATCTCAATTCGTCGGAACGTATATTTTTCAGTTCGCACAGTGAAAAACCGCAAGTATCCACTAAAAATCCTTCTTCCGTTTTGTACAACGAACTGTGGCGCGTCGTGTGTACTCCTCTGCCGGATTTTTCCGAGATATTGCCCGTTTGCGCTTGTAAACCCGGAAGCAACGTATTTAGGAGCGAAGTTTTGCCCACCGCCGACTGTCCCGCAAAACAAGCCACCTTGCTTCCTTTGAGATAACCGTACAATATTTTAGCGCTGTCATCGATTGCGGAAACGCACACAATATCCGCTATTCCGTTGTAATCCGCATAGACTTTGTCGGAAATACTGCAAGGCAAATCGGACTTATTGATCACAATTATCGGTTCGATATGCTCCTGAAAACAGTTTATAAGTATCTTGTCGCAAAGATAAAAATCCGGCTGCGGCTGACTTGCCAATACTATGAAACAAACGTCCACGTTGGCTATTTCCGGTCTTGTGAGTTTGTTGTGGCGGGCTTCCACTTCGACAACAACTCCCTTGCCGTGTTTGAGCCTTTCAAAAACAACCCTATCCCCCACTAACACGTCAAAATCGTTATACCGCAATTTTTTGGGAGCATAACACACATATTTTTGTTCCCCGGACAACACGGTGAATACGCCACCGACGGATTTAACTACTATGCCTTTGTCAAAAGCCATTTTTATTCTCCAAATAACGACGCCTAAGTTGTCCGCAAGCACCCTCTATATCCTGACCTATTGTACGTCGGCGAGTAGCGGAAACTCCGAGCTTGTCCAGATATAGCAAAAATTGTTTGACAACCCTTTCGCTCGTGCTTTTAAGCCTTGTTTCTTTTACCGGATTGAGCGCTATAACGTTGACATGAACCGACATTCCTTTCAGTAATGAAGCTAATTTGAGCGCGTGAGCGTAACTATCGTTCTGACTGTCGATAAGCGTGTATTCCACATATATCCTTCTGCCTGTTTTTTCAAAAAAGTACCTGCATGCCGCAACGGACTCTTCTACGGAATATGCGTTTGAAACAGGCATTATTTGTTTGCGTTCCTCATTGTCGGGGTTGTGCAGACTGAGCGTCAAATTTATCGGCAAACCCATATCTGCCAATTCCCGAATTTTAGGCGCCAAACCACACGTGGAAAGAGAAATATTTCTCAAAGAAATGTTTATTCCCCGACTGTCGGAAACAAGACGCAAAAATTTTATTACGTTGTCAAAATTGTCCAAAGGTTCCCCGCTGCCCATCAGTACGATGTTGTTTACAAAGCGTTCACGGCTGTTTCCCAAGGCATTTACCGAAAGCACCTGAGAAAGTATCTCGCCAGCAGATAAATTTCGCACCAAACCGTTTAGCGTGCTTGCACAAAATTTGCACCCCATCCGACATCCCACTTGAGTGGAAACGCACAGAGTGTTTCCGTATTTGTAACTCATCAACACACCCTCGACGACATTGCCGTCAAACAGTTCAAAAAGAAATTTTTGCGTGCCGTCAATTTGCGAAGTGAGCGTACGGACAATTTTAGCAGAAACCGCCACACAGTCATGTTTCAGTTGTTCTCGCAGACTTTTGGATATATTTGTCATTGAATCAAAGTCCGCGCCTTTAAGCAACCAATCGAAAATTTGCTTAGCAACGAATGGCTTGACATTAAATTCGGCGGTGAGAAAATCGGATAACTCCGTTTGAGACATATCTTGCAAAAGTATCATCGGATTTTTTTGAGAACCGCTACAAAAAAGCCCTGCATGCCCTCTTTGTGCGGTAAAAATTGATAAAATCCTCGGCGGTCAGCCGAAGAAATTTCGGGGAGTAAAATCTCTCCGTAAGTAAAGTCGGGATGTTCTTTCAAAAATTTACGTACATTTTGACCGTTTTCGTTGTCGAAAATCGTACACGTCGAATAAATCAGGTTTCCTCCAACCTTTACATACTCGGCGCAATTGTTCAATATCGAATATTGCAGCTTCATCAACTCGGATATATCCTTGTTTTCTCTGAAAAGTTTAATGTCGGGACGGTTGTCCAATACGCCGAAACCGCTGCATGGGACGTCGCATAGTACGGTATCGAAAGAACGCTGCCATTCTGCATAAAAAACCGACATATCTCGGCAAACGGTTTCGATTTCAACCTTCATACGATGTGCGTAACTTTCAATAAGCGCAACGCGATGCGGATGAATATCGCAGGACGTAACTTGCAAATCCGGTTTAAGCTGTTTGACATACACCGATTTGCCTCCCGGCGCCGCGCAACAATCCAAAAAAGTTCCGCTTTGCGGAGTGCTCCGTGCGCATATACGTGCAATGGCAATCGAGGATAAGCTTTGAAAAGTACAATCGGCACTATCGCTCGGCAAGCTGCCTTTAACAAAATAGGCGTCATCGAAACAGGTGTTTTCCGCATGAATCCCGTATCGTTGAAGAATCTGTTCCGCAGTGGTCGGATAAACAAATCTTGCAACGGCTTTATTTTCCGCGCTGTGAGACACTATTGCCGCAGCCGTATCCCTGCCGTAATCCTTTACCAACTTTTTAACTGCCCAAACGGGATAGGAATATCTGACGGAAAGATACTCGTCGGGATCTGTCGGATATTCTACCGGCTGCTTTGCATTTTGGGAAACGGCTTTCAATGTAGCGTTCACAAATCCGACGATATGCCTGTCTCCCGATAGTTTGGACAGCTCCGCAACATCGTTTACAACGGCGTAAACGGGCAAAGACAAATCGGTTAAACAATATACGCCGATTTTCAGAAAAAGCAATGCGTCGCCTTTGGGAAATTTGCGCACATATTTGGAGATAATATAGCTTAAACGTATATCGTTGTCCAAAACGCCGTAAACAAGTTTTGTAATCAAAGCCCTGTCTCGATTTTTACAATTGTAAAGCGTTTTGTTGAGCGCAATGGAAGAAAACGCGCCGTTTACGTACACTTCGCGTAACGTTTGATAGCTTTTCAGAAACGCGTCGTTCATTGCTCACCCAAAAATGTGCCGACCGGTATCGTGTGACCGTTCAAAAAACTTGCCGCATCCATCCGCTTGGAATTTTCCGCTTGCAATTCCACAATGTCCACAGCTCCGTCGGCGCACATTACCGTGAGAAATTTTTTACCGCAAAACACCACTTCGCCGGCTTTTCCTTCGTATGTGCGACTGCTCGGACGCAACGCGTAAATTTTGATTCGTTTGCCCGCCGCCGTTGTCCAGGCGGCAGGTGACGGATTGAGTGCGCGTACAAGATTGATAACCTCGCGACATGGCTTGTTCCAATCAATTTGCTCCTGCTCGGCGGTAATTTTGCTGCAAAAAGTGGCTTCGTCTTCCGATTGAGGGGTATAGACGGCTTTTCCGTTCTCTATGAGTTCAAGAGCTTGTATTACGGCATCCGCACCGAGTTCGGACATCCTGGCGAACAATTCGCCGCATGTTTCGTAAGGTAAAATATCCAACGGTTTTTGCAAAATGATTTCTCCCGCATCCACCTTGCGCACGGTATTCAAAATTGTAATACCCGTTTTTTGCAAGCCTGACAATACCGCGTATTGAATCGGAGCGGCGCCGCGCAGTTGAGGCAACAGAGACCCGTGAATATTGATAATTCCGTGCGGAGCTATATCTATCACTTCCTGCGATAAAATTTGTCCGTAAGCCGCCGTAACCATAATGTCGGGAGCAATATCTTTGAGCGTTTGCACTCCGTCGCGAGAGATTTTTTCAAATTGAAACAGCGGCAAATTGTGCTGTAACGCAAATTTTTTTATCGCACAAAACTCTATTTTACCGCGCGCACCTACTTTATCCGGTTGGCACACCACTCCGACGACTTTGTGCAATTGCATAATTCTGCTCAATGCGGGAACTCCGAAATCGGGTGTTCCCAAAAACACAACTTTCATTGACATGTTTTATCCGCTAATCCTCATCGATAATCTTTTTTATCATTTTGTCGGAAAACAAAATTCCGTCCAAATGATCCATTTCATGCAAAAACACACGCGCAAAATACCCTTCCGCATGTTTTGCGTGTTTTTTTCCGTAACGATCGAAGTATTCTATATCTATAATTTGCGGGCGTTCTACAAGTCCGCGGAATCCCACAACAGATAAACAGCCCTCGTTGTCAACGCACTTGCCGGAACTCTTGATCAATACGGGATTTACCAATTCGTACAACTGTTCGTCGTATTCCACTATACAAACGCGTTTGAGTATTCCAACCTGCGGAGCAGCCAATCCCAAACCGCCTACGGCGTGTAGTGTTTCCGTCATATCATCCAACAGTTGTGACAATCTTCCGTCGAAATCCTCGACGGGTTTGCTTATTTTGCGAAGAAGAGGATCGCCCATTTTTATAATGTTTCTTTTTGCCATAATACACCTTTCAAGATAAATTTTGCGGATTGCGTTCAACAAAAATTTGAACGCCGTTGCGTTTTTTTCCGTCGCATACCGAATAAATTTGCGGCAGAATTTCTTTTACGCTGTCAGTGGACAATTTTATCAATATCTGAAACCGAAATTTTTTTTCCGCGCGTTTTAACGGACATCGCATTTTGTCCAGATAATAAAACGCCTGAACGTAACGTGTTTTCAAGTCGATTATTTGCGCATACTGTTCCGTAAGCTGGTCGATACAGTCTTTCTCCTTTTCGCCCGTATAAAGTATCCGTATGATTTCCGAAAACGGCGGAAAATGCGACGGACGTCGAATGTTTATTTCCATTTCGTAAAAACTCTTGTAATCCTGCCGGGCTGCGAGCAACAAACAGTCGTGTGTAGGCGTATATGTTTGCAGTACAACGGTACCTACGTCTTTGTCTCTGCCGCTGCGCCCCGCCACCTGAGTAATCAACTGAAACGTACGCTCCGTTGCGAGATAGTCCTGGTGATATAAACTTTGATCGCCGTCGAGAATACCAACCAACGTAACTTTGGGGAAATCATGCCCTTTGGCAATCATCTGAGTACCCACAAGAATTTGCGCTTCGCCTTTTCGAAATGCCTCCAAAATTTTCCCGTGACTTTCTTTTGTCTGCGTCGTGTCGGCATCCATTCGCAGTACCTTAACGTCGGGGAAAAGTTTGCTTAGCTGTTCCACCACCTGCTGCGTGCCGATCTTTCCCTGCCGAAAGCTGTCGGATTTGCAATTGGGACATTTATCCAACATATAGTACGGTTTGCCACAATAGTGACATTTCAGTCTGTTGTCCTCGCGATGAACGGTAAGCGTAACGTCACAGTCCGTACATTTTGCCACATATCCGCATTTAGTACACATCAAAAAGGAAGAATAACCGCGCCTGTTGAGAAAAAGCATTGCCTGATTTCCTTCCCGCAAGGTTTGTTCCAGACGATCGCGCAAAACCGAACTGAAAATTCCTTTGTTGCCTTTGCGCGTTTCCGTACGCATATCCACGATTTCTACTTTGGGAAGCGGCTGCTTGTTTATTCTCTCGGGCATCTCGATGAGTTTGTATTTTCCGCATTTTGCGTTGTAGTAACTGCATATACTCGGCGTTGCGCTTCCCAAAAGCAACAATGCGCCGCTTTGATTTGCACGAAATTCGGCAACATCTACCGTATTGTAGCGCGGATTGAAATCGGACACATAACTACTGTCGTGTTCCTCGTCTATAATTATCGCGCCGATATTAGTCAAAGGAGCAAATACGGCGCTGCGTGCGCCTATCGCAATTTGAGCTTCGCCGTTTTTGAGACGCAACCATTCGTCATAGCGTTCACCGGCGGACAGTCCGCTGTGAATGAGCGCAACGGTATCGCCGAATCGATCGCGCAGCTGTTTGAGCATTGCGGGAGTGAGCGAAATTTCCGGCACCAACATAATACAGGTCTTTCCTTCGGCGACAATCTTTTCTATGACGGTCAGATAAACTTCCGTCTTGCCGCTGCCTGTTACGCCGTGCAGAAGGTATTTGCCCGTTCTGTCCGACAAAACGGTATCAACAGCACGTTGTTGACTCGATAAAAGCGTGTGACGCAGATTGACCCCCGAACCCATATTCTTATACGGAGTACGCCGCACCACAATATCTTGTGTTTCCACTATTCCTTTTTGTTTGAGAGCGCGCAATGCCGAACTGCCGAATTCCGAGTTCAATGTTTCCGCAAGCGTCGCGCCGTTCAGATACAAAAAAGTCACCAAATCCCTCTGCATTGTTGCATTGGGTTTCAGTGAATCCAAAATTTTATCAAGACTGTCGTCAACGGACAATCTGACTTGCTGTTTGAAAAGGGATTTTACCCTGCTGCCGCGCATCTCCGCTGGAATAAACAGCCGTAAAATATCCGCCCAACGCAGGTGATATTCGTCTCGCATATATTTTCCGAGGGAAAGCATTTCGGAGGAAATTGCGGGGAAATCTTCGAGAGGACGTATTATTTCTTTCAGCTTATTCGGATCATAATCGGAATTTTGTTTTTCCTCGATAATATATCCCTCTGTTTGCCTGTTTCCGAAGTTGACCAAAACGCGAGTGCCAACAATGTAGCCCTCGCCTTTATAGTCGAATATTCGGTCCACTTCATTTGCGGACAGATCAACAATTACCGAATAAATCATTTGCCTGTTGCCTTGTCCAAAATCAAATTCGCAACGTCTTTTTTGCTCATTTCGGGATAATCCGTCACTTTCAGCGCCGTAACAAAAGACACGACGTTGGTATCGCTTCCGAAAACGTTATTGTGTTTTACATCGTTGAGTACAGCCAAATCCGCATTCTTTTTTACAAGTTTTGCCCGCGCATTTTCAATGCCGTTGTCCGTTTCGGCAGAGAAAATACACAAAAACCTGTTGCCTTTGATTTCGCCTAAACGTTGTGCTATATCAGGATTTTTTACGAATTCGACCGTGAGACTGTCGGACTTGATTTTGCTGTCGGAAAAATTCGACGGACGGTAATCGCACGGAGCGCCTGCCAAAACAAAAATATCCTGTTGTTCGGCATAGGATAAAGTAACGTCAAACATCTGTTTGGTAGTTTCCACTTCGACAACATTTGCGCGTTCATCTATCGGCGCGGTATGTCTGCCGCAAACAACGGTTACTTCGGCTCCTCGATTCAAAGCCGCCTCTACTACCGCGCTGCCCATTTTGCCGCTGGAAAAATTGGTAATATACCTAACGTCATCCAGCTTTTCAATAGTTGCACCGCATGTTACAAGTACTCTTTTGCCTTCCAAATCCCATACGGGACACAACACTCCAACGCAAAAATCCACGATTGTTTCCGGCTCCGCCATACGACCGTCGCCCGAATCGCCGCATGCCAAAAAACCGCTTTCGCCGCGTACTACTTGAACTCCTCGTGAAATCAAAGTCTCCAAATTGCTATTGAACGCCTTGCTTCGATACATACTGGTGTTCATCGCGGGACATATCACGATAGGCGCTTTGGTTGCCATAAGCGTCGTGGAAAGCATATCGTCGGCAATGCCGTTGGACAATTTGCCCACAATATTTGCTGTGGCGGGACAAACCAAAAACAAATCCGCTTTTTTTGCAAGGGAAATGTGCTCCACTTCCCAATGACCGCCGCGTTTGAACATATCCGTGATAACCGGGCGGTTGGAAAGGGTTTCGAACGTAAGCGGAGCGACAAATTCCGTCGCATTTTTTGTCATAATCACATCGACGTTAGCCCCAAGCTTTTTGAACAATCGAACAACTTGGCATACCTTGTAAACGGCAATACCTCCGCAGACTCCTATAACAATGTTTTTCCCTTGTAATTTTTGCATTATTTCTTTGCTATTTCCGTGATGCCGTCGTCAAATTCGCCTGCGGCATAAGTGATCGGTTTGAAATTTTGCGGCAGTTCGGGACTGTTGTTGAGTTCCTTTGCGCGTTTTGCCACAATACAGCAAAGCGTGTATTTGTCACCTGCTTTTTCAGTCAATTCATCAATCGGAGGTTTGGTAATCATTTTTGTATTCTCCTTTCTTTTAATATTTCTATGATTTCGGCTACCGCCCTATCCACGTCGTCGTTCATGATACAATAATCGTATTTGTAACGTTGAGCAAGCTCCAACTTGTTGCGAGCCATGCGAATTTGAATTTTTTCTTCGCTTTCCGAGCCGCGCTTTTTCAAACGATCGTACAAGGCTTGTTCGCTTGGCGCTTCGATGAAAAACAATATGCTGTCCTCATAATTTTGCTTGACCTGCAAAGCGCCCTTGACATCGATTTCAAGTATTACGTCTTTGCCGTAATTCAGCATATCGACAACAAATTTTTTGGGAGTACCGTAGTAATTCTCAAAATGCTGATCGTATTCCAACAGTTCGTTTTTGCGTACCATATCGAGGAAGGTATCCTCCGAAACGAAAAAATAGCTGCGATCTCTGCGTTCGTTGGGACGGGGTGTACGCGTCGTTACCGAACAGGATAATACCAAATCGGGCATCAATTTCATCAATTCGGCACAGATCGTTCCCTTTCCGGCACCGCTTGGACCGGAAATAATAATTAGTTTACCTTGTTTTTTTTCTTCCATAATTTTGTCTTATCTCCAATGGATTTTATTCCAAATTTTGTACTTGTTCACGAATTTTTTCTATTTCGTTTTTCATTTCCAATGCGACCTCGGTAAGTTCGAGATAGGATGACTTGCTACAAATCGTGTTGGTTTCACGATTAAATTCCTGCACCAAAAAATCCAATTTTCTGCCGACGGGTTCATTGGAGGAAAGTATTTCGCGCGCGTGAGCGATATGACTGAACAGACGGGTTATTTCTTCGTCTATACAAGATTTATCGGCAAAAAAACAAATTTCGTTTGCCAACTTCGCTTCGTCCAACTGCACGTCGCCGAGAGCTTCCGAAATACGCGAACGCAATTTCTCGCGATAGTCCTCCGCTACCCGAGGAGCATATTCCTTTACGCGCATAAGCAGTTGTTCAACGCGATTTATCTTGTCAAGCAAATTTTCGCGTAACGCGTTCCCCTCCGTTTCACGCATTTCGTTGAGGTTGTTTACAGCCATTTCGATTACTTCCGCTACCATTTCCCGCAAAATGTCTGCGTCATCCTGCGCTTGCTCTATAATAATTACATCACTCGCGCGCATCAAAGCGTTTATGTTGAAATCGTGATGTAACTCGGGAAAGGCGACGCTCAAATTGTGCGCCGCTTCTACGTACTGCTTTGCCAAAGCCAAATCGACGTTGACCGTTTTGTCCGATTCGCCCACAAGGGAGTAATTTAAAAAAACGTCTACGTGTCCGCGTGCCAAACCTTTTGCAAGTCCGTTACGAATAACATCCTCGCAAGACACGAAAGCGCGCGGAATCTTTGTGGAAATATCCAAAAAACGATGATTTACGCTTTTCAATTCTATCGTCAATTCACGATCCCCGCGTGTTACGGTGGCCTTGCCGTATCCCGTCATACTTTTCATGGCATTTCACTCCATTATTTCTAATTTTATATTGTAACACAACATTATTTTTTTTTCAATTAAATAATAAACAAAAATAAATGTTATTGTATAAAGTTATTGTATAAATCTGATAGTAAAATTTTATATTAAAATTTATATTGCTTTTCAGGATTATAATAAGCGAACAGTCGCACATCTTTTTTCTTTATAAATTAAATAAATGCCGCAAAATCCTTGCGGCAAATGTCGATTATATGACCCAAAAGTGCTTTTCGCAGCGACTGTCTCCGATAAACTGTTGTATAAAGATGTTTGTTTTCCGTTGAAAAATCTGCCGCGACGAACGGATTGACAAGTCGTCCGTGTGCCTCGCCGCCCGTTTTACGCAACAAAAATATTATATAAAATTTACAAATTCCATTTTTTCAGCTATTCAACAAGCTGACAAACCGAGCTTCGTCTATCACTTCTATTCCGAGATTCCTTGCCTTGTCAAGTTTGCTGCCCGCCTCCGCACCGGCGACGACAAGATTAACGGATTTGCTGACCGAAGATGAGATTTCACCACCGCGATCTTCTATAAGTTTTGCCGCCTGACTGCGCGTATAATTGACAAGACTGCCTGTCAGTACCACCTTTTTACCCGCAAAAACTCCTTCCGACTTGTTTTCCTTGTATACGGGATTTATACCTATCTGTTTGAGTCGTTCGATTATTTCGAGATTTTGAGTTTCCGTAAAAAATTGAACTATACCTTCCGCGACAACGTCGCCTATTCCGTCGATAACCACAAGCTGCTCAGCCGCGGCTTTGGATAAGGCGTCTATACTTCCGAAATGCGCAGCAAGCTCTCTTGCCGTAACAGTACCCACATTGTCCAATCCCAATGCATAAATGAATTGTGCAAGTTGTACTTTTTTGCTTTTTTCAATGGCAAGAATTACATTTTGAGCTTTTTTGGATTCCTTTCCGCCCTGTACAAAGATCGAACTCAAATCCGCTTCGGTAAGCGCATATAAGTCTGCTACGGAGCGTACATTTAACTTGTCCACCAACAGCTCTATCGTTTTGTCGGAAAGACCGTCAATGTCGCAAGCGTTTTTTGAGCAATAATGAGTGATACGCGCCACAATCTGCGGCCGACAATGTTCCGCATCGGTGCAATATAGATTTGCGCCTACTTCCTGCAAAAAGGAACCGCATGCGGGACAACGAACAGGTTTGACTATTTCTTCCCCGCCCTCTTCGGCAGCTCCCAATACTTCCGGAATTACGTCGTTACTGCGACGAAGAAATACCAAAGCGCGCTTTTTCAGCCGTTTGCGGGTAATATCTCCGAAGTTGTTAAGAGTGGCACGTTGAATTGTAGCTCCGCACAACTCCACTGCGCGCAGCTTGCCTATCGGAGTGAGCTTGCCGGTACGTCCAACTTGCCATTCCACATCCAATAGTTCGGTAGTAACCTGTTCTGCATCGAATTTGTATGCCACCGCCCAACGAGGGAATTTGTCGGTATAGCCGAGCTGTTCGCGTTTGTCGAAATCGTTAACCTTGACAACAACTCCGTCGATCAAAAAATCGTAGTCGCTTCGTTGTAAACCTATTTTTTCTATTATTTTTTTTATATCCTCAAAACCGTACGCCTTTTCAAACACAAAATTGGTAAGCATGCCGCAGGACTTCAAGAAATCCACCAATTCCGTTTGGGAACGTGCCGTCATTCCTTCTTCGTAACCGTTGCTGTAAAATACCACGTCGAGATTGCGTTCCGCGGTAGTTTTCGGATTGAGATTTCGTATTGCCCCGGCCGCCGCATTTCGCGCATTTTTCAAAGCGTCGGCAGGATGCGTCCGATTGAACTTATCCAATACCGACAGACGCATAATTCCTTCGCCCTGCAATTCACAAACCCCGTCAAACGGTATTGTAAGGGGAACGGAACGAATTGTTTTTACCTGTTCGGTGACGTCTTCGCCGGTTACGCCATTGCCTCGCGTCGCCGCGCCTGCGAATTTACCGTCGCGATATGTTACGTTTATCGTCAGACCATCGTATTTCAGTTCAACCGTAAATTCCGTCTTACCGACGGCTTTTTCCACTTTATCCACCCAATCGTGAAGTTCACCGAAACTTTGCACTTTATCAAGGCTGTACAAACGTTTGAGATGGTTGTGCTGTACGAAATTTTTGAGCGGAGCGCCGCCTACACGATGCGTCGGACTGTCCGGAAGAACCTCGCCCGTTTGTTTTTCCAACAATACAAGCCTGTCATACAGCGCGTCGTATTGGGTATCGGAAACGCTCGGAGCGTCCAAAACATAATACTCGTAAGCCCATTTATTAAGTTGATCGACCATTTCACGCATTGTCATGGTTGTTTCTCCGTTATTTTATCACCGTGATAGGTGCAAATTTTATATTCAGCGATTTTTTCCCGGCATTATCAAACAGCACGTCGGCAATGCCGTTTTCGATACGCAAAATTATTCCTTGTCCGAAACTTGTGTGCCGAACTATCTGCCCCACTTTGAACTGCGACGCTTCTTTATCGGACTTGCCCGTGCTCGGCATTTTGGCAATCGGTTCTTTGCTGTTTAGTTTATCCAAAATTCCGTCGTCGGATAACTCGCGCTCACTCAATACGCGCCGTTTCGGCTGATACAGCTTTTGAACTTCGTTGAAATATCTGCTCGCAGGATTGTTTTTGCGCTGCCCCCACATAAAACGAGACTGCGCCCGAGTCAAATACAGCCGTTCTTCCGCACGTGTGGCGGCAACATAAACGAGCCGCCGTTCTTCTCTTAATCCGTCTGTTTCATAGGTGGATCGCGATGTTGGGAACAAACCTTCTTCCAAACCCACAATAAACACCGTTTTAAACTCCAATCCTTTTACAGCGTGTATTGTGGCTATCGTTACGTAATCGCTGTCCGTCATTTCGTCCGCATCTTGCGACAGACTGACGGTTTGTAAATAATCCGCCAATGTGGCTGTCGGATTTAATTGCTGATACTCCGCAACGGATTCTTCGAATTCGTCTATGTTGAGCGCCCTGTCCTCATCTCCCGTTTCCTCCAATGCCTTTCGAAATTGCAGCGTTTCGAGCATGGTATGTATAAACGACAACACATTGTTTTTATGCGCAAGTTCCGTCAACTCTTCCGTCAATCTGTAAAAATCCGTCAACTTGGTTCGCGCAGAAGAAGTTAAAACTTCCAGATTGCGTTCGTCGGAAATCACATCGATCATCGGCAATCCGTACTCTGCCGAAAGATTTTTCAATTTTGCGATCGTCGTATCACCGATACCGCGCTTGCGTGGGACGTTCAACGCGCGCACAAACGCTTCATTGTCGAAGGGATTGTTTATTAAACGCAAATAAGACAAGATGTCTTTGATCTCTTTCCGCTCAAAAAATTTAAAGCCACCGAAAACTTTGTAGGGAATTCGGTTTTGCTGAAACTGCTGCTCAAAACTACGCGAAAGCGCGTTGACGCGCATTAAAATCGCAAAATCCTTGTATCTGCCGTTTGGATTGAGATAACGCAAATTTTTTATCTGTTCCGCAACGAAATATGCTTCGTCCAATTCGTTGTAGGCGGAAAAAAGTTGTACTTTCAATCCATCGGGGTTGTCGGTCCAAAGTACTTTTTCAAATCGATCCGGATTTTTGGCAATCAATTCGTTGGCGACCTCGAGTATTCGCTTGGTGGAGCGATAGTTTTGCTCCAACATATAAATGTTGCAATCGGGAAAATCCTTCTTGAATTTTTGCAAATTATATGAGTCCGCACCGCGCCAACTGTAAATGGATTGATCGTCATCTCCCACTACAAAAATGTTTTTGTACTTTTCACCGAGCATTTTGAAAATTTCATACTGAACTTTGTTGGTGTCTTGAAACTCGTCTATCAAAATATAACGAAATTTCTCCCGATATTTGTCCAAAATCTCGGGAATACCGAATAATTTGTGTACATAGTACAACAAATCGTCAAAATCCATTGCATTGTTTTCCGTCATTCTGGCGGAATACTCGTTTATAACTTTGATTAACTCGTCATTGTTTGTGCAAGCGGTTATTGCGGAAAGTCTGTCCAAACGATCTTGCAAATAATCGTCGGTATGCGCCAACTGCGCCAAATCTCCTTCCAAAAGATCGGGCGCGTTATTTTTCAAATCGGAAATACTTTCCGAAAATCCGTCTACGGTTTGAGAACTTCCGTCATCGAAAATGCTTTTGACTATTTGTTTCAGCACACTCTTTTTTTCACTCTCGTCATAGATGCTGAAATTGGACCCGAATTTAAGCTGTGCGTACTCATTGCGCAAGACCGTTGCACAAAAAGAGTGAATCGTGGATATATGCATAAATTGCGCATTGCAATCAAAGTCGTACAACCTGCGCTTCATTTCGTTGGCTGCTTTATTGGTAAAGGTAATGGCAAGTATTTCCGACGGACGCACCCCACATTCCTGAACCAAATACAGTATTCTGTTTGTAAGTACGCGCGTCTTTCCGCTGCCCGCGCCCGCCAATACCAACGTAGGCGCAAGCGGAGCCGTCACGGCTTTGAGTTGTGCGTCGTTAAGATTTTGTAAATTCACGATTTTCTCCCGTCAGAATATTTTTTGCGCTTGGTAAGCGGACTGTCGCTCATTGCGTCCTTTCCAACGCCGTATTTTTTGATGTACTTTTTTTGTGCGGCAAATCCGAATCTACCGAGATGTTTGCCTGTTGCATAGTACTCTCCATGCTGATAGCAAACCAAATTTGCCTTGGAATAATCGATTGCGCCTTTGTCGTCCACAATACGCTCATCCACATTTACCGCCAAAACATCGGCAAGAAACATATCGTGAGACCCCAAATTTATCACGTCGAACACACGACATTCTATGTTTATCGGGCTTTCGGCAATCATCGGCGAGGATACAAAATTTGCTGTGATTGCAGTCAATCCCGTCTCCGCAAATTTGTCAAAATCTCTGCCGCTCTTTATTCCGCACCAATCGCAAGCGGCAAGCAAACCGTCCGTCGTCGCGTTAATGACGAAATCTCCGCGGCGTTTGATCAAATCATAGCTGTAACGATCGTGACGTATCGAAACGTAAACACGCGGAGGAGCGCTACATACAATGCCCGTCCATGCGACGGTAATTATATTGGATTTTTCCGTATCGCCCACAGACACCATCACCACAGGTAACGGCGCAAGCAGATTTGCACCTTTTAACAAAATCTTCGACATTGCTTCCTCAAATATAGACCGCTATTTCATAGAATCTTGAAAGTTTCCGTTATACGGCTGAAAATTTTCAAGAAATATATCAAAAATGCGCCAAAACTTGTTCTTTTACTCGAATTTGCCCTTTTCCCAATGTGTTTTGTGCTACTATGTCACAAATAGTATTTGATAAATGCGTGGGAAACAGATATAGTAAACGCACCTTATCCTCATAAAACACCTCTTCTTCCTTTGCAAAAGAGAGCAACGCTTTGCGAACGGGTTTAAGCAAAGCGTAATCTATAACGACTTCGGCTCGAATACAATCCGTCATTTGCATTTTTTCGGCAAGTTTAAGACTTTCCGCCGCACTGCCGCCGTACGCGCGAACAAGTCCGCCCGCGCCCAACTTTATGCCGCCGAAATAACGAGTCACAACCACGCACACATGATCCAAGCCCATTTGTCGGATACATTCGTATATAGGCATGCCCGCGGTACCTTGCGGCTCCCCGTCGTCGCTGAACTTGGCTTTGTCACCGATGATATAAGCGTAACAATTGTGTGTGGCGTCATAGAAATTTTTTCGCTTGGCATTCACGAACTCTATCGCGTCCTCAACCGTATTTGCTTGTATTGCGGCAGCTATAAATCTGGATTTTTCTATTACAGTTTCGGTAACAGTTTCTTTATCCGCAATCGTTACGTATTCTTTCATTGTTTTATTTTGACGCGCAAATGTACTTTCTTGCCTTTGTGAAGAACAAATTCTCCCTTTGCTATGATAGATTGCGGCAACGTCCAAGCGGGCAATGCTATTTTTTCGTCGTTAACGGATACACCTCCGCCCTCTACAAGGCGTCTTGCCTCACCGTTTGATTTGCATTGACCGCATTTCACCAATATGTCTATTATATTGCCCGGTTCACTGATTTCCACAACGGGCATATTGTCTACATCGTCGCTGAAAGACGCCTTTACTTGTTTTAGCACTTCGTCGGCGACCTCTTTGCCGTGTACGATAGCTGTAACTTCGTATGCAAGACGTTCCTTGGCGGCGTTCATGCGCTCGTCCTTGTGTGCAGTCAACTCTTTTATTTCGTCCAAATCCAAAAACGTAAGCAGTTTCAGACATGTTTCCACTCTGTCGTCCTCGACGTTGCGCCAATATTGGAAAAAGTCGTACGGGCTTGTTTTGTTTGCGTCCAACCACACCGCTCCCTTTGCGGTCTTGCCCATTTTTTTGCCGTCGGACGTGGTTAGCAACGCATAAGTGAGCGCGTACGCTTTTTTTCCTTCCTTGCGGCGTATAAGATCGGCGCCCGCCAACATATTACTCCACTGATCGTCTCCGCCCGTTTGCAAAACGCAGTTGTATTTGCGGTTGAGTACAAGAAAGTCGTATCCTTGCATAAGCATATAGTTAAATTCCAAAAAGCTCAATCCGCGCTCCAAACGTTGTTTGAAACACTCGGCGGTAAGCATTTGATTCACCGAAAAACACGTGCCGATTTCACGTAAGAAATCGATATAGTTGAGATTCCACAGCCAATCCGCATTGTTGACAAATATCGCCTTGTCAACATCGATAAAACGACTCATTTGCTTTTTGAAACACTCTACGTTGTGCATAATGGTTTCCTTGCTCATCATTGTACGCATATCGGTGCGCCCCGAAGGGTCTCCTACCATTGCCGTACCGCCGCCTATCAAAATTATCGGAGTGTGACCCGCACGTTGCATGTGCGCCATAGCCATGAGCGTTACAAAATGCCCCGCTGTAAGGCTGTCTGCCGTGGGATCGTAGCCGGTATAAAAAGTAACTTTCTCCTTGCCCAACAATTCGTAAAGTTCATCTTCGAATACCGTTTGCTTGATATATCCGCGCTCTTTCAGCACGTCAAGTACGTTTTTCATGATTTATATTTCTCCTCTGAATGTTTTTTTTTGTTAAATACCGTTTGTTCTCGTCCTAAACATTCGGTAAACCGCCGGAGCTTTGTCTGTTTGATCTTGCCGCCGAATACCGTTATTGAAACGACGCGATGTCGTAATATCCAAGCCGTCGATGCGTTTATCAAGGCAAAACGTTTTATGTTGCACACCTTTTACTTTTCTATCTCCTCAACGCGGATACCGCATTGTTGTTCGTTCTTTGTAAATGCAATTAACGGTTCTTTCGCTTGCAATGAAACAGTTTATTAAGTCGGTTTATACCTCTATACGCTCAAAATATTTAGTCGCCTTGGCAGTCATTATTTTGTATCCTACGACAGAATATCCCGCCGCAATACCCAAAATAAGCAACCACATCAACAACATAATATACCATTTGTCAAATGCGACAAACAAAATTATGAAAGGCACCGAAATCGCGGCAATGGTAACGACCGTCAAAAACGATATAAGCATTGCTATCCAACTGTTTTTGACACCTTTTAATCCTTGATTAAAGTTGTCCCAACCAAGACGAGGTTCTTTCAGGTCCAGAAGCGTCGTAATACACATTGATCCAAATCCCAAAAATACCATTGTCGCAAACATCGCCAAGCCTAAGTACCACTCTATTTCGAATAGAAAGACAATAAGCAAGCATGTGATAAAGTCGCATGCCGCCATGACCGCAGTTGCAAGCAGAACCTTTGCAAGCAGAATTTTGTTAAACGAAACGGGCAGACTTTTAAGGATATAAATCGCCCTATTCTCCCTCGAAATGGGATAAAGTCCCAAAATGTTGGTACTCGATCCGATAAATGTCATATACGCCAATATAACCAGAGGCGCTATGACTTGGTAACGCGTTGAAATAGTAATTAACTGCAACAAGGATGAATCACCATCGTCTGCGATTCCCACAAAGAAGTATAATACCACTACTATGAGCGGCATCATAATTATTCCCGCAAAGGATTGAAACCCGAGTTGCGAGTCTCGTGCCGTTTTTTTAATATCGGTCAGCATAAACTGTCTTATCGTGCCGATATTTTTCGTGTCGAAATTTTCTTTTCCCTTTTTGTGACGCGAGCTTCCCTCCTCTATCGAGAGCGTAAGCATTCTGCGGTAAAACGGTAACGATACCGCAAAGACCAAAGCAAGAAGAGCGACATTTTCACCTAAGGCAGCCAAAAAGCTCAACAAAAACGTTGTAAACGTAGGCGCCAGCATACTGTTCATCAACATATAATCGGGATGAAAGTACGGCATAGCTCCATTTAGTTTATCCGTAAAATCGCCAAGCATGTATTGAACATATTCTTCGGTATTATCGAGAGCGCTGCCGTTTTCCGAACCCGTCAAAAAGCCCAGACGATACATTCCGTACATATACACAGCCATTATCGCAACGTACAACAAAATACGCAGCACGGTTTTTGTATAGCTGTTTTTGCCGAACAAATTTACCAACGCGGCTATCGGCATAGCTATCAAAGTACTCAGCAACATCGGAAGCATGGGGATAAGAACTACGGATACCATCAACATAAAGTAATATCCGACGCCGGCACTCGCGCCCATACCAAAAGGCAACAACACCACCAACACCGTAACCGCGGTGGTTATCAACTCGTTCAAATATGCAACCGTCAATTTTGCAAGAAAAATTACGTATGCCCTTACAGGCAAATACAACAGTTTTTCTGCGTCCTTTACAACAAACACGTTGGATATGATGGCATGAATGCCAAACATAAGAACCAACCCCTGACAAAGCAATATTAAAAATGTTCCAAAATCCGCATTGCCATGAGTAAACTTACCGGCAAAGTACATCATTGCGGCAACGGTGACAACGGTGGGCGCGAAACACAATATTAAAACCACATACAATGCAATTGTTCCGCGACGCTTTTTTTTGTCAATACCGAATCTTGTTTTAAACTGTTGTAAAAAAAGCAGTTTCGTAAGCGTCAAATATTTAGTCATTTACTTTCCCCGTCGGAAGTTATTGTCAAAAACAGGCTTTCAAGCGATACCTTGTTGTCGGATCGTATATTTTCCAATGTGTCCACCGCTACCAATTTGCCGCGGTTGATGATCGCAATACGATCGCAAACTTTTTCCACGACATCAATCACGTGCGAGCTGAAAAATACGGTATTGCCCTCGTCTGCGAATTTCCTCATCATTTGTTTCAATTGAAATGCCGATTGCGGGTCCAATCCCGTCAGAGGTTCGTCCAACACCCAAACTTTCGGATCGTGAACGAGCGCGGCTATAACAGAAAGTTTTTGTTTCATTCCGTGCGAATACGAACCGATCAAATTGGGCAATGCGTCCGTCATCTCGAACATATCGGCATATTTGTCTATTCGAGATTTAAGCGTATCTCCCGTTACACCGTACATCGTGCCGATAAATTTCAAATATTCCGTGCCTTTGAGCGTTTCGTACATTTCGTGATTGTCCGGTACAAAACCTATCAGCGCTTTTGCCCTTAAAGGGTTTTCGGCAATGTTTATGCCGTCGATTTCTATCGTGCCGCTGTCGGGAGTGAGTATTCCCGTCAACATTTTGATGGTTGTGGATTTTCCTGCGCCGTTTGGACCCAAAAAACCGAATATTTCTCCCGAATTTATTTCCAAAGTAAGATCATCCACCGCCTTTGCATTTGCTTTGGCATAGGTTTTCGAAACGTTATACAATCTAATCATCGTCGGTCTCCTCGAACCACTTGTTAGGTACTACCTGTTTGGCATAGTCTTTTTTTAGTTTGGGTTGACGGCATCCCGTATCCTGTCCGTTGCCGCTGGGGACAAAAAACACTTGATCTTTTACCTCGTCGGGCAAATATTGCTGTTCTACCCATCCGCCGTAATTGTGCGGATATTTGTAAGCCGTCTGATCTATTTCCTCGGTGCCGCGAGGGTGATTTTCGTCCATAAGATAACGCGGAACGCGCGCCGCGGGGTGATTTTTGGCACAGTCCTCCGCCGCGTAAAGGGTGTTGACGACGGAATTGGACTTTGGACAGTTGCAAATGTATAAAATTGCTTCTGTAAGCGGTATGCGCCCTTCCGGCAAACCTATATTCTGAAATGCCGTCAATGCACTTGTCGCCACCACCAACGCCTGAGGATCGGCAAGTCCGACATCCTCTGCGGCGTGTATAACGATGCGACGGGCAAGCAACAACGGATCGGTCCCCGCTTCGAGTAAACGCTCAAACCAAAACATTGCCGCATTTGCGTCGCTTCCGCGCATACTCTTGATAAATGCGGAAATCATGTCGTAGTACATACCGGTATCCACAGACAACGCTTTTTTCTGCATGGATTGAGAAGCTATCAAACGCGTAACGTGCGTGGAACCGTCCGAATTGACATCGGTAGTCATAACAGCCAATTCAAGCGCATTGTAAGCATTGCGCAAATCGCCGGAAGCGGTTTCGCAAATATATTCCAATGCGTCGTCGTCCAGCACTATTTTACGGCGGGAAAGCACTTTATCGCGTTTCAAAGCGTCGAGCAGACCGCGTTTAATATCCTGTTTCGTCAACGGCAAAAATTCGAATACTCTGCAACGAGACACTATTGCGCGAGTCATTGCCACGTACGGATTTTCCGTTGTGGAACCGATAAAAGTAACATACCCTTTTTCTATTGCGGGCAGCATACAGTCGCTTTGCGCTTTGTTCCAACGGTGACATTCGTCCAGCAACAGATAGGTTTTTTGACCGTAAGCGTTGAAACGGCGCGTCGCTTCATCGATAATTTTTTTCGCGTCTGCAACACCGCTGCTTACAGCGTTCAGCTTTTCGAAATGACTGCCTGTTGTATTGGCGATCACGTTGGCAAGGCTTGTTTTCCCCGTACCCGGAGCGCCCCAAAAAATACAACTGCCCAGCTTGTCCGCTTTTATTGCGCGACAAAGCAAAGAACCGTCGTAAATTATATGCGTTTGCCCGATAAATTCCGACAAAACCTTTGGGCGCATGCGCTCGGCAAGCGGAATATTGGCAATCTTTTCCATTTCGAAAATGGAATTTTGTTCATACTGTACCATGTTAATTATTGTACCAAATTATTGAAGGATTTGCAATACAATAAGCCCCACTTAACGCTAAAATAAATATTAAATTATTTTTTATATATTTTCTTTTTCGGCATAATGAAATTTATCATTGATAAAATTACGTAATTGCAACCAAGGCGAAACATTCGAACTTTTACACAAATTTTGCTGTATGAAAAAATGCTTATGTTTTTTTCATTACTTCGCAAAGAAAAACAGAACGGATTCGGCAAAAACTTTTTTGCAAAGCTCCGCACCGTTAGTTATGAAATACTTTTGTGCTGTTTTGTAAAAAAGGCGGTAAAAAATTTTTATTTCGCAAACATACGATTTTCATATCGTTAAAAACAAAACGGCTATCCTACCAATCCAAAAACATTATTATTTTATGGCGTGAGTAATATTTCTGCGTGATACGAACGCTTTTGTCAAATATTTGAAACTACGCAGGATTGCACTCCCATTAAATAAAACAGAAAAATTTTCGGCAAAAATCGTTTGTCGCCGTTTGACATGTAAGTTTATGCTCGCACCGTCTCCGATCAAGTTGCAAACAGCGGAAGAAACACAAATCCGACTGCGCTTTTGACGAAAACAAAGTTTTTTTTTGATTTGGCGGTTATTTCTTTTGTTTATGAACCAACTTAAACGACGCGAACCACAACGTAATCAACTCTTTGCCGTTGCCGGAAAGTAACTTTTTGCTTTCTTCGTCCAATGTCTCGAAGGCTTTTTTCATTTTCTTGATTTTACTAAAAGGACGAGACAACAACTCGGGCACGGTCTGTGCGCCGCTGCCCAAAATTACCGCAAACATTGCCGTCACAAACTTTTTTTTCGTTGCGTCATCCATCCCTGCTATCCAATTTGTCATTGCCATATTTGTAGTTACGGAGTTGCGCGTGGTTTCGGGCAGTTTTTTGAAACGACAGTTTTCGCCTATTTCCCAAGCGAAAGGGTTATGCTGCATAATCGATACGGCACGGCTTTCCACTACTTCGTAATGTTCGCTAACGTTCAGCAACATACCGATAATAGAATCATGCGGCACGGTTTTGCGTATGCGTGACGCAATTTGCACATAACGTGTATCATCGAAAATATCCTCGCGAAAACCGGGTCCGTCATGATCGTAGATAGCAACAATTCGCTTTTTTGTTTGCTCATCCGCAAAAAAGCCCGCATAAACCGCGAGGTTTCCGCCTTTGCTGTGTCCTCCGAGAATCAGATCGCCGTTTACCGCCGCCGCCACCGTGTTGAGATAATTTGCCGCTAACTTTTGAGACGGTATTGCGTCGAGCGTTGCCATGTTGAAATCTTCTTTCCACCCGATAAGCGTAATATCCGTGCCGCGATAAGCAACGTAATGCAAATCACGCCCGATTTGAAATGTAACCGCCGCAAAACGGGTTTCGCGTTTGACGCTGTTGCGTTCACGAAATAATCCCAACTTTATTTTAGAAAAACGTGGACTTGTACCGACCGCCTTCAAGAGTTTTACGTTGGATTCAGGCAACAGAGTATCTTTTGTTATGTTTAGCATTTCAGCAAGTTGTTGCAGCGTTTTTGCGGGTTTGCCGGCAAATGCCCTCGTAAAACACAGATAACTCAATTGACACAGCACCAGGCTGTCAGCCTCGTCAAAAGGTATTTCGTCAAAAGACGCTTTGTTTTTCTTTACGTATCGAATAATATTCATTTTGTCTCTCCGCAACGGCGCTTTTCAATATTATAAATTATATATATGACAGAGTCAATAAACTTGCCGATAGCTTTTTTATTTTTTGAAACAATGCCGACTGTAAATATGTGCAAAAAATACCGCCCGAATACGGACGGTTTGATTATAGAGTAAACGTCAATCCACTTTGAGCATACGGTAGCCTATTCCCACATGAGTTTGAATAAAAGATTGCTCGCCCTGCTCGTTTTCCAGCTTTTTTCTGAGGTTTGCCATAAATACTCTTAACGACGCAACATCGTTTTCCCAACTGCTTCCCCATATCTTTTGAGTAATGTAAGTATGCGTAAGAACTTTGCCGGCGTTTTGCGCAAGCAAGCATAGCAATTTATATTCGATAGGCGTAAGATGCAGCTCTTCCTCCGCGAGATATGCCGTACCGGAGGCAAAATCTATCCTGAGACTGCCGTTCACAAACATCGGTTGCTCCGTTGCACTCAAAGCTGCCAAGCGCCGTTGCATAACGCGTACACGCGCAAGAAGTTCCGCCACCGAAAAAGGCTTTGTGATATAGTCGTCTGCGCCCGCGTCAAGCGCGGCTATCTTGTCGTTGTCTTCGCTTCGAGCGCTGATTACCACAATAGGCACTCCCGACCAACTGCGAATACGTTCTATTACCTGCACGCCGTCTATATCCGGCAAGCCCAAATCCAACAGAATAACCTCGGGATTGTGTGTTGCGGTCATCGCTATGGCACTTTCGCCGTTTTCCGCCACAATATATTTATAATCGTGTGATTTCAGCGTTGCGGTAATCAGATTGCGAACGGTAGAATCGTCTTCTACCACCAATATCGTATTTTTATTCATTTACCGTTACCTCTCCGACAGGAACAGTGAAACTGAATACGGAACCGTGCGGAATATTGTCGCGCACGGTCAACTCGCCGCCGTGCGCCGTTACGATGGATTTACACAGCGCAAGACCAAGTCCGAGACTGCGCCGCCCGTCAGCTACACTGCTGTCACCTGTATAGAACATTTCGAAAACTTTATCTTTAAGATTGTCGGCAATTCCGTTGCCGTTGTCCGCCACAAAGAAACGCACCATTTCGCCCTCCTGTGCGGCGGAGATCGTTATTGTTGATCCTTTGGGCGTATATTTTACCGCATTATCCACAAGGTTTATCAAAACCTGCAATATCAACTTGGCGTCTGCACGCACCAACAGCGGCTTGTTGGAATGAGGCGTCTCGAATAAATAATCGGAACTGCGACGGGTAAGGTGCCGAAGCGTTTCTTCTATCAATTCGTCAGCCAATTCGCATTTGACGTTGAGTTTGAGTTTGCCGTCTTCGAGACGCGTGACGGAAAGCAAATTTTCCACCAATGCGTACAGCCACATCGAATCGTCGTAAATATCGCCGTAAATCTGTTTGAGAGCGCTCTCGTCCACTTTGCCTACGGTGTTTAACAGGTAATCGGCATTGCCCGCAATCGCCGTCAAAGGCGTACGCAAATCATGAGAAATTGCGCGAAGCATATCGGCTCTGAGCCGTTCCTGCCGAGCTTTTACGTTTGCGGCTTCTTTCTCCTCGCTGTTGCGAACGTTATCTATTGCCAATGCACATTCGCCTATTACGGAATGGGCAATGCTTTTTTCCAATGACTCCAACGGCTTTTCGGTACCGATACCCACCGCGCCGTAGACCCTATCCGCAATTGCCACAGCTGTGTAAGTTACTCCGTTGACGGTCAGTTCTTCCGAGGAGCTTCCCTTTTGACTTGATAGCCAATTTAAAACTTCATCGGAAACTTCGACGTCGGATTGATTGTTGGAGGAAAAAACCTTGCAAGACGGAGTATTTTTTATCGAATATACCGTCACATCTCTGTCGGTAAGCGCAACGAGTTGCTTGGCGGCGATTTCCAAAAGTTTATCCGCCTCTTGTTGCCGTTGCAAAAGCCTGTTTGTATCGAAAAGAACTTTGGTGCGATAGGCGGATTGTGCCGATTGCTTGGCAACATACTGCAATCGATTTGCAAGAGTACCGGTTATCAACGACGCTATGAGAGTAACGGCAAAAGTAACATACGTGCCGACATCATTTACGCGCAAACTGTACAACGGTTCCACGAAAAGCAAATTGAATACCAACACGCTTGCAATGGAACCTATAACGTTGCAAAGATAGTTTTGAGTGAAAAGCGCGGTTATAAGTACGCTGAGCACGTACACCGTTATAATATTGGTTTCGGTAAGCCCCCAACGGGAAAACAACATTCCTATGCCCGTTGCGACGCCTAAAATCAAAACGGTGATAAGTACGTCTTTGGGGGTAGGCAAAAGTTTTTTAATAAAATTTTTGTTTTTTTCCGTGTATTTGGTTTCCGAGGCGTTGTCGGGAATTATATGCACTTCGATGTCGGGCGCTATCGCGTTAAGTTTTTCCGTGAGCGGTTGTTTTCCGCCGAAAATACGTCGTTTTACGCTGCTACGCCCTATTATAACCTTAGTCACACGGGATAAGCGCGCGTATTCCGCTATCTGAAAAACCACATCGTCTCCGTAAACAGTTGCGACGGTTGCGCCCAAACTTTCGGCAAGAGCGCAGTTGCTTTGCAATCTGTTTTTGTCCGCATCCGACATATCCGAATCGGGAGTACTTACAAACAGCGCAGTAAACGACGCGTCAAACGCCTCAGCCATTTTTGACGCCGCCTCGACGACGCGCACATTGGAGGGCGACGCGGAAAGACAAACAAGTATATGTTCCCGTTTATTTGAAATATCCATTTTTTCTCCGCAAAAATACAGTGGATTTCTACAATGAAGTCACTACGACAGGTATTTGTGGTATTATACCACAATTACGCGAAAAAATAAATATTATTTGTTTTTTCTGCCTCTTTTGGTGGCAATACGCTTATTATCCTTGTTTTTACGGACAAATTTATCGTATTTGCCTACTAAAAAATATCCCGCGACACACAACGCGCAAAACAGAGGAACAAGCACGATCGCAATCATATCAACCTCCCGCCGTCACAATCGGAAACATTTGTGCAGCGCTCGGTATTCACCCAGCACCAACAAAGTTTTGTCCTCGGTCAACAACGTATCGGGAGTAACTTCGACATTGAGCTTGTCCTGTTGTTTTACTCCCATAATATTGATACCGAATTTGCGGCGAATATCCAACTCGCCTATGCTTTTGCCTATCCAACTCTTAGGCAATTTGACTTCCAATATCGCGTGAAAATCATCCAACTCTATATAGTCCAAAATATTTTCCAATCCGAAACGTATTGCCGTCCACTTTGCCATTTGCTTTTCCGGATAGACAACTTCGTCGGCGCCTGCAAGCAATAAAAATTTTTCCTGCGCGTCCCGTTCGGCGCGCGATACGATAAATTTGGCGCCCAATTCTTTGAGAAGCGAAGTGGTTTCCAATGAACTTTGAAAATTGTCGCTTATCGCCACTATACACAAATCGAAATTTTTTACTCCGAGACTTTTCAAAAATTCCGCCTTGGTGCTGTCGCCTATCTGAGCGTTTGTGATGAAGGGCAACACATCGTTGATACGTTCTTCATTGATGTCCACCGCCATCACTTGATTGCCCAATTGATTCAATTCCGTAGCCACATGCTTGCCGAAACGTCCCAAGCCGATAAGTAAAACCGATTTCATTTCTCCTCCCTTAGCCCACCGCTATGCTTTCCTGCGGCAGTTTGGATATATTTTTATTTGTATTGGACAGCGCCGCATATAACAGCGTCAAACCGCCCACTCTGCCGATGAACATCAATAACATCAGTACAATTTGAGAAACAATGCCCAATTCGGGGGTGATACCGAGAGTCAATCCAACCGTACCGACGGCAGAGGCTGTCTCGAACATGCAAGTTTCGAAGGGCAAGCCTTCCGAAAGACTGATGACCGCGGCTCCCGCCGTAAACAAAACAATGTAAACCACAAAAAGCGTACTTGCGGCTTTGACGGTTTGGTCGTCTACCCTTCTGCGTAACAAATGCGTGTCGTTCTTTTTGCGAAATACCGAAAGCGCATTGGCAAAAATCAATGCAAACGTCGTGGTTTTCATACCTCCCGCAGTAGAACCCGGAGAGCCGCCGATAAGCATCAATATTACTGTCAACCAGCGACCCGTACCGCTCAGCGAATTGAGGTCTACCGTGTTGAATCCCGCTGTACGCGGGGTAATTGCTCCGAATAAAGAGGCAAACACTCTTTCTTTTGCCGGCAAATAGGAATATTCCGCGAAGAAAAAGAATAACGCAGGTAACCATACAAGCAAAGAAGAAGTTATCAGCACCACTTTGCTTTGCAAACTGTAACGTTTGATATGCCATTTGTGCGTCAATATATCTTTGAGCGTGCCGAATCCTATTCCGCCAATCAATATCAGTAACATTACTGTGATATTGATAACGGGATTACCCACATAAGCCGTCAATGAGCCGAAAGGACGATCCGCGCTGCCCAAAATGTCGAAACCGGCATTGCAAAACGCCGAAACGGAATGGAATATAGCCAACCACACTCCGCGGGCGCCGAAATCGATAACGAATACGGGCGTCATGGCAATTGCCCCCACCGCCTCGATAACCAGCGTTGCAACGAGAATAAACACGGTAAAACGCGCCATACCGCCCATTTTATTTGCCGAAACCGCCTCTTTCATGGTTGTTTGCTGAACAAGCGATATTTTTTTGCCGAAAAGAAGCGTCAATGCCGCCATTGCCGTAATTACTCCCAGACCGCCGATTTGTATCAGCAACAATATCACCACTTGACCGAAAACAGACCAGTGTGTCGCCGTATCCACGACAACCAACCCTGTAACGCACACTGCGGAAACGGATGTGAACAGACACTGATTAAAGGGCGTAACAATTCGGCTTTTGGATGAAATCGGCAACAAAAGCAAAATCGCCCCCAACAAAATCAGCACGGCAAAACCTATAATGATAGTCTGAAACGGATTGAGATGTATTCTTTTGCGTCCCATATAATTCCTCTCGATAAAATTGTAAACCGCACAATCTAAAAAAAGTGTAAAGAAACGCCATCTGAAATTAAGAAAACATAAAGAAAGAAAAATCGGTTCGCCCGGAGAGCAAACCGATCTATTTATAAATTACAAAAATTTGTTGATTTATCTTTTTGAAAGTATATTTTCGATATAATCGTTTATGGATTTAAGCACCACAGCTTTTGCGTCTTCCGCATCGTGAACCTCGCTTACCGACGTGGGCTTGTTTTCCAATTCTTTGTATACGCGGAAAAAGTGCTGCATTTCGTCGAAAATATGCTGAGGCAATTCCTTAATGGATTTGTAACCGTTGTAGGTGGGATCGGTAAACGGAATGGCAATAATCTTTTCGTCGCGTGAACCGTTGTCGTTCATGATTATTACTCCGATAGGATAACAACGTACCAAACTGTGCGGCAACAACGGTTCCGAACATAAAACCAATACGTCCATCGGATCGCCGTCGGCGGCAAGCGTACGGGGTATAAAACCGTAGTTGGCGGGATAGTGCGTGGACGTGTACAGTATCCTGTCCAGGACAAGCAAGCCCGTTTCCTTGTCCAACTCATATTTCATTTTACTTCCCTTGGTTATCTCTATCACGGCGTAGAAGTCGTCGCTGTTTATTCTGCCGCGTGAAATGTCATGCCAAATATTCATTTTATATCCTCCTGATTACTTGTAACGGTATTGTTTTGCAAATTGAATAAAGTTTTCCGAATCGGAATAAAGACTGCTGCTTTTGGACCAAATCAGCACAATCTCCTGAATGATAGGCTGATCGAGAGGTATACATACCAAATCGCTGTCCGTCTCCGCAACCTGCCTGTACAAAAAAGCACCTGCATTGCCATAACCGAGAAATTGCTTTATCGTATACAGTTGCGACGAATAAAGCAAAATTTTGGGCTCGACGTTCACTTCGGAAAAAGCGCGCTTGATAAATATGTTTTGATAGCTGTCCGCTTTGAAAATGATTATGTGTTCGTCGGCAAGCTCGCCGAAAGAGATATGCTTGCGCTGTGCCAAACGATGTCTTTTGCTTACACAGAATACAAGTTCCGTCGATACAAGCGGCAACATATTGTAGCTGTCGGAAACGAAATTGTCCAATATCGTAACGCCGAGATCCACGGAATTGGCATCCACCAATTTACGCGTCTGCAACGAACCCGTCTCCAACATTTCCAACTCTACATTGGGATAAATTTGCGTGTAGGCATTGAACATCTGCGGAAACAGAAAAGTGCTTATCATCGCGGGAACGGCAATTTTTACATGATTGTGATTGTTGCCCATGTCTTTCATCTGGGTTGTCAGAGCGTCTACCGATTTCAGAATATAGTTTACCTTGTCCAGAAAAAATTGTCCCTCAACGGTAAGCATAAGTCGGTTGTGTCTGCGATGAAACAGCTTAACGCCGAATTCTTCTTCCAATTCTTTGAGACAAAAAGAAATAGTCGGCTGACTTACAAACAGCTCTTCGGCTGCTTTTGTAATGCTGCCGTATCGACAGACGGTCTGAAAATATCTCATTTGCAAAAGTTTCATCTTGCACCTGTAAATTAGAAAAATTTTGTTCAATTCAAAGTTGAACAAAGTTTTAACTATGATATTATAGCAGACTGTCGGCAATAAATCAACCCTATTTGACGTATGTTTTGTGTCAAACCGTAATATTTATATCGATATTACAATACTATGTTACTAATAGTATCGTGTAAAATCCGAATTTTCGACATTCTCTTATATTTTTTTGATACAATTCGGCTCATTTAGTCGCACGTTTGCCGATTTATTTGAAAGGACGGACACCTACCGCTACTCGTTTTGGGAGTGCCACAATTCTGAAAGAATGGAGTTTATGACATAAAACTTATCGCGAGGAACTTGCAATCTGTCCCCGCGGCAAATCAACAAACCGCGTCCGACAAGACTTTTCGCGGCGGAGAAAAATTTCATAAAGTCCGCACCGAACCGTTTTTCAAATTCCGAAAGACTTATTCCGTCATCCAAACGCAATCCGAGCATGGCAAACTCGTTGGCTTCCTCCGCCACGTCTATTTGTTCGCAAGACTCACGCAACAGCTCGATTGGCTTGTCGATATAATCGGAGACCGACATACAATTCGTAAAGCGCATATTGTCGACAAAGCCGCTTGCGGACGCGCCGAATGCAAAGTATCGACCCTCCCGCCAATAATGGAGATTGTGCTTGCACTCGCAATTTACTTTGGCGAAATTTGAAATTTCATAACGTTTGAAACCGTGTTTGCTCAATATTTCCGCCGCTTCATCATACATATCCGCCTGTTCGTCATCGGAGAAAAAATTTTTTCCGTTTGCGTCGGCATACAACGAAGTTCCGCGATGCAGTTCCAACGCATAAAGACTGATGTGATTGAGAGGTAAAACCGCTGCCGTACATACAGTGCGGATAAAGTCTGCATGACTTTCCGGCAAACCTATAATCAAGTCGGCATTTATATTTGCAAAACCGTGCGAAACGGCTTTATATAACGCCTCGGTAAAATCCTTATAACCGTGCAATCTGCCGATACGTTTCAACGTGCCGTCGTTGACGCTTTGCAATCCGAAACTCAATCTGGTTACTCCGCAATTGTGCAAACAAGTAAGCAGCTGATCCGTTGTACTTTCGGGGTTGCACTCCACCGTTATCTCTTCGATATGCGATAGATCGAAACATTCGTTGAGCTTGGCAAAAATCTTATCTAACCAATAAGCGCCCGCATAGCTCGGCGTTCCCCCGCCGAGATATATTGTGTAAATGGGTTTGGTTTTGTCGGCATAACGATCCATTTCCGCAAAAAGTTTGGAAAAATAACTTTCCGCAACAGACAAATCCGTACATGAAACAAAAGCGCAGTAGCTGCACCGCGCTTTGCAAAACGGTATGTGAATGTAGATAGAATATTTTTTGTACATATCGGCAAAAAAGACGTTTCAGATGTTTGAACAAGAGGATATATAGTATTTTGAAACAAAATATATCACAACTTAGCTCGCTTCGTATAACCGCACCCGACACATCGGGGAAATTTATTTTAATTGTAAAGCAGTCCGGATTAAACAGACAAAAGTCTCACAAGCGATTCAAGAATGTTCTTCTCACGATATTTTCAGAAAAACGACGCCGAACCCAGCGATTTTGAAGATGACAGACGCACAATTGATTGATACGCGTCCGGTAATACAACTAACTTCTCAACCGTTTATACGGTCCTATGCCTTCGAGACTGTCCAAATACGCAATATCCGCGTCGGTTATTTGAAAATCCACTTCGATATTTTGGCGTATTCGCGTTTGATTTACCGATTTTGGCAACGGGAGCGTTCCTTTGTGCAGACAATACGCTATACACAGCTGTGCAACGCTCACGTTGTAACGTGCCGCAAGTTGGGACAGTCCGCCGTTTTCCAAAATAGCCCCCGTCGCAAGCGGCGAATACGCCTCAACCAAAATGCCGTTTTCCTGACAAAAAGTTGTCGTTTCAGGTTGGGTGTTACCCACAAAGTACCGTATTTGATTGACCGCAGGCTGATACCCCGTAGCTTCTATCAAAGACAGTATTTCATCGGGATGAAAATTGGAAACGCCGCAGCAACGAATAAACCCTCGCAACTGCAAGTCCAACATTGTTTTCCAAGCTATAATGTTTCCCTCGGTACAATCTTTGCCTATCTCAGCCCATGGCCACGGCGCATGGATAAGATACATATCCACATAATCCATTCGAAGATTTCTCAGTGATTCAATCAAATGTGCTTCCACGCCGCGCTCGTCTTTGATGTGAGAAGGCAGTTTTGTCGTGACAAAAATTTGTTCCCGAGAAATTCCGCTGTCGCGTATTGCCCTGCCGACATCCGATTCGTTTCCGTAGGCATACGCGGTATCGATGTGACGGTATCCCTCGTCCAAAGCCCAACGTACTGCATTGTAGCAATCATCCGGTTGACTTTGCCATGTGCCCAATCCCACTGCGGGAATCGACGTACCGTCGCAAGCGATAAAATCTTTCAACATCCAACACCCTCCTATCAGAAAATTGTATCACTATCGTTGTCATTAATAATTTTTACAATCTGTTTTTACAAAAGCGCAAACAGACGGCGCACTTTGAGAACAAGTAAATCTATCGTATAAAAGCATTGCAAACGTTTGCTTTTTTCCGATAAAAAACTTGCGCAGTACGAAAAGTTAGCGAAATTATTTGTCGCTTTTGTGCCGAGACAGATACCTCTCGAACTCCTCTGTGCGGCTCCAATATTTTATAACCCAATTTTCGAAGTTCCATTGCGGCGAGTATTCGTTACATTCATAATCTACATAATATAAAACTTCGCCGCTGCACCCGATAACGCAAAAACTCTACGTGTGTTATGTCACTTCGCCAGCGTGAAAATCGTTTCTTCCAAAATATCGTACCACTCAGATGAAACAAAGTTTGGCGACAGATAAAATTTGCACTATTTTTTTTGCAACGTCAATCGTCGATTTTCAAAATGGACATAAACGCTTCCGACGGGACAGATACCGAACCCACTTGACGCATACGTTTTTTGCCCTCTTTCTGCTTTTCGAGTAGTTTCTTTTTGCGGGTGATGTCGCCGCCGTAACACTTGGCAAGCACGTCTTTGCGCAGCGCTTTTACCGTTTCGCGAGCTATGATTTTGTTGCCGATCGCCGCCTGAATCGGGATTTCAAACATCTGACGAGGGATTGCCTCTTTCAGTTTTTCCGCCATTTGACGCCCGCGAGCATATGCGCGTTCTTCGTTTACTATGATCGACAGCGCGTCGCACACTTCTCCGTTCAACAGCATATCCATGCGCACGAGTTTTCCCGGGGTAAAGCCTTTAAGTTCGTAATCCAAACTTGCATATCCGCGTGTACGCGACTTCAACGTGTCGAAAAAATTGTAAATTATTTCGTTGAGAGGAATGTCGTAACTTATTTTTACGCGATGTTTATCGAGATAAGTCATATCGATAAACGTACCGCGTTTGTCCTGACAAAGTCCCATTACATCGCCGACATATTCGGGCGGAGAAAAAATTTCCGCTTTTACGATAGGTTCTTCGATATGTTCGATCAAAGTCGGCGGCGGCAATTTGGTGGGATTGTCTATAAACAACGTTTCGTTTTGAGTTGTAAAAACCTTGTATATCACGCTGGGCGCGGTTGTTACCAAATCGAGATCAAACTCGCGCTCCAACCGTTCCTGAATGATTTCCATGTGCAACAGACCCAAAAAGCCGCAACGAAAACCGAATCCCAACGCAACGGACGTATCCGGTTCGTATGTAAGCGACGCGTCATTGAGTTTCAACTTTTCCAATGCGTCTTTCAAATCGTTATATTTGCTGCCGTCGGCGGGGAAAATACCGCAAAAAACCATAGGTTTTACTTCTTTGTATCCGTGCAATGCCTGCGCACAGGGGCGTTTTGCGTCGGTGATCGTATCACCCACCTTGGTGTCGGAAACGGTCTTTATGCTGGCGCAAATGTAGCCAACGTCGCCCGCTTTGAGACAGTCTACGGATTGCATTGAGGGAGCAAATATGCCTACTTCCGTTACGTCAAACGTTTTGCCCGCCGTTTGAAACATCTTTATTTGCGTGCCGACGCGTACGCTTCCGTCTACAATGCGAGTAAATATTATTACTCCCTTGTAGTTGTCGTATTGACAGTCAAAAATAAGCGCTTTCAGCGGAGCCGTATCGTCGCCTTGCGGAGGGGGAACCAAATCCACAACCGCGTCCAAAACATCCTTGATGTTTATCCCTTCTTTGGCGGAAACAAGAGGAGCACCGCTTGCGTCCAGACCGATAGCGTCCTCTATTTCTCTCTTGGTGCCGTCAACATCGGCGGAAGGCAAATCTATCTTGTTGATTACAGGGATTATTTCAAGATTATTTTCCAACGCGAGATAGCAATTGGCAAGGGTTTGCGCTTCCACTCCCTGCGACGCGTCCACAACAAGCAATGCCCCTTCGCAAGCAGCAAGCGAACGGGAAACTTCGTAGTTAAAATCTACGTGTCCCGGAGTGTCTATGAGATTGAGCGTGTACTCGCAACCGTCCTTTGTGTAATGCATCCTTACGGGAGTAAGCTTTATCGTAATGCCGCGCTCGCGCTCAATATCCATTGAATCAAGCATTTGCGCTTCGAGATCGCGCGCAGCCACTTGCCCCGTATATTCCATCAGTCTATCGGCAAGAGTACTCTTGCCGTGGTCGATATGTGCGATTATGCAAAAATTTCGTGTGTTTTGTTGTGACATAGTTTGATTATACAGTAAAATTTTACTTTTGTCTATGTATTGGGCAACTTTTGCCGCATTGCAATAAGTAACAATAATCGCAGAAAACAAAGTACTTTGAGCATTTTGCGTCAATCTGTTGCAAAACAAAACCAAAAATATTATAATAGTACATCATCTATCAAAAAGAGGTTAGAAGATTTGATCAGACAGGAATACAAATGGCTGACGGATATATTTGTAGCGCACCGCGGTCTTTTCGACAACAACAATGGGATTCCCGAAAACTCGTTGCCGGCTTTTGAAAGAGCCGCCGAAAGGGGTTTTGCAATAGAAACGGACGTGCAAATGACGCAAGACGGAGTTCTTGTGGTTTTTCATGACGATACTCTTGTCCGCATGACAGGTGCAGAAGGCAAAATTTGCGAAAAAACTTTTCGGGAAATTCGCAAACTTCGGCTGTTGCAGACGAATTGTATTATTCCCACTTTCGAAGAGTTTTTGAAAGCGGCAAAGGGCGTAAACCTTGTAGTGGAAATCAAAACGCACAAAAATATCGGCGAGGTGGAACAAAAAACATACGACGCGCTGAAAAAATATACGGGCAACTACTGCATAGAATCGTTTAATCCGTTTATCGTACGTTGGTTCAAAAAACATGCGCCCGAAGTTGTTCGAGGGCAGCTGTCCTGCTCTTTTGCGGGAGCATTCGGACCCATTAAACGCCGACTGTTGAGCAACCTCAAATTGTGCAAATGGAACGGCAGTCAATTTATTGCATACGACGCAGCGACAATCAAACAAAACAAAGCGGTACGTCACTATGCGAAAAAAATTCCCATAATTTGTTGGACAATCAGAAGTCAAGCCCAATACGATCAACTGCACGACGGCTTTGACAATATGATTTTCGATTCTTTTATACCGAGTGAAACCGAAAATAAAGCCAAATAAATTACAATATATTTGAAAACCCCTGCAAAGCAAGACGCAACAGGGGTTTTTGAATGATATTTTGCAATATTTATTGTTGAAATGTTGCCGAAGGAATACGGCAAAAAATTTTATTCGTCAACTATTCGCATAGCGACGCGCAAGCCGTCGACCGCGGAAGAAACGATACCTCCTGCGTAGCCCGCACCCTCTCCGATCGGATAAAGACGTCTGAGATTGCTTTGAAAATCCTCGCCGCGCAAAATTCTGACGGGCGACGACGTGCGACTTTCCACTCCCGTAAACACGCCGCTCGAACCGAACCCGTGTATTTTACGGTCAAATTCGGCAAGAGCGTCCACAATGGCAAGGTTAATCGGTTCCGGAAACAGCATGCGAAGATTTGCGGATTTTACGCCGCGAGGATAGCTCGGTTGAACGTCGAATTTTTCGCTTGTTTTGTTTGAGACGAAATCCGTCACATTCTGGCAGGGCGCAATATAATCGCCGCCGCCGAGAGTAAAAGCCTTTCGCTCCAAATCCCGTTGAAATTCCAATCCCGCAAACGGACCTCTTTCAAAACCGAATCGCAAGACATCGTCTTCCGATATGTTTACCACAAGCGCGCTGTTGGAATTGGGCGAGCTGTGTCGATAGTCGCTCATTCCATTGACAACGACCGTATCACGTTCGGAATTTGCGGCTACTACCACACCGCCGGGACACATGCAAAAACTGTAACAACTGTGCCGCGCGCCGTTCATAACCAATTTGTAACTTGCGGCAGGCAAATCTTTGTGCGTGGCAAACAGCGCGCCGTATTGGGCGTTGTCGATAAATTGACGAGTGTGTTCTATACGCAAGCCGACTGCAAACGGCTTAAACACGATATTTGCGCCCAACCCGTACAGCAGGTGAAAAATATCCCTTGCACTGTGACCGCATGCAAGCACTACTGCGTCGGCGGTAATTGCAGCGCCGTTATCCAGACAGACGCCGCAAACGGCGTTGTCCCTCACAATAAAGTCGACTACCGTGGTATCGAATAGAAACTCTCCGCCGTATCGTTCGATTTCGTCGCGCATATTGCCGACAACGCCGACAAGCATATCCGTGCCCACGTGCGGCAACGAGGATGTAAGAATATCCGTCGGCGCTCCGCAGCGCACAAACTCGTTGAATACGGTATATGTGAGAGGGGAAGATATTCCGCTGGTAAGTTTGCCGTCGGAAAATGTGCCCGCTCCGCCCAGACCGAATTGTATGTTGGTTTGCGGATCGAACTCGCCGCCATCAAAAAATTGCCGTACCTTTGCCACTCGATCGCCTATATTGCCGCCCCGTTCCACAACGACTACACGAACACCGCATTTTGCCAGATATAAAGCCGCAAAAAGACCCGCGGGCCCCGAACCGACTACTATACAAGTCTTTTTGTGCGCAACGGGACGAGTTTGCAACAATACGTCAACAGGCGGCGCATAAGGCGTTGCGTTTTGCGGAACTCGGGTTGTTTCCACCACATACGAACAAACAAAACGGACGTCCGATTTATTTCGAGCGTCTATGCTTTGTCGGTGCAGAACAAAACTTTTGAGTTCTTGGCGCCGTATACGAAGCATTTTAAGCAATTTTTCTTCCACAGCGTATACGTTCTCGCCCAATTTAATATTGATAGGTTTTGTAATATAAAATGACATAATTTTGCCGATTTTCTAATACTATGCGTAAAATAGTAGTATCTAAACATGCATTTTTCTTCATTGTAAATAGCACTGTGGCTATCTTTCTACTTTACTTGCTCCATGCGGAGTGAAATCGCAAACCGTTATGAAAGTCTGAACGCTTTATCACGCTGTTCTTCGGAAAACACGTGTATTGCGCTTGCCGCCGCAAAAAACAGATTGTAGCCGCCGCACAGACCGTCCACATTCAGAGCTTCACCCAATGCAATCAAACCGTTTGGCAATTGCAACGTATCCAAATCGATACTGCCCTCTATTCCTCCTGCCGTCACCTGACTCATAGACCAATCCAGCAGTCTGTCAAAATGAAACGAGAGGTTCTTGGCAATAGTCGCCAAACGTGAAGCGTCGGCGTCTTTACTTGCTCGACGAACCACGTGTTCGGCAAGTTTATTGTGTAAAATACCGTAAAATAACTTGTCGCCGTCTCCAATCTCGACGCGATGATTTATTATTTCTTTCAAAGCATCTTGTTCTAAGTGCGGCACAACATCCAACACAAAAGTATAGTTGCCATCACGGCCTTGCACCAAACGGCGCGCTATAATTGCGGACAGATTAAGAATACATATACCCGATAAACCGTAATCCCTGAATAGTACTTCGCCGCTTTCGCGCCCCAATAAAACGCTGCCGTCAAATAGAGTAACATTGGCGCGAACGCGCAATCCGTTCAAAGTACCGTCCGTTTCCCGAACTTTGACGGGAACCAACGACGGAAAGACAGGAGTAACATCCGATGCAGTAATGAAAGAGCGTAAATCAACCGGCTGCGCCTGACTGCACCCTCCGCATGCAAGCACAACTTTATCGAAGAAAATTTTTTCACCGTTTACTTCCGCTTCAAAAACATTTTTGACCTTGCGAACGGATGATACGGCAGTATTCGTAAGCAGCTTGCCTCCGTATTTGCAAAATTGATGTCTTAAACAATCCACCACATTTGCCGCGCTGTCGGATAACGGATACATGCGCCCCTCACGATCGGCGTAAGTGAAAATTCCGCAACTGTTGAGAAAACGCAAGTAGTCGGACACCGAAACGGAATCCAACACACGCTTTACTATTGCACTGTCGTTGTAATGCGACGGTTCAATATAAACATTGCCTATATTGCATTTTCCGTTGCCCGTCATGGCTATTTTTTTGCCGACGCGCGCATTGCGTTCGGCAATCGTAACCTCGACACCGTTTTTACATGCAATTATACCATAGACAAGTCCGGACATTCCGCCGCCGATAACCAGTGTTTTCATAAGTACCTCGCCACTATATTGTAATTTATAGCGAAAAATTAGTCAAGATGATTTGACTTGCTTCGCCGCGCGAATTGCAATCCTGTTGCAAACGCAATCAATAAAATCATATCAAAAACTTGTAAAGCGGTTTAAGTATGGATTCGCCGGAATACAGTTTGACAATGTTATCGGCAAACTCAAGGGAACTTATATCGGGGTCGATACAAAAATCGTCATCAAAAAAATACATTTTATCGGTTGCCGCATGCAAAAATTGCGAAATGCAGCTTACTATTTGCCATTTCGGGTAACTGTGTAACACCGTTGTAACAACGGCGTGACCGACTTTTTTTTCCGTAACGGACAACAATTTGCATCGAGACGGACAAAATCCGACTCGCGTACTTGCGCCGTTCGGGTTGAAAAAATTTCCTATTTTTATCGGAATCCCTCTTTCTTCGCACGGTGCAATTGCGTCGGGATGCAATACCTCCGCTCCCGAAAGAGACAATAGCCGCATCTCACGGTAGCTTATTTCATCCACCGTTGCGACATTGCTTACCTTTGCGGGATCGGCAATACAAACACCGTTTACATCCGTCCAATTTTCGTAAAGAGCGGCGTTGAGCGCCGCTGCAACGATAGCGCCCGTAACATCTCCTCCGCCGCGAGAAAAAGTGCGTCTGCCGCCTGCATTTCCGCCGTAAAAGCCGCCCATTACACCTCCATTGTCGGAAAACGCCGAGCATATGTTTGCATAGGTTTCTTCGATAAGCAACTCGCCTTTACAATCAAAACGCAAGACCTTTTCCGCCTCGATATAGTTCCTTTTGAGATATGCCGCCGTTACACGCGCCGACAGTTCTTCGCCGAGAGAGGCGCAATACCATTTGTCATAGGTAAGTGCGCGGCGCTTGGCGTCGCTTAACAAAGACTCGACGTCTACATCTATTCCGTTAACGTATACAAGTCGTCTGTATTTATCGGCGACGGTCTGCCATATTGTTTCATCACGCATGTCAAAATAGTTCAACAACATATCCGTTACTTTGACGTCTTCTTTGAACTCCTTTCCCACGGCGCTTACCACTACCGCAATGTGCGCATCGGTAACTATGCGCTTTACATACAAAAAATTGTGCGGCGTCACCGCCGTTCCGCCGAATTTTGCAACAATCATGATGTATTTTATTATTTCATACGATATTTTATACTGACGGCACATTTGTACCGATTTGCAAAAAATTATTGACAACGGCGCCGCAAAACACGGCGCCGTCAATATTGGCTTTATTCAAAAAATTAAATTAAGTGAAATTTTTCGCTGAAATTTTTTGTTTGACCGTTCTCACGGAAAAACAAATTGCGAACACAGGCAAATTCTATTTTTTAATAAGCCTGAAACACGCCGTCGTTTTGTGAGAAACTATGCGCAGAACGCCAACAACAACACTGTCAGCACCGAACAACCCAAAGCCAACAGAAGCAACACGAAGTAATGCTTGAAAAAGTGTGCAATTTTTTGCGATGTTGTTATTCCTTTTTTCTTTTTCATAACTCTTTCTCTCCCCAAAGTCTTTCTTCGGCGCTTTCATCCGCCAAACCCATTGCGCAATCCAAAATATCCTGCAACTGGCGGCTATCCAGATAGCGTTTTATCTTGCCGTCGTGCATAGCGGAAATAATGCCCGTTTCTTCACTGACAACTATCGCCGTACAATCGGGGAACGCCGCCGCAACGCCTATTGCCGCACGATGACGCGTACCGAACTCGCGGGGCAAATTTTGAGCTTGCGTAAGGGGCAAATAACAACCTGCCGACGCAACCTTGTTCGCCGTTATTATCACAGCGCCGTCATGCAACGGAGTTTTTGGGAAAAACAGCGTTTCGATAAGCTCTGCGGTAATTTCGGAATTTATCTTTATGCCGCTGTCCAATATTTCATCCGACATATGATCGGCAATTACTATCAACGCTCCCGTATCGGTTTTGGAAAGTCTCAGACAAGATTTGACGATTTCCGAAACGGATTTGCTTAAATCTTCGCTTCCGTAGTGATCGGCAAGATTGTCACGGAAAAATTTACGTTTTACGGACAGTCGGAAGATGTGACGGTTTATATCGGAAATAAACAGCATCAATCCGAGTATCGCAAGCAGCATCAATGCAAAATATACATAAAAAGCCAATTCGTTTGCGCTTACAAGGAATGATAAGACAAACATAATGACCACTACCGCAATTACAATGTAAGTGTACAATTGCAAATTGCGTTTCTTCGCATAGTAAAAGAACATATAGAATACAAACGTAAACACCGCCAAAAGGATTATCCTCGCGACGAGTACCGTTATGTCAACATTTGTAAACAAATTTTTCAAAAAATCCTGCATCAGCATATACGACACCTATCTCACTTGTACGGATAATTCGCACAAACGCTATATTATCTACTTATAATGATACTATATTTGTATGAAAAAATAAAGCATATAATTAAAAAATTTTTTATATTTTTTAATTTTCGTTTACCCAAACGGAGTAAATCCTTTCGTACGGGGCAAAAAAGGTGATTTTTATATATTTTTTAGGCAATCCGACATATATTGATAGTCGGAGGAAATTTCAATGCTTAAAATTGCAATCGTAGGTTACGGAAATCTTGGCAAAAGCCTGCAAAAAGAAACGGAAAAGGACGCAAATTTACAGCTTGTTGCCGTCTATTCCCGTAGGAATATACAACATCCGCTGTACCGTCCAATGAAAGAATTAACCAAAGCGACCGATTTCGATGTGGCAATGTTGGCGCTCGGAAGTTACTCAGATATTGAGGAGTATATAGACGAGCTTGCGCCGTTCGACACGGTGGACAGCTTTGACACACATTACAAAATTGCCGAATACAAAGCCCGTCTCAACGCCGTAAAAAAAGACGCGCTCGCGCTGATCTCGGTCGGATGGGACCCGGGATTGCTTTCGCTTGCGCGGGCGGTATTCGGCATAGGAGCAACAAACTGCACCACACTATGGGGAGAGGGCGTTTCACAGGGACACAGCAATGCGATCCGTTCCATACCCGGAGTCATAGACGCAATACAGTTTACCGTTCCCAAACCCGACGTCCGAAATTTGATAGAACAGGGAATAACGGACGGGAAAAAAATGCACGACCGCATTTGCTACGTAGCGTGTATAGAGAGCGACAAAGAAGATATTCAAAGACAGATAGTGACAATGCCGAACTATTTCGAGGGCTACGATACGCAGGTGAATTTCGTCACCGCACAACAAGTAAGGGAATTGAAACAAAGAACGCATCACCGCGGGCAAGTTGTTTGCCGAGGGGAAGGATTCGAGGCAAATTGCACCGTTATATTGAAAAGCAATCCGGACTACACCGCGAAAATAATGCTTGCTTATGCCAAAGCTTTGCCTCGTTTGAAAGCAGACGGATACCGTGGAGCGCTTGATGTGCTCGACGTTCCCTTGAAATATCTTGCAACACGCGAGGTTTTGTAAATACATAATCCGAAACGCAACGCCGAAAGGCAATAAAATAAAGTTCGTAGATATCAATGATAATCGTAGAAACTTATATCCGGTAAATATAATGCTAACAGCAAACGAGTTCAAAAAAACCGACTTCAAAACAGTATGAAGTCGGTTTTACATTATATTGATTTCGACATACAAGACAAACGGCATATATACACACGTTTTTCATAAACGCACGCCAATCTGCCTTGCGAAAGTTGATATATTGCGCGATCGGTCACGCCAAATCGGAATATCTGTCCACGTTGACGCCCGCTTCCTGCAATACCTCTATTGCAAATTCGTCGGGATAGCCTTCCTTGTACACCACACGTTTGATACCTGCGTTTACAATCAATTTGGCGCAAATTACGCACGGTTGATGTGTGCAATAAAGGGTAGCTCCGTCCAAACACACGCCCATGCGAGCGGCATTGACAATGGCGTTTTGTTCGGCGTGCACCGAATAACATTTTTCGAGATTTTGCCCGCTGGGTATATTAAGCTTTATACGCAGGCATTCGCCCTTTTCTTTACAGCTTTTTATTCCCTCCGGCGCGCCGTTATAGCCCGTACACAGAACGCGTTTGTCTCGGACGATCACTGCTCCCACCTGTCTGTCTTCTTTGAAACAGCTGGACCATTGAGCCACCTGTTCGGTCAGCTCCATAAAACGTTTATCCCACTTGTTCATACTGTTTTCCTCGGACGTTCTGCGTCCCGTCGCTTTGTCTTTTTCGGACTTTGCCATGTGGTGCCCACATCGCATTAAAACCGCGAAAGCGATATTTTAATATTTTTGCTTGCGAATTTGACCGTTTACTTTGTGTATGACGATCGAACCGTCCTGATTTTTTGCCTTTTCCTTTGCGAATGCAATTGCCTGAGCTTGCGTATCGAAAAGTTTCAAGGGTTTGGCGCCCTTAGACAGTTTTACCTGCCATTTGCCGTCTACGCGCAGAGAAATGTGGTAGTTCTTGGGACGTTTACGTTCGGCTGCTTCTTTTTCCTCCTGCTCCGCTTCTTCTTCGGTTGCAGGTTCTTCATCGGCAACGGGTTCGTCGTCCTCTTCTTCCGTGATTGCTATGCCGTCATCGGAAGTTTCCTCTGTAATTTGCTCTGACGGCTGTTCGTCGGTAGATTGTTCGTCAACGACATCGGTTCCGTCGGATTGTTCGGATGGTTCCGTCTCGGATTTCACTTGTTCGGCAGGCTTGGCATCCGACTTTTTGCGGCTGAACAGCACAATTACGATTATTAACGCAATTACGACTATCACGGCAATGAGCGCCAACAAATGCCATACTAAAATATCTGTCGAACCCAATGTAAACAAAACATTTTCCATAAAATGCGACTCCTTTGTTAGTATCTTTAAAATAGTATATCATTTAACCGCTGAAATAACAATACTTTTGGGATATTTTTCCGAAACATTCGGCAAAAAAGTTGACAAATAGGCAAGCAATTATGTTGACATTTTGCAAATGTGTAGTATAATATATTTAGCAGTCGGCAAGTTTGACTGCTAAATAAGCGTCAATAATTATTTAAGGAGGCAAATAAATGAAACTGAAACCGCTTTTTGACAAGGTTGTTGTCAAAAAATCAGAGGAAAAGGAACAAACTGTCGGCGGAATCTTTCTTCCTACGGCAGCTCAGGAAAAACAGGAAGTAGCAACCGTCGTCGCTGTGGGCGAAGGCGGATTGATAGACGGCAAGGACGTCAAAATGATTGTTCACGTCGGGGACAAAGTACTTTACAGCAAATATGCGGGCAGTACTTTCAAAATTGACGGAGAAGAAGTTACCGTCATTAAACAAAGCGATATTTTGGCAATTGTGGAGGAATAAAAAATGGCTAAACAAATCAAATACGGCGAAGAAGCAAGAAAAGCTCTTGAAAACGGCGTAAATCAACTTGCCGATACGGTAAAAATTACGCTCGGTCCCAAAGGTAGAAACGTTATTCTCGAAAAAAAATACGGTTCACCGTTGGTTATAAACGACGGAGTTACCATCGCCAAAGAAATCGAATTGAAAGACCCGTTTGAAAATATGGGCGCGCAAATAATCAAAGAGGCTTCCACCAAGACAAACGACGTTGTGGGCGACGGTACCACCACAGCCGCTGTTCTTGCGCAAGCAATAATACGCGAAGGCAACAAAAATGTGGCTGCCGGAGCAAATCCCATCATCTTACGTAAAGGTATAGACAAAGCCGTGGAAGTTTGCGTGGAAAAACTGAAACAGATTTCCACTCCCGTAGAAGGCAAGCAATCCATAGCGCAGGTGGCAAGTATTTCCGCCGCGGACGAAACCATAGGACAACTTATTTCCGACGCCATGGAAAAAGTCGGCAACGACGGCGTTATTACGGTGGAAGAAAGCAAAACAATGCGTACCGAATTGAATGTTGTGGAAGGTATGCAATTCGATCGCGGTTACGCAAGTCCTTATATGGCGACCGACCTTGACAAAATGGTTGCGGAATTGGAAAGCCCCTATATTCTTATTACGGACAAAAAAATAAGCTCCATTCAAGAATTACTGCCCGTTTTGGAACAGGTTGTAAAAACCGGAGCAAAATTATTGATAATTGCCGAGGATGTGGAAGGCGAAGCCCTCACCACTTTGATTCTCAACAAACTGCGCGGCGCATTTGTTTGCGTGGCGGTAAAAGCCCCGGGCTTCGGCGACAGACGCAAAGAAATGTTGCAGGATATTGCAATATTGACAGGCGGCACCGTTATTACCGAAGAATTGGGATTGGAACTCAAAAATGCCACATTAGACATGCTTGGTAAAGCACGCCAGGTTAAAGTGGACAAAGACAACACCATCATCGTCGAGGGCGCAGGCAGCGAGTCCGCAATTGCGCAACGTATCAATCAAATTCGTTCGCAGATGGCAGAATCCACCAGCGACTACGACAAAGAAAAATATCAGGAACGCTTGGCAAAACTTGCGGGCGGCGTCGCTCAAATCAATGTGGGCGCAGCAACCGAAGTGGAAATGAAAGAACGCAAAATGCGTATAGAGGACGCACTCAATGCTACGCGCGCTGCCGTAGAAGAAGGTATCGTTGCGGGTGGCGGCGTTGCACTGCTTGCGGCTATCCCCGAAGTGGACAAGTTGATTAAAGGCTTGAACGGCGACGAAAAAACGGGCGCGCAGATCGTAAGAAAGGCGTTGGAGTCTCCGATAAAGCAAATTGCCGAAAATGCGGGCGTAAACGGCGGCGTAATTGTGGAAAATGTGCTTGCTCGTCACAGTCAAAACTACGGATATGACGCTTTGACGGGTACCTACGGAGATATGATTGCAAAGGGTATTCTCGATCCTACAAAAGTGACTCGCTCCGCTTTGCAAAACGCGGCAAGCGTTGCAGGCACACTGCTCACCACCGAATCTATCGTTGTGGATATTCCCGAGCCTCCCGCACCCGTTGCGCAACCTAACCCCAACGAAATGTATTGATAAATCGTATACGAAACGGCGCACTGCCATTCGCGCAAAGATAATTGCAAAAACCCACTCTTTTTTAAGGGTGGGTTTTGCAATATTCCGACAAATACACCTTATCTCTTGTAATTCATTAAACCGAGCGCTTCGTCGTGATTTCTCCTTTACGGTACCAAACGGTAATTATATTGTGTAAAAAATATCCGTTTTCCTTTCCGTTTTAAACAAACGACTACCGATAATATTTACCCAAAAACCACTCGGTAAACCAATCGGCGTCCAAACGAATGTAACCTATACAATTCCGACTTAACGAAACCGTCGCTACAAACCGAAACAATACGGTTCGCAATCAGCACCTTTCAAATGTATTATATAAAAATTCTATATAAAAAGCATTAAATTTATATGCTTGATCGCAACTTATTATATTAAAGTAAACAGCCAGCCGACAATGCCGCAAAGCGCACCGAGACAGTACATCAGCGCAAGAACAAGCAGATTCCGTTTGAGCGTTCCTTTCTGTTTGAAAAGAATGGCAAGCGCAATTCCGCTGTTGGAAACAAGCCCCGCCAACAGCGCCGGCAACCCGACGATACCGTCTACATACATACCCGTCAAAATTACGCTGCTTGCACAGTTGGGTACCAAGCCGATAAGTGCGGTAAACAGACTTTGCGCCGCGCCCAGCCGTGCGGTAAAATCCAAAATCGGCTGCTCGAAATAGTATAATAACAATCCGAAAACAGCATTGATAACAAAAATATACACAAAAATCTTTAACGTATGCAAAAGCGGGTGCTTTACAAATCCCCAAAAACCGCGTTTGTGTTCATCGGACATTTCGTGATGACAACAGCCGTGTTCATCGGCAAGTTCATAATCGACGGCAAGGGGTCGCTTGTCAAACAGATTTATAAAATATCCCAAACATATGGCATAGACCGCTTTAACAAGCAAAACTATCCACACCACAGGCAATGTTTTTACATTGGTGAGCAATATCGGCAACGCTTCGTCGCTGGTAGCCACAAAAAAAGCCACCAATGTGCCCAATTTCAAATAACGCTGACAGTACAAATCCGCAGCCATCACCGAAAATCCGCATTGCGGAACAAGCCCCACACCGCTTGCCACCAAAGGAGCGAGTTTACCGTTGAGAAGCTTTACCGTGCGCCGCTTTGCGTTAGCATTGCTTTCGAGAAATTCTATCAGCAAATAAATCGCCAATAAAAAAGGAGCGGCTATTGAACTGTCTTTAAGTGCGTCTAAAAATACTTCTGCCATTTTGTTAAATACACGCTATCGACGACGATTTACAAGACAGCATTTGCCGCTTGTTTCATCGGTAAATTGTTTCATCGCCAACGGAGTCTATTTTTTTACAATAAGTCCCAACTCGGCGCAAAGGTCTTCGAGGGACATATCCGTTTTGGTCAGCTCTCGCAAATCTATTACCTGACCGGACGCTTCTTCCACTTTGGAAATAGGATTTGCATATATTCGCATGGTTGTTTCGCTCGGCGTAACGTCTACCACTTCGCGCGCGCGGCGCCACTTTTCTTCCTCGGTTAGACTCGCTTGCTGCGAACCGCTTGATTCGCTTTGTACCGACTGCTTTGCGGGAGATTGAGGAACATTGGGTTCGTTTGACACGGAAATTTCCGTTTCGGGGACGTTTTGCGATGTTTTTTGCACCGTCTCGTCGACGGAAACCTTCTGTGCGGTTGCCGCCACGGACTTATCGTGTTGCAGCTCTCGCTCATCCATTTCTTTTGCCACGTCCTTGCCTTCATAGGCATTGATCATGTTTTCAATCTTTTTTTGCAGAACGTTGAACGCGCGGATTTCTTCCTCAGACAACGAAGCGACAAGCGTCTTTGCATAGGCGCGCCAAGTTGCATAAAATATTTTTGCGCGAGAAAGAACCAAATCCGAATAACGCTCCGCATCGAATTTCAGTTCCTGCGCAAGATGTTGAGAAGCAATCAAAGATTTGCTGATTGCCTGCTCGTCCGTTTGGTACTGTTTTACTTGCTGACGCAACGAATAATTTTCATCGGAAAGCTCATCGATACGCTCTTTTTGGGCTGCTCGAATTTTTTGCTCGTTGGCTTCCGTCTCCGCTATATAGTTGTCTACTTCGATCGGGTCATATCCCCTGAATACTTTTTTGAAATTCATTTTGCCACCGTTTTGCGTTCGTCATTGATCAACTGCTGCTTCAATGAGTAAAGTTTGTCGGACAAATCCACCTTGTAAACGTGGGGATTGCTGAGGCGCTTGTATTCTTCCCAGAAACCGTTCAAACTTTGAGCGCAATCCCTTTGCAAAGTGTAAACATCTTTGCGAGCAAGCACGCGCTTACCGTCTTTTACCGCATCCACATAAAGTTCTTTTGCATAGAAATCGGAAACTTCTTTACTCTTCCAGCGCTCCACGGGATGTGTTATTGTGAGAGGCTTTGTTTCGTCGATCCTTTCGCCTTTCAGCGCAATGACGTCGGCTATCGCCTTGTCGGTTTTTTTGTCAAAGAGACGGAATACCGTTTTTACTCCCGGGTTGGTCATTTTTATCGGATTGTCGCTGATTTTCATTTTGGGACAGTCCTTTTCACCCGTGCGTATATTGCACAATTTGTAAACGCCGCCGAGACTCGGCGTATTATTGCTTGTTATAAGACGAGTACCTACTCCGTAGATGTCTATTTTTGCGCCTTGCTGTTTGAGACTTTCAAGGACGTATTCGTCTATATCCGAGCTGGCGAATATCTTGCAATCGGCGTGTCCCGCCGCGTCCATCATTTTGCGCGCTTGCTTGCTCAGATATGCCAGATCGCCGCTGTCGAGACGTATCCCGATAGGTTGATAACCCTTGGATTTCAGATAATCAAAGGTTTTAATGGCGTTCGGAACGCCGCTGCCCAACGTATCGTAGGTATCTACAAGCAACAGACAATTGTCGGGATAGGTATCGGCATATGCCATAAATGCGTCCAACTCCGTAGGAAAAGACATTACCCAACTGTGTGCATGAGTGCCTTTTGGAGGAAGTCCGAACATCTGTGCACAAAGCACATTACTCGTAGAGCTGCAACCGCCTATTACCGCAGCTCGCGCACCGTAAATGGCGGCGTCGGGTCCCTGAGCGCGCCGCAGACCGAACTCCAATACGCTTGCAGGTTCCGCGGCATAGCACACACGGCGTGCCTTTGTTGCAATGAGCGTCTGATGATTGACAATATTGAGCAATGCGGCTTCAATCAACTGCGCTTGACTTATCGGCGCGGTGACGATCATCAACGGTTCGTAAGGAAAAACAACCGTTCCTTCCGGTACCGCTCTGATACTGCCCGTAAAACGAAAATTTGCGAGATATGCAAGAAAATCTTCGTCAAATGCTTTGGTAGAACGCAGATAGTCAATGTCTGTTTGGTCGAAATGCAGATTTTCCACATATTCGATAGCCTGTTCCAACCCTGCCGCTATGCAAAAGTTGCTTTCGTCAAAGGGGCGAAAAAACAAGTCGAATGTGGCAATTTCGTCCGTTTTGTTTTGACGAAAATAGCCGTACATCATTGTCAATTCGTAAAAATCCGTTAAAAGTGTGAGATTGCGCATAATTTTCCTCTTTTACCGTTTGTTTTATTGTTCGAGCGTCGCCTCATCCTCGGTGTTGTTTGCGTTTTTCGCAGCGCGCTTTGCCTTGCGTTTTTCTTTTTCGGGGTCTACCCAAGGTTTGAGATTCTCCACGCCGTAATCCAAATACACCTTGGGAGGAAATACAAACAAAAGAAATTTGTTGAGGTTGAAGGCATATTTTGCACCGCAACCGCACTCGACATTTTCGGAGCCGCGCTTTTCTTCTTTGCAAGCGGCAAGAGCCTTTAATTCGGGCAAAAGTTTCAGAACCAAAAACGCAACCGCCGTTGCAATGCAAACCACAAACAGAACTATGCCGTTTGCAATGCCGTCCACTATACCCCATTTTATAAGACTGAACAAGCCGAACCCGAGCAAAAATGCCACTACTACCGCATAACAAATTTCCGCCACAAAATGTTGATCGCGAGGAGTCTGCCATTGATCTGTCGAAATGCGACATTCGCGACATTCGGGACAATACGCTTTGAGTCTGTCCCAACAGGACCAAACTCCGAGAGCGCTGTAAACAGCCGCAACAACGGCAAAGAATCCCAATATAAATTCCGCTTGACCGTGTTCGGCACGGGCGCTCAGTACAAACATGGCGATACCGACGCCCAACAGCACCGCGGACAGGGCAAGAAGTATCCAACGAGATTTGGAAATTTCGTCATAATCCGATTTGAACATTCTTTTGTACAAGCCGTGCAACTGTTTGCGGTAAATACGCGAAAGCAAGAGTATTCCCAACACTATCGTAAATATGGAAACAAGCTGACTTATCTTTATGTTGGTTTGCGTTTCGCCGATGTACAAATACAGACTATCGGTACGCAATCCTTCGATAATGAGACGTACGATACCGTAGTAAATTCCGTAAAATGCGGTACACCATCCCAACTTGTAATGCTTGCTGCGAGTCAGCACCAAAACGCAGATCAGAAATCCCAACAACGTACACATCGATTCGTAAAAAAACGTTGCTTGATACCATCCGCCCGAATTTGGATTTACATCGTGAAACCAACTGTTATCGATCCAAACCGCATATCCGTTAAAACGGGAAAACATTCCGCTTGCGGCGTGCGGTAAATCGTCATAAACGCGAGTAATCAAATTGCCGTATGCTTCCTGATTGGCAAAGTTTCCCCAACGTCCCATGCTTTGCGCGATCATAACGCCGGGAAGAATACTGTCCGTAACTATACGAAAATCCTGTTTTTTTATTTTGGATAGCACCCAAGCGGATACATAGCCCATAATAACGCCGCCGTAAATGCCCAAACCGCCGTCGCGAATATCCAAAATCGTAGACCAATCCAACAGACGACCTTCCCACGGGAATATGTACACATACAAACGCGCGCCGATAACGCCGAACGGTATCAAGACCAATGCATAAATTGTCACGTCATACGGGTCGTAGCCGCGCTTTTTGAAATAATATGCCGCGACGCCGATGGCTACGCACATTCCGGCGACTATACACAGCGCATAAACATATATCGGAAAGTTGAACAGCCACAACGCGGGATTGCCGTTGTCGCCGGGTCCGAAACCGAATTTCATTTCTCTCCAAGTGACCACAGAAAGTAAATTTGTCAAATTGCCTCTCCTTTATGAGTGGAGTTGTTTGAGAAAACGCTTATCATAATGAAATAGCGATATTCCCCAATATAATAATTTTATTTAATTATAGTATTTTCCAAGATTACTGTCAAATAAAATATACCCTTGCAAACAGAGTTTTCACCTCTTATTTATCGGGGACAAACGATAACAAAAACGACCTGTCAAAGCCGAATATACTCGAACACTTGAAAAATTTCGTTGCGGCAAAATCAAGACGCCGCCCTATCCGAGAATACCGCAAGTAGTTACAAATACAATTTGACTGCCGACAAAAAAGATCGAAATTGCCGATTTCGAATAAATTTACATACTATGCGTGCAATAGTATGTTGCATTTTGCCATTTTTTGCTGTGGTAATGATGTAAAAAACAATATTTTTACAAAATTACGGCTGTATTTCGTCTGATCCGTATTTAACAATGCACCGCGTCGGGCGTCCACTTATTCGTAAAAAAGAAAGACAAAAAGCCCGGGATTTTCGTTCAGGCAAAAAATCCCAGGCTAACAAGCAAAGCGTCATTTATCTGTTGCATTACGTCGGGAGAAAGCTCGCCGATTTTTTCTTTTATTCTGCTTTTGTCTATTGTGCGTATTTGTTCCAACAGCACTACCGAATCCTTCGGCATGGGCGTCGAGTCGTGACTCAGCTCGATGTGTGTTGGCAATTTGGCTTTTGTTAGGCGTGACGTAGTTGCCGCGGCAATAACAGTCGGACTGAATTTGTTTCCCACATCGTTTTGCAGCACTACTATCGGTCGTATGCCGCCCTGCTCGCTTCCCACAACGGGGTTGAGGTCGGCGTAATAGATTTCTCCTCGTCTGATCATTTCGCGCTCCTTGTGTGTACGCGCGCTTTCTTCCCGAAGTGACGGCAGATATCAACCTGCTCTATTGTCATACTATGTAACAACCGTCATTTACGGTTACAAATTTTTGTGCGGCAAACCGAAAAATAATATTTTCCGCGAAATCTTTATACGGAACCCGACGCACATTCTAAAAAGCGCACACCTGTTTGCGTTTACAAGTGTGCGCCGAAATCGTTTGTTTTATACCGACAAGTTTTGTTTTACAATCAAACGAAAATTATATTTAAATATGGTTATACTACCGCGTCAATATATTTGCAATTTATTGAAAAATACATTGACAAAAATGTTTGCGCAACAGCAAATTGCTGTAAACATCTGTTTTTAACTTCTGTAACACACCGTTTCGTCGATTTGCATTTTACGTATAGGATAGCTCGCCGAGTTCATTCGTCAAAACAAATTTCGATCGGGATTCTTTCTTTCGCAAAACGCAATCCGTCTACTTGTCGATACGGCTTATTTCAACTCCGCAAGGCGAGCATTATACTGCGCTTGAAGTTCGCGGTACTTTGTCAACTTGGATTTTTCGTTTTCCACAAGATGAGCCGGCGCCTTGGCAAGGAAGCCAGCATTGTTAAGTTTTGCTTCCGCGCGGGCAATTTCACCCACGATATTTTCCAATTCTTTTGTCAAGCGTTCGATTTCCTTGTCCTTATCTACAAGATCACCCAACGGCACTTCGCACACCGCCGCCGCGCTGACCGTTTTTACGCTTTTTTCCGAAGTCGGCGCAGAAGAAAATACGACTTCTTCAAGACCGCACAGCTTTACAAGATACAAATCGCAGCTTTCGATACGCTTGTCCGTCGCCGTAACATACAGACGTATACGTTTGCTCGGCGCTACTGCATATTCGCTGCGAATATTGCGGATTTTTGTGACAATCTCTTTGAGTTCCTCGACAATATCACGGTCGGCGGCGAAATAATACTTTTCTTCAAACTCGGGGAAACGTTGGATCATTATGCTTTCGCCGTGATTCGGAGTAGACTGATATATTTCTTCCGTTATGCAGGGAGCGAACGGATGCAGCAATTTGAGAATAGCGTCCAACACATAGCACAACACCGACAAAGTATCGCGACGGGCAATTTCGTCCGTGCCGTACAAAACGGGTTTGGTAAACTCGATATACCAATCGCAGAACTCGCTCCAAACAAAGTCATATAGAGTTTGCGCCGCCATGCCCAACTCAAATTTTTCCAGCAACTCCGTAACTTGTTTTATAACGTCGTTAAGTCTTGTCAAAATCCATTTATCCGCAAGATTCAAAGAACACTCTTCCAGAGAAACCAGAGTTTTTCCCTCCGCGTTCATCAACACAAACCGACTTGCATTCCACACTTTGTTCATAAAATTGCGAGTACCGTCGATCTTGTCCGGTGCAAAACGTATATCCGAACCGTTTGCGACGCCGTTTATAAGCGCAAAACGCAATGTGTCCGCGCCGTATTTGTCGATAAAATCTACGGGGTCCACACCGTTACCGAGAGATTTGCTCATTTTGCGTCCCTGCTCGTCCCGCACGATACCGTGCATAAGCACGTGTCTGAAAGGAACTTGACCCGTTGCGTAGAGCGAACTGAAAATCATGCGAGCTACCCAAAAGAATATTATGTCGTAGCCGCAAGAAAGCACGCTCGTCGGGAAAAATGCACGGAAATCGTCGCTGTTTTTGTAAAATCCGAGAGTGGAGAACGGCCACAGCGCACTGCTGAACCAGGTGTCAAGCACATCCTCATCCTGATGAAGATGATGACCGCCGCATTTCGGACATACGGAAGGATCGGCCTCTTCGCAGATTTCCGCGCCGCAATCATCGCAGTACCATACGGGTATACGATGCCCCCACCACAATTGACGGGATATACACCAATCCTTGATATTCTCCATCCAATTGAAGTAAGTTTTGGCAAAACGCTCGGGATGAAACGTTATTTTGCCCTCTTTTACCGCTTCGATAGCCGGTTCGGCAAGAGGTTGCATTTTAACAAACCATTGCTTGGATACGATCGGCTCTACGGTTGTATGACAACGATAACAACTGCCCACATTGTGTTTGTGCGGCTCCACCTTTTGCAAAATGCCCATTTCTTTAAGGCGAGCCACAATGCGTTTGCGCGCTTCATATCTATCCAAACCGGCAAACTCGCCCGCGTTTTCGTTCATAGTGCCGTCGTCGTTCATCACGCGAATAACGGGCAGATTGTGCCTTACTCCCACTTCAAAGTCGTTGGGATCGTGGGCGGGAGTGATTTTTACAACGCCTGTACCGAACTCCATATCGACGTATTCGTCCGCAATGACGGGAATTTCACGGTTTACAAAGGGCACGATTACCGTTTTGCCGATCAAATGGGTGTAGCGCGGATCGTTGGGGTTGACTGCAACAGCAGTGTCGCCGAGCATTGTCTCGGGGCGCGTCGTAGCAAAAGTAACGGTCGTTTTTCCGTCCGGCGTCGTGTAGCCGTAATGCCAAAAATGCCCGTCTTGCTCGGAATATTCCACTTCCGCATCGCTCAGCGCCGTTTTACAAACGGGGCACCAATTGATAATGCGGTTGCCGCGATAAATCAAGCCTTTTTTATACATCGATACAAATTGCTTGCGAACCGCCTCGCTGCATTTTTCGTCCATAGTGAATGCAAGACGGCTCCAATCGCAGCTGCTGCTCAGTTTTTTTAGCTGTTCGACAATGCGTCCGCCGTACTGCTCCTTCCACTGCCATGCGCGTTCAAGAAATTTTTCGCGACCGAGGTCGTGTTTGTCGATACCTTGCGCCTTTAATGTTTCGACAATTTTTACCTCCGTAGCGATACTTGCATGATCGGTTCCGGGTAACCACAATGTATTGTAGCCTTGCATACGTTTGAAACGTACTATCGTATCCATAATAGCATTATCCAAGCCGTGTCCGATATGCAACTGTCCCGTAATGTTCGGGGGAGGCGAAACTATTGAAAAATACGGTTTGCCTATCTCCGCCTTAGGCGTAAAATAGCCTTGCTGCATCCAAAAATCGTAAAGTTTGTGTTCAAACTGGGTTGGATTGTAGGTTTTTTCTAACATATAACTCCTTTTATTCGCCCGAATGTTCGTCGGTCCGATCGACTCGGCGATATTGAGGCTTTTATTATTTTTTTCATTTTCTTCTCGCTCTCGCGATCACGACTCTGCGGGCGAGTTGCGCCGACGAAGGCGAACGTTACGGAAGCCAACGACACATTGGCTTGTTTTTTTGTACTTTCGTCGGGGAGTCGCTTTCCCCGCCATCCCCCGCTTGGACTGCAAGCGCCGCACCGGTCGCCGCTTGCAACGAAATTTGAATCCTCTCCGCTACAACGCTTGCTCCGCGCGTTTCCGCTCACTCAAATTCCGAACATTTTAAACACTTGCCCGAATGTTCGTCGATCCGATCGACTCGGCGATATTGGACTTTTATTTTTTTTCATTTTCTTCTCGCTCTCGCGATCACGACCCTGCGGGCGCGTTGCGCCGACGAAGGCGAGCGTTACGGAAGCCAATGACACGTTGGCTTGTTTTTTTGTACTTTCGGCGGGGAGTCGCTTTCCCCGCCATCCCCCGCTTGGACTGCAAGCGCCGCACCGGTCGCCGCTTGCAACGAAATTTGAGTCCTCTCCGCTACAACGCTTGCTCCGCGCGTTTTCGCTCACTCAAATTCCGAACATTTTAAACACTTGCCCGAATGTTCGTCGGTCAAATCGACTCGGCGATATTGGACTTTTATTATTTTTTTTATTTCCTTTTCGCACTCTCGATCATGACCCTGCGGGCGCGTTGCGCCGACGAAGGCAAGCGACTTACAAAAAGCCCTTGGCATTTGCCAAGGGCGAAAATACTCGCGGTACCACCTTGTTTCGACTTGCGGCAATTGCAAACAAGTCCTCGTTATCGCCGTTAACGGAGCGACCCGAACAGCACTACTTTTGTCCTCGGACACCGTTTTGCACTGTCAACTCGGCGCACTACACCGTTGTCTCCCGCCTTGCGAAATTCTCACCCCAGTTCGCTCTCTGAAAAGGCAGTTTGACAAAGCCTTGCGCCTCAAACGTTTTTATATTACAAATTTTAACACCGCAAGCCGCATTTGGCAAGCAAATGATTGAAAAAATATCGGAGGAACGGTCAAAGCGAAGAAATCTTTTCACATAGATCGCGGCAGTTGCAAATACCAATCGAAAATTTATGTCAAGATTTGGGGCAAAAAACCTTTCAAACAGTTCGTTTTCGCGGATTGGTTATCTATCGACGGGAACTTCCTTTTGCGGCGCTCGGTGCGTAATAAAATTGTTTCAGGGTCGCAAGCCCGATACAAAAATGTCGCGCAAATAATATCGGACGAAACGAAAAAATCATCGCCGCGTATATAAACGGAATTATTAAAATTTACATTATAATCGAAATCTTTTTTACTTGTTATATAAAAATATCCCGGCGTACAATCGCGCCGCGGCAGTAACAAAAATTTTGCAAAATAAATAGTATGCAATATGTAACCAATGGAGGAATTGACTTGAAAAAATTTGTAACAATATTGCTTGTTTGCTTACTGTTGGCAACAGCCGCAATCGGCTTTGCCTCATGCAAAAAAGATGAAAACGTTATTCGGCTCAACGAAGTAACGCACAGCCTTTTTTACACGCCGCAATATCTTGCCATGGCGCTCGGATATTTTGAGGACGAAGGCTTGACAGTGGAAATCACCAACGGCAGCGGCGCGGATAACGTTATGACGGCGCTGCTTACGGACGCGGCTGACATAGGTTTGATGGGTTGCGAGGCAAATATATATGTGTATCTGCAAGGCAAAAAGGATTATCCGCGCGTGATAGGACAGCTTACAAAAAGAGACGGAAGTTTTCTTGTGGCACGCAACGATATGCCCGAGTTCGATTACGGCGGGATAGAAAACACCACTGTTTTGATGGGAAGAAAAGGCGGTATGCCGGCTATGATTTTGCAATACGTGCTAAACAACAAGGGATATACCGACGGTAAAAATATAACTATGGACTACTCGATTGAATTCGGTGCGTTGGGTCCGGCTTTTACCGGCGGTACGGGAGACTTTGTTCCGCTGTTTGAACCGGCTGCAAGCAAAATCGTAAAGGAAGGCCGTGGTTATATTGTATCGGCAATCGGTCAGGACAGCGGAGAAATTCCTTACACATGCTACTCGGCGACGGCGGAGTTTCTTGAAAAACACCCCGACAAGGCGGAAAAATTTTTGCGCGCGGTTTGGAAAGGAACGGAATATGCTTTGACTCATTCGCCCGAAGATATAGCGGAAAAAGTTGCGCCCTACTTTGAGGGAACGGACCTTGATTTGCTTGTCGCTGCCGTCAAAAACTATCAAGAGTACGATGTGTGGATGTCTACGCCGATAACCGATAAAAAGGCGTTCGAACGTATACAGGACATTATGGAAAATGCGGGCGAACTCAGTGAAAGAGTCAGCTACGACGTGATCGTGGACAATACCGTTGCTAACAAAATAAAGTAACTCTTGCGAAGCAAATTGCGACGCGCGGCAAAAAATTAAAGGCTTTTCAAAATGCAACCACAAAGGATCAACTCAATGAAAGTACTTCAATTAAAAGACGTCAGCAAAGTTTTTTATTCCAAAACACAGGAGACCCGAGCGATAGACCGAATGACGTTCGATGTCGACGAAGGTGAGTTTGTTTCAATAATCGGTCCATCGGGGTGCGGCAAAACCACCGTTCTGTCTCTCATCAGCAAACTGATTGCACCGACAAGCGGCACGGTATCCCTTTTCGGCAACAATCACGTAGGTTATATGTTGCAGCGAGATCAATTGTTTGAATGGCGCACTATCGAAAAAAATGTGTACCTCGGATTGGAAATTCAGCACAAGCTGACGCCCGAAAATAAAATTTATGCGGAAGGACTGCTCAAAAAATACGGACTGTGGGAGTTCAGAAAACACTATCCGAGCGAAATTTCCGGCGGAATGAGACAACGGGCGGCGCTGATTAGAACGCTTGCGACAAATCCCGATTTGCTGCTATTGGACGAACCCTTTTCGGCTTTGGACTTTCAAACGCGACTCGAAGTGTGCGACGACGTGTATGCAATAATCAAAAGCGAAAAGAAAACGGCTTTGCTTGTTACGCACGATATATCCGAAGCGATTTCGCTATCCGACAGAATTGTCGTGCTTACGGCGCGACCGGCAACCGTTTTGACGATACACACTCCCGCATTGACTGCTCCTACGCCTTTGAAAAGACGGGAAAGCCCCGACTTTTCCAAACAGTTTGAACTGCTGCACAGATATTTACACGGAGACAAAACATGAAGAGTTCTTTTACGAGAGAGCATTTGCTGTACCTGAGAAAACAAAAAATAAGAAAAACGCTTGTCTTAGCGGCGCAAATAGGTTTGCTGCTGCTGTTGCTCGGTTTCTGGGAACTGTCGGCGCAATTGGGTTGGACGGACAGCTTTATTACAAGCAGCCCGTCGCGTATATGGAACACTCTAAAAGAGCTTGTTGTAAGCGGCGCACTGTGGAAACACCTGTGGGCGTCCACTTGGGAAACCATCGTAGGCTTTGCAATAGGCACGGCGTTGGGATATGCGATAGCTGTTATACTGTGGTGGAACGCTTTTTTGAAAGATGTTTTCGAACCCTATGTCGTAGTACTCAACAGTCTGCCGAAAATTGCGCTCGGTCCCGTGATTATAATTTTGGTAGGGACAGACAAAGCTTCGATTATCACCATGGCTGTGTTGATCTCGGTGGTTATTACCGCCATTACCATACTGAACGGCTTTGTGGAGACGGACAAAGAAAAGGCGTTGTTACTACGCTCAATGGGTGCAAACCGATTTCAGATTTTTACTAAATTGGTAGCTCCCGCAAACGTTCCGACGCTGATGGCGACGCTCAAAATTAACGTCGGCATGGCTTGGATAGGTTCCATAATGGGCGAATATCTCGTATCCAAGGAAGGTTTGGGATACTTGCTCGTATACGGAAAACAAGTGTTCCGTCTCGATCTCGTGATGACATGCACAGTCGTACTTTGCGCTCTGGCAGGCGTAATGTACGCCGTTGTCGCACTACTGGAAAAAATCGTAATCAAACGCTACTGAAAATTTTACGGAAAAATTACCCGCCTCCGCCGACTCGTATTTTTAGTTTGCGGGGCGGGCTTTTCTGTTTTTGACCCGAAATCGCCTGATTTTAAGCAAAATAAAAATACTATGACTAACATAGTATATTATATTTCCGCAAATTCCATTGTACTTTGAGCGTTTTGTGCATAAAATTTTCTGCAAAGCCTCTGCAACCGTACAAGTTTTGCGAATGATCGGCAAACAAAATTCAAAATCATCTACTTTTACCGTAACACCGCTTGTGACGAATTTCATAAGAAAATTTGCATTATCGTCGCCAATCAAAAGCAGGAAATCCGAGCAAAAATATAAGTAATAAAATTTGTTTTGTTAAAATGTAATGTACTATATGAAAAGATTGTTAAAAGCGGTCGGAGATATTGCCGTTTCGGTGGGCTGCTGCATCGGCGTAGGATTTTTGAGTGGGAAAGAGGCGCAAATTTTTTTCGGAAACGGACGTAATGTGATAATATTTGCCGTCATATTCGGGATTTCTTCCTTTGCGGTAAGAGAATTTTGCCGTATAAAGCAGTGTGCGTCCGTCGGACAATTGAGCTGCAAGTTGATGTCCAAAGGCGCCAACGCCGTAAATACGGCGATCGTATTTTGTTCTTATGTTTGTACAGTGACAGTACTTGCGGGTGCGGAACAATGCTTATCTCAATTGCTTGACATTGCACTGCCGTTGCCCGTTTTCGCTTTTGCGGCTGCTGTTGCGGCTGCGGTATTGTGCAAAGCGAAGGTCAATGTCGTAAAATGGGTAAACGCACTATTGCTGTTACTTTGTGTCGTTTGGTTGCTTTTGCCCGCAATACGGAGAGGCAAACTGCCCCGCCGCGAAGTGTCTGCTTTTCAACCCGTTGCATACGCCCTGTTTTCCGTCACTATGTCTCTCGGCATAACCGCACGGCTCGGCACAAATTGTACTCAAAAAGAAAATGCGATTATTTCATTTGCCACGGCTGCTATCACGGCAATGCTTATGGTGGCGGTAATGTCTCTGTGCGATTTCGATAAAACGTTGCCGACATTGTACGACCTCGACTTTTCCGCCAAAATATTTGCGTCGGTTGTGCTTTTGCTTGCCTCCGTAACCGGACTTGCAGCAAACGCTTTGCCCGTAGTCGAATTTGTGCATCCTCTGATCGGAGACGACGTTTTGAGCGCGATGATTGTTTTCGGCTCGGCACTGGCGCTTTCGATGTTCGGATTTGACTTCGCACTGCGTCTCGGATATATAACAGTGGCTTTTGTGGGCGCTTTTGTAGTGGCAATGGCAACAAAAAAACTCGTCGCAAGCAGGCGACGAGCATAAGTACCAAAAGGGATTTGTTAAAATTCGGCAAAAAAATTGTTGTAAAACTCACGGTCAGTATCGTCAAAATAACCGTTTTTGTCACTTGCGACAAAATCCTTATAGTTGACGGCAAGCATAGCAAAAGCTATCTGACGCGCGGTTGCGTTTTTCGCTTCGGCTGTACGCGAGATTATTTTGCGATATACGGACAACATTCTGTTGGCGCTCACTTTGCGTAACGTGGCGCAAATACCGAAACACTCGTCGAATCCGTCCTCCGCTTCCGCGGGTAAGCCGCTTAAATCCAGCAGATAAAATTCTTCGGAAGGTAGCGCGATAAAGACCGATTTTCTGAACCCGAGGCGCAAAAGGGTTGCGAGGAATTGCGCGTTCAGCGTTACATTCGGTAAAATGTTGCACAATCTGTCTTTTACAAAATTAAAAAAGACATCCGGATCCTGCGGTTTCAATTTTTTCAGAAGAGAATCGAGTTCGTTACAATGTATCGAAAATTTTTTTACTTCTCCTTTGATTACATAGGTATCGCAAACTTTGGCGATACAATCCAAAAAAGGAATGTTCTCCGACGGCAACAGCCCGTCGTTTTCTTTAAGCAAATAATGCAATTTCGTTTCCGCAACGGTACACAATTCCGTGGGTATATCATAACGGAGCAACATATCCGTAAAGGGTAACGGATCGGAAAGCGGAATGTAGTTGCCGCTGTCGAAATAATCAAGCAGACACTTGGCAATCCCGTCCCAAGGAGCCATTTGCGTGAGTAAGAGCGCCGCCTCGCGAGCCGATTGCCGTTGCTTGCAATTGTAATATACACGCGCGCACAAATTGATTGCAGACGCACCCGCCTCATCGCAACGCGAGTACAAAATGTCGGTGAAAGCGAGAGTGATTTCGCCGTAGCCCAAACACACCGCCGCAATGCGAATAAAATTCATCAGCATGCTGCCGGAAATTTCGTCTTCCTTTTCCAAAATGCGCAGCATGAGTTTTTCCAAAATATCGGTATGCACGTTTTGAAATCCCAAAATTTGTATCGCCATTTCCAGACAGCGATAGGAAACATCGGGACAATCTGCCACGCGCACCGATAATTCCGTTCCCCTTTCCCATTGCCGAAGCGTAAAACAAAGCAAAATTTGCATTTCGAGCACGTCGGCGCTGTACGACTCTACGGACAAAAGTTCCTTGTGCAAATTGTAGGCTTCCTTTGCGTTTCCTTTTATATAAGCGGAAAGCATGCGCGATCCCAAATTGCGACAATAGTCATCGGAGCCCACTTCGAAAAAGCGACTGTTGTGAGCGGAATCCTCACCCAACAGCGCGGCAAAATTTATTTCTTCCGGTTCGGTATATTGATCGAAAAAATCCGAGTCGTCGTCATTATTCCAATTGTATGACCCCAGAAGTTTTTCGTCGGCGGATATTTTGTTTTCGTCACGGCGAGCATAGATTCCTTTCAGTCCGTTGCCGTAATAATTTATCAAATTTTCGGTAGAATCTCCCAAACGCCGCACGTCGGCAACGCAATTGTGCGTGCCGCCGAAACGGGCAATCAATTTGCGGTACAGTTCGACAGAATAACCGTAATCTTCCATCATACACAAACAGCCTATCTGATTGAGCATACTTTCGTAGCTGTCAACCCTGCCGAAAAGACAGAGAGCTTCAAAAAAATCCTCTTCCTCCGTCTTTTTGAGAGCAGCCGTCATTATGGTTTTGTCTGTAATTTCTATTTTCATCTGAACAGTTTTTCCGTTTCCTCGCGATCGTAAATATATTTTTTCCCGCAAAAATGACAACAAACTTCTATTTGCCCCATTTCTTCCACGATTGACATTGCTTCCTCTTTGCCGAGACTGCGGACAATTCTGTTTATTTTACGCTTATTGCAGTTGCATTTGTAGCTTACATCTACACTCTCGGTAAAATTCAGATCAAATTCTCCGAAAAACCGTCTTATAACCTGTTCCGCCGTGCTTCCGTCAAATTGATAACTCATTTCATCCATAGCGTACATTATCGTTTCAACGCGGTTCAGAATATCTTCGGGACAATTGGGCAAAATTTGCACCCAAACGCCGCCCGCCGACTTGCACCGTTTTCGATTTAGACCGACGCCCAACGTTACGCCGCAAGGTTGCTGTTCGCTGTCGGCAAAATAATATGCAAAATCCTGCGCGATTTCGCCGCTTACCAAACGGGAAGTACCGACATAGGGTTGTTTCAGTCCTATATCTTTGATTACAGTGAGCGTTCCGTCCTTTCCCACTGCACCCCCGACATCCAAATGTCCGTCCGGTTTGACAACGGTTTCCGCAACGGGATTGACAATATCCCCCTTTACGTGTCCCGCTCCGTCGGCACATACGGTAATTTTGCCGAGAGGTCCGTTGCCGTCGATAATAACGGTGAGGTAATCGTTTTTGTTTTTAAATTCTTTTCCCATAAGCGCAGCCATGGTAAGCGCTCTGCCCATTGCCGCCGCCGCTACCGGCGAAAGAGAATGTACCTTTATGGCACGATTGACAATATCTTTGCTTTCTATTGCCGAGACCACAACGGAATTTTCCACTATTGCTTTGGTAAGTACAGACATATTTCACCTCTTGATTGCGTAAAAAGTCAAACGCAAACTTTCTTTGTACGGCTTATTGCCGTAGCCGTCGCTTATTTCTTTCAAGCTAAAATTCGCCTGAGCAAGAGAATCTTTTATTTGTTCTTGCGTGTACAAATATTGCAGATGCGTCTCATCGAAACGATCATAGGCGCCGTCGCCCCTTTTTACGAATAACGTCAACTCCATCGTTACGCTTTTTCCGTCAAACCGATTGTTCCACAATAAAGTTTCGTCGTCGCCGTCAATATAAAATACATTATTTCCTATTTGATGCGCTAACTTGTACTCGCCGGAAATATCGAATACAAAGGGCGCGCCTTCGCTTAAATTGGCGGCAACTCGCTTGAAAAACGACGTAAGCTGCGTCGGAGCGATATAATTTACTCCGTCGTTGACGCATATCGCCATATCCGCAGGATGAGCAAGCCGAAGTTTTTTCATATCCTGCAACACAAACGTGGCTTTGCATTGCTGCCGCGCAACGTTCAGCATCTCGGCGCTTACGTCCACTCCCGTCATGCGATAGCCTTTTGCCGCAAGCAGACGTGTCATTTTCCCCGTACCGCAAGCCAAATCCGCAATTTCTTTTACGCCGTGTAACTCTGCCACCTCATACAAATATTGCGACCAACCGATGTAGTCGCAATCTTTGTCAATAAATTTATCATAATATTTTGCCAAAACGGAATACGCAAGCATATACTATTCTCCGCTGTCTTGGGCAGCTTCCTCTGTGAGTTGTTCCGTTGAACCGTCGTCGGTCTCTTGCGGCTCCTCGGGTATCGGCTCGTCTGCCGTTTGTTCAGCCGACGGCTGCTCGGCAACGGATTTCTTTTTGGATTTCGGTTTGCGTTCGTCGGAATCGGTGTCGTCGGAAGTTTTATCCGCAACGGTCTTGACGGATTCCGCTGCCGCTTTCTTTTTCTTTCTTATTTCCACGGGATGGAACAGCGCAAATGTTTTCATCATATGCGTTTGCCACACGAGCGGGAAGTACAGTCCGCCGAACATAAGTAACACGATAAGGTATATCTGTTGCAACAGACTGTTGGCAAATACGAAGTACAATGCAATGGGGATCAACGCCACAAGCATGTGTATCAGATTGGGCAAAATGTTGAGCCACATCAAACGCCATGCGTCGTCGAGACTGTCCGCCAAACTTTGCTTGTATGTGACTGTTACCGAACAAAGTATCATCAGGTATATTGCAACAAACAAACCCAAAATAGCCAACAGTACAGTCAACACTATCGCCAACCAAAATATTATACCGCTAAACCACACATAAAAGTTGTAGATACCGAATATCAACAGAGCAATAATGCCCGTGGAAACAAAGGCGTACAAAATGTTTGCCTTGATTCCTTTCCACATACTTTTGAACACGCCCACCGTTGACAGTTTACCGGTCCAGAAAGCGTCGCGAATAACCGCAAAGCCGCCGGAAAAGATAAACGTCGCCGCCAATGATGCGATTACGGTCATACCGCCGTAGAAAAGATTGGTTTGACCTGTTAGATACGCCAAATAATCGTCAACCGTGCCGTACAAGCCATTAGAACCGAACCAGGCGCCCGTGGAAAATCCCAAGCCGTTGAAAAGAGACATTGTGTGTTCGATTTCCGACAGACGCATACTGCAAAGCATCAACACAACGAAAATCGGCAGCAGGCACAATATCATCAAAAAATTGTAGCCGAACATGCGCCAGATATTTTCGCGATAGATCACTTTGAAAAATTTCCAAGTGGACAATCGGTTGAGTCGCTTTGTAACATGAGAATTACGCTCGTTTGCAAGTTTGATTTTGCTATAATCCATATCTGTTTCCTTGATTTAAGCCGTCCGCTCGGGTAAAAACCGACGCGGTAAAGCAATATTTTATATTATATCAAATATAATCGGATTTTTCAAGTAATTTCCAAATAAAAAGAAATATCCGTATTTTTCGATACGGCAAGTACATTCGGACAATGTAAACGCGTACATACGGGCAAGCAATCGAAAATAATTTTCGTCAATCTTTGACATTTTTCAACATATTGTAGTTAAAGGAGATAAAATGATTTATTCCATTGCGATCGTGGGCGCGACGGGGCTTGTCGGAGAAAAAATGACCGCACTTGCCGACGGATTGCCCAACGTAAGATTGCGACTGTTCGCCAACAGTTCGGCTGGGAAAAAAATCCGTTTGAAAAATCGTACGGCGACAGTGGAACCGTGCGAAAACCTGCTTTCCGCCAAAATAGACTACGCATTGTTTATGGCGCCGGACGAAGTAGCCGCGGAATTTGTACCGCCGCTAATCAAAAGGGGAGTGGTCTGCATAGACAACAGCTCTCACTTTCGGTTGCGCAAAGACGTGCCATTGGTTGTACCTTGCATAAACGGAGAAACCGCCAAAGGACACAATTTGATCGCAAATCCGAATTGCTCCACCATTCAGACGGTTATCGTAATAAACGCGCTGAAAAGTCTTTGCCCGACAAAGATGGTCGCCGTAACTTATCAATCGGTAAGCGGAGCCGGGGCGGAGGCGCTATCGGATTTGAATGAAAAACATTGCTACGGCAAACTTGCGGCTTTTCGCCACCCGATATACGACAACTTGATACCCGCAATCGGTCAGATACGCCCGGACGGATTTACAAGCGAAGAACGAAAGCTGTCGGATGAAAGCAGAAAAATTCTCGACTTGCCGAAACTTGCCGTAAACGCTTTTTGCGCGCGAATTCCCATCTCGGTATGTCACGGAGTGTTTGTAAACCTCCATTTGAAAGAAAGGGTAAATTTGGAGCATATAGCCGATTTGTTGAAGTCCGCACCCAACATAATTCTGCTTAACGACGCCGAATGCGGACTGTACCCGATGCCGATACTATTCAGAAACACCGGCTACGTGGGGGTGGGACGGTTGGTGAAGGACTCCACCGCCAATGCGATAAATTTTTTCTGCGTGGCAGACAACTTGCTCCGAGGCGCCGCATACAACGCCTACGAAATACTTTTATATAAAATCAAGGAGAGAGAAACGTGCTTGTAACCGCTCTTGCTACGCCCTATAAAGAGGGCAAAATAGATTGTTACAGTTATGAAAAGCTGATAGATTTTCAATTAAAACAGGGCGTTGACGCTCTTCTTGCTTTGGGCACCACAGCCGAAGCGTCTTTACTTGACGGTTGCGAAAAAAAATTGCTCCTTCGCATTGCAAAAGGAATGGCGCCGAAACACCCCGTTTGGGTGGGCGTGGAAATCGCCGATACACGCCGTGCTGCGGAATTTGCGGAAACGGCGCAAAAACTCGGTGCGGACGGAATATTGCTTGCGCCGCCGGCCTTTGTCAAATGCACTTGCGAAGGTTTTTTTTCTCATGTAAAGACGGTTGCCGAAGCGGTAACGCTGCCGATAATGTTGTATAATGCGCCTTCTCGGTGCGGATATACGCTGGATTTGAAAACGCTTTACCGATTGACGGACGTTGTGAGTTGTCTGAAAGATGCCGGAAGCGACCTCGATTACACGCAATCGGCGGCTGAAAAAATGACCGTGCTGTGCGGTAACGATCCGTTGCTTTCCAAAATGTTGGAACGAGGCGCAAAAGGCGCAGTATCCGTTGTCAGCAACGTAGCCCCGCAATTAACAAGGAAGATGATTGAATCAACTGCTACCGAAAAAGAAAAAACGCTGTTCGACAAACTTGCAAAACTATCGATGTCGGAGATAAACCCCATTTGCATCAAATATATGTTGTATAAAGCGGGCATATTCGACAGTTTCGACGTACGGCTTCCGCTGACGAACGCAAGCAAAAAATCGCAAAAACATATTGATCGCATAATGGGGGAACTTGTATGATTGTCGCGGTTTTCGGCGCACTCGGAAGGGTGGGCGGCAAAGTTTGCGAGATAGCGCATAAGCGCGGGCACACCGTAGTTCCGATAGATATTCGTATGCAAAGTACAAATACGCAATATGAAAATGTGTGGGAAAACACAAAAAAAATCGACGTCGCGATAGATTTTTCCGTGCCGCAAGCCACAAATGACGTCGTTAAATTTTGCATGCGGCACCGTTGTCCTCTCGTAACGGGCGTTACTGGGAGAAATGAAGAACAACAAAAACTTGTTGAGGAACTGTCGAAATATGTGGCGGTTGTTTCGAAAGCGAATTTTTCGCAGGGAGTGGATGCGCTGCACCGCCTTGCGCTTTTGGCGAGCAATCTTCTTGCCGATTGGGATTGCGAAATTGTGGAAATTCATCGCAAAAACAAACTTGACTCTCCAAGCGGCACCGCAAGAGATTTGGCGGCGACGGTCGCTCAACGCAAAAATTTTGCCGACGTAACCGTGCACTCACTGCGATGCGGGAGCAATTTCGGACGGCACAGTGTGATTTTTGCCACACAAGGAGAAAGCCTGACGCTGACGCATCAGGCAGAAAATTCCGAAATCTTTGCAAAAGGCGCTATTGCAGAAGCGGAAAAATTACACGGGTTTGCGCAAAATGTCCCCGACGGATAGACGGTAAGGACAATTGACGGTAACAAGCTGCTGTACGCGATTGCACACTTGAATATCGTTGCCGTCACAGTCACGCGCAAACGATACTTCGAAAGACTTGCCGCAGTCGTCGGACGCAGTTAATACTTCCAACGTATCCCCGACGCAAAATTTGTTGCGCTGTTCGACTACGATATATCCGTCCTCGACTTGTTTTACCACCGCAGTGAATTTGTAATTTTCCTGCGCCTTGCTGCTGTCGTAAAATTGACGCGTTTGTTCTTCGTCAAAGTAAAATCCCGTCGTATAGTCGCGATGAGAAGCCTTGCAAAGTTCTTCTTCGAGACGAGCGACAAGCTCGGGAGTAAAACAACCCCGCTTTATGGCATCCAATGCGCGTCGGTATGCCGCAACCACCGTTGCTACGTAAAACGAGGATTTCATTCGCCCCTCGATCTTGAATGAGGTGATACCGGCATCTATAAGTTCGGGTAGATGAGCGAGCATATTCATATCCTTGGAGTTGAAAATATAAGTGCCGCGCTCATCTTCGTAGACGGGTAACCAATCATCGCGATTCACCTCGCGCACCTGCCACTCCCAACGGCATGCCTGCACACATTCGCCTCGGTTGCTGTTGCGACAGCTGAGATAGTTAGACATCAGACACCGACCGGAATAGCTGACGCACATCGCTCCGTGTACAAACGCTTCCAACTGCACATTGGGACAAAATTCCGCAATGCCGCGTATCTCACGTAAAGGGATTTCCCTTGCAAGGACGACTCTCTCCGCACCGAGATTTGCCCAATGCCTGACGGCATATTTGTTGGTTACGTTGGCTTGGGTGGAAATATGTACGGGCAAATTGCAATTGTTCCGAACAAAATCGAAAATGCCGGGATCAGCCACCAATACCGCGTCCGCTTGCGCATCTTCCAAAACGCGCAAATAATCGCTCAACCCGGTAAAATCCTCTTCTCCCGCAAATATGTTAAGAGTGACGTACACTTTTGTATTTGCGGCATGCGCCAATTTCACTGCTTCGGCAATTTCACTGTCCGTAAAATTATCCGCAAAAGCGCGCAGCCCGTACCTTTTACCGGCAAGATATACCGCGTCCGCTCCGAAGTGCAACGCCGTAAGCAGTTTTTCCATATTTCCCGCCGGTGCCAAAAGCTCTGTTTGTATATTTTTTGCTTCTTTTTGCTTATTTTCAAGTACTATGTCTGTCATATTAGTTTATAAATTTGGATTATTTGTTATTATTGAGTAAATTTCGGCTCTAAAACGTTTACAAAAGTACTACAATATTTTGACAACAGTGCTGTATCGATATTGATAAATCGAGTCAATACAACTTTGTGGAAACCGTCACTCCGTCGCCTATTCGATACAATTTTGTACTGTAACGAGGACTTGCCGTGATGTCGTCGAGAAAGGCGCGCATATTTCGAGCGACGGTAATATGCTTGTGACGCTTGTTGTCGGGTACATGTTCCACCAATCCTTTGTACAGCACGTTGTCGCAAACCAAAGTACCGCCCACAGACAGCAATTCCGTCAAATACGGGAAAAAAGTTTCATACTGTCCTTTTGGTCCGTCCATAAAAACGAAGTCATATTCGCCCGTAAGCTGCGGCACAATATCCCTTGCGTCTCCTATAAAAATGTTGACGCGGTCGCTCATACCCCACTCTTCGAAATTGGCTTTTGCAAGCCGTGCAGACGCTTCGCTTACTTCGATAGTGTTCAATTTCGCCTCATCGCATGCCGAAAGCATAATTATGCCGCTGTAACCGATGGCCGTTCCTATTTCCAAAATGCGGCGCGGCTTGCATTTTTGCACCGTCTCGTACAGCAACTCCTTTGCGTCGTCCAACATTATGGGTATATAACGCTCGCGTGCATATTGTTTGAGTTGTTCGATGTTCATAACGTCATATTCCTTTTGCACGCTTGCAAACGAAATTCACCAAAAATTTACATTTCCACAACTATCGGCAGTACTATCGGACTGCGTTTCAGACTTACGCGGAAATAATGTTTGACGGTCTTTTGTACGGCATTTTTGATATACGCCGTGCCGCCCGTTTGATGAGATAAATCCTGCTTGATAGCTTTTTTGAGTTCGTCAACGATGGACTGCGCGCCGTCTTCTTCGTAAAAGCATCCGCGGCTGACGATTTGCGGTTCAGCCAGCAGCTTGCCGTTTCGGTTTACTTTAAGCACGCACACGATAATACCGTCCTGCGACAAGGACAACCTGTCCTTCAATACCGTGCTTCCGACATCGCCGCCGCCCAATCCGTCCACCATAACGCTGCCGCTCAGTACCTGATGCGTAATACGGAAAGTAGAATTGTCCACTTCCACGCAATCGCCCAACTCGGGTATGATGATATTGGACTTTTTGTGTTTGAGACTTTCCACCAACATGGCGTGCTGTTTGAGATGACGGTATTCTCCATGAATGGGAATAAAATACTTGGGCTTTATCAGCGTATACATAAGTTTGAGTTCTTCTTGACAGGCGTGCCCCGAAACATGCACCGCTTGCAACGCGGAATACACCACATTTGCTCCCAAACGGTACAGCTTGTTTACCACATTGTATACATCACGCTCGTTGCCGGGGATCGGACTTGCGGAAATAACTATCGTATCGTTGGAACCTATATGCACCTTGTTGAACTCTCCCGAAGCCATACGGGTAAGCGCCGACATCGGTTCACCCTGACTACCCGTAGACAAAATAACGATTTTGCCGTCCTCGATATTGTTTACCTTGTCAATGTCTACAAACATATCCTTATCCACGGACAAAATACCCACGCGGATCGCCGTCTCGATGTATTTGTTCATCGATTTGCCGGAAAGAGCTATTTTGCGGCGATAGGTTTTGGCAAGTTCTATTATCATACCGAGCCGATCGACATTGGACGCAAACGTGGCAATTATCAGGCGTCTGCCCTTTGCATCGCGGAATATCTGGTTTATGGTTTCCTGTACCACCGATTCGCTCATTGTATAGCCGGGTTTTTCCACATTGGTGGATTCGCTCATCATAAGCAAAACGCCCTGTCTGCCGATTTCCGCAATGCGGTTCAGGTTCATTATTTCATTGCCGAGCGGCGTGTAGTCCACCTTGAAATCGCCCGAATGAAAGACTATTCCCACGGGCGTGCGCAAACAAATAGCCACGCTGCCCGCAACGGAATGGGACACATGAATGAACTCCGCGGTAAAAACTCCGACGCTGACCACGCTGCGGTCGGAAACGGGCACAAGATTTACTTTGTTAAGAACATTGCGTTCGATCAGTTTGTTTTCCGCAAGCGCAAGGGTGAGTTTGGTGCCGTAAACGTCCACTTTGCCGCCGAGTTTTTCCACAATAAAGGGCAAAGCTCCTATGTGGTCTTCGTGTCCGTGTGTGAGCAAAATGCCCTTTACTTTGTCACGGTTTTCCACAAGATAGCTGACATCGGGTATCACCACGTCCACGCCGGGCATATCGTTTCCGGGGAAGGACATTCCCGCGTCGATGATTACTATACTGTCGCCGTATTCGAACGCCGTGATATTTTTTCCTATTTCGCCCACTCCGCCGAGAAATATAACTTTGAGTTTCCCGACAGGCTTTGTTACGCGACGATTTACGCTTTGCTTCGTATGCGAAGGCAACCGTTTTTGATTTGTATTTTTTGCGGAAGTTTTTTGCGGGGAGTCGGACGCAAACTTTCTCCCCGTATTGCGAGTTGCAGAAGTATTTTTAGCCGTCTTGACGGTCTCTTCTTGCATCGCAACGTTTGGTTTTTTAGTTTTCATTATTACCTCTATACGGCAGGCATTGCCTGCCCTGACTTAAACTTAATTTTCAAGCGTCTTTTGACACTTTATTGTTACCCTTTGAAGGGCAAAAAACTCCCTTCAAAGAGCAAAAGGCGACAGAGAATTCCCCCTCGTCGCCCATGAAGTGAATAACTTGTATTCGATTATTTGACTTTGCTTGCTTTTTTTGCCATACGTTCCTGTCTGCGATTGTAACGGTCGGTACCCTCGATTTCCACACGTTTATAGAAAAACGGTCTGTTGTCGAAATGGAAGTATTCTATCATATTGACGCATTTCAGATAGAAAAACAGTACAAAATTCGGCACGGAAATCAATAACGTTTTGACAATGGGATTGGGAACAAACATTATTACCAAAACACTGACGCCGATCATTATTGCTACAACGACGAGAGTTTTCCAAAACACTTGCCAAAAACGGATAGGAGCGCGCGCCAATCCTTGTCTGAATGCAATGTGTACGGAACAATTTTTGCATACGACGCTCGGTAAAATGTAGGCAAACAGCGACAACCTTGCAACGTAAAACAACACGGCGATGATTGCCGCGGGAATTATCGCCCACCATCTGAACGCAACCAAAAACAGCAAGAAAAATCCAAGGCAGCTGAGTACGATAAGCAAATCCATGGGGAAGGCAAACGCCATTTGCAACAAAGCGAATTTCCATGTAACGCCTTGCTTTTTTATCACGAACCAACTGAACGGACGTTCTGCATTGCTCGTCATAAATTCTTCCAACTGACATGCGACTGCGACATCCGTCAACGATACAAACAGACGGTACAGCAGATAAATCGCACAAAACATCACATAGGACATCGTGACACCGCCGAAAGGCAGCTTGACCGCCGCGATCGCCTTTTGAATGTTGCTTATCAAACCGCTCAATTCGGAGGCGAATTGCTCGCTTTCAAAATCTCCCGCCGCAATAGAGTTGATCGTTTCCGACAAAAGGTTACTTATGTTGTTGTCATTGAATACGTTTACTATGTCGTCTATTAGATTGCCGAAAATAAGATAACCGAGTGCGACGATAAGCGCCAGCAGCAACAACTGGTACACTATCGATTTGAGCAATACCTTCCAATTGTAAGAGGCAAGTACAAGCGGTTTTATCATAATTTACCTCCTCAACCGAACAGCTTTCGCTGTAAATCGCGGCGTTCTCCGCCGACGTCGTCATAGTATTGCTTGTAGCAAAGACATGGAACATAGGTGATCGCAAACAGCAGCGCTACCGTGTATATCAGCCAATCCATATTATACGGAACAAGCAGATACGCCAAACTCAATGTGGCAAGACGGATCGTCGGATAAAGTATAGCCATACTCCACATGGTTGCTTTTTTGGGAAACATCATTCTTGCCGAGTAGGACATTGCTCTGTTGAAACGGTAATTTTCGCTGTATCTCAACGGGAAAGACATAATAAGCAATCCGAACACATAGGTTGTCATTACTCTGATTGTAAACAGCAATCCCAACACGACGCAGACAATCGCCGTCGCGTTACCGAAAAATCTTATCAAATAGGAAATTCCGACCGCCAACAAATTACCCAATTCCACGACAAGTACGCTGCATACTATATACGGCAACATAAGCGGCAACACGCCTAACGCTCGTCTCATGGGCAGGACGGGCATTTGACCTGTACGCATGTGTCTGTCTGTTTTTACCACCGATATGCTGACGGCGCACGCCAAAACAACTATCGCTATCGCGAAAATCCACCAATACTTTCCGTAACGTAAGAGAGTGAGACTTTGAAGCAACTGCGACGAATAGTTTTCCATCGTCATTTCGCCCCTTACAAGCGCGGAAAGCAAATCGATTTCCACAGACGGCTTGTAAATATACATTGCAAAAGCCATAATCAACGCAGCCGGTAAAGATACGTATACCAACTTGAAGAAATTGCGGAACATATATGAAATTGACGATTTCCTTTGATACCTCATTGTCGTCCATTCTCTCGGCGGCTATCGCCGCTTTTATTTTAGTATACAATAATTTCCAATATTTATCAACTGTTTTATGCCCACAAAAAAGCGCCTCGTCCGTAAGACAAGGCGCCGTGATTTTTATTGAATTTATGCTGCGATCCCGCGTTTATCGACCCGCAAATGCGTCGAAAAGTATTATCCCGCCGGCAAAACGGAATTTACCCACTCGGCGAATGTTGAATAGTAACTGCCTAAATTATTTTTGAGAAATGAATCGAATTGCAAAATCGCTTGTCCTTCGCTACGCGTCAAAGGTGAAAAGACGTCGGTGCAAATTGCGTATTTTTCCTTTTCTATCAACCGATTGTACTCGGATTCGCCCAATTGTGCATATAACTCCGCATTTTTCAACGCTTTGTTTTCCTGCGCGCGTAACGCCGATTCGTAAGCCTTTGCTCTCGAATATTGATACTTTTGCTCTTTCTCTTCCAAACCGTTGTTATATTTTTCAATGCTTACACGCAGTTTTCCCTCTTTTTCCGACAATTTTTGATATGCGACACGTATGCGCGCTTGGCGCTCTTCTTCCAAGGAAGCAAGAGATAGGTTGTAAAGCTGTTCCGCGTCCGTTTCCTGTTTGGTCAGTAAATTACGCGTTTCCGATGCCGATTTGCCGATTTCCGTAAGTTTGTCGCCATAACGCTTTTGAGCAAGTTCGTTGTATCTGTACGCCACGGTAGAGAAATACAAGCCGTTATCCACCACTTTGCGCTGTATTTCCGCCTGTTCGTCGGATAATTTTTTTTGCGCTTCAAGAGTCTGCTCAGTCAAACGTGAATTGAGCTTGTCCTTTTGCAAGGAAATATTTTTGAGCTTTGTCGAGTAATTTTGTTCTACGTTGCGTTCTTTTGCAATCATGGCGGCGGCGACCTCGCTTTCGGCGATCTCCGTCATTTCCGCCTCAGTCTTGGGCGTATAAACCAATTTTTCCAGATTGAGAGTCGGAGGCAAATCGAGGTTCGGTTCCAACGTCGTCAAACTGTACTTGTCGTCAACAAGCCGACAGCGATCTTTCAGTTGCATATAAAGTTGCTGCAATTCGAGAAGCCTTTGCGAACTAAGAGCCATAATTACACCTCACTTGAAATATGAGCGTGCAATTGCAACAGTTGCAAATGCGCGTTGGACGATAAAACCTCTATTGCAAATCGTCTGCCTCTGCCGTTTATACGTTTGTACTGTATTGCTTCGCTGCCTTCGAATAAATATTTTGTCTGTCCGTAGTCGGAGCTGACGCGCACCTCTGCCGACGTGGGACAAAGCAACAAAATTCTATCCAAATGTTTTATTTTTTGTGACCCCATATCCATATTTTTGATTTTGAAACGACTCAAACCGCCGTTCTCATCCAATCGGATCAAAACGTTGTCTTTTATCGCGTAAACGCTGTTTTCGGAAGAACTCAGGCTGTCGAAGCCGCATTGAAATACGCCTTCTATTTGTTGCCGAGACGTATCAATAAGCAATGTTATATCATTTGGTCCCGACAAGTTGCGTTTGCAGGAAACAAGATAGCGTCCTCTGAATTTGCACGCCGCAGCGTCCGCAAAAGATACGGTACCGTCCAACTGCGAACATATTTTTTGCACATTTCCGACGGTAAGTTTGTAAAGTCCGCTGTTGGAAGCAAAAATAACTTCTTTACCCATAGGCACCACGCTTTCCGGACTGACGACGCCTATATTCTTGTACATTGCCCTGAAACGAGAATCTATCGGCTCCGCCTTCGGTTCATGGACAAAACATGTATCCCCCAAAGCGTACAACTTGTTTTCCAATGATACGGCGGCACGGCATGCGGGAGAAGTATTTATCGATATGCTTCCTTCGTACACCTCGGCATTTCCCGCCGGCAACACCGTCAATGCGTCTCCGTCTAACGCCAACAGCCGTTCGCCCGCAACATCCATACTACAATGTCCGGAAGAAAACAATTCGGTTGCGCTATCTTCCGTCAAACGATAGGTACCCGATTGAGCGGAGGAAAAAATCACATCGTTATCCAACATTACGCAACAGCCTTCGTTTACTGAGTCCAGAAGTTTCTTTTCTTTTTCACGAAAAGAATAGAGCCCGTCTTTGGCAATAAAATACAGCGTTTCGTTTACACACATCAAAACTTTTACAGGTTGACAGCTAAGTGGTATCTGTTTCATACAGCCCAACGAACGCAAACCCGCGGAAGTGACAAAAACATTGTCGCTTTCCAAAAGGCTATTTTGCGAATGAAAATCGATGTCTTCCGTTACCTGCTCGGAAACATAGCGTTTGAAATCTTTTCGATAAAACATTACAGCCACCCCCGTGCGGGCAGATTTGTCACGGCTTTGCTATGAGCGACCTGCAAAGCGTCCTTAAAACGCATATCCCACTGCTTTGCCGCCGCCCAATCGTTGGTCTGCGTAAGATATTCTCTCACAACGCCGTATGCTACGGTGCGCGCTGTTATACGCGGAGAAGGGGTTATCACTTCTCCGTCCCAATCCGTTTCATCGGGTAAACGCGCATAACAAAGATTGAATTTTCCGTTTTTTTCCGCATATAATGCACCATCGCTATATCGAAACGGTATATCATTGCCCTCTCCGTCCACCAAGGAAATAACCTTGCACAGTTTGTAAGGCGTTATGTCTATCACTCCGTCCCGACACTCAACCACCGTTTTGCGTATCGCCGTCGCATAGTCGCAAAACAGCTCGTCCTGAACCAACTTGTAACAGCCCACCAATCTGTTTGCAATCGCGTCTTGCGGAAAAGATGAATCGACGAATATTTCCGACGGCACATCGAGAAACAACATTTCGCAACATATTTTTATCAATTCTTTAAGTTTCATCGGACCTCCTTTACGTTTTCGATAGCGGCACGTATATTTGCTTCGGTCTGCATACGCTCCAACCGAGCATTGTGTTCTTCTATTTCGCGAAAAATCATATCGGCATATTGCACGCGCGTTTTTCGGGCATAATCGACGGCGCGAGCGTCCAATTCGTCAAAAGGAATTACAAATTGCATGCTTCCGCAAGAAGCTTTATGTACCTCGTAACGTTTCTTTTCAGTGTTGTACATAATGCGATAGTCGTCGTCTATTGCGCGCAGACGCCACGCGATGTCGAACAAATCGTTTGTTATTGAAATAAGTGTCATATAGCCGCCTCGATCGGGGCAAGACTCTGTTCGGATACGTATTTCGGCAGTCTTGCCCCAAATAAATTACGCTTCCGTTATTCCGCTGATCATTGCCTGACCTATCGGTCTGTCACAGATGAGATCGGCGTATTTTACCAATGTCGCCGTGTATACGGGCTTGTTGTGAACCTGCTTGATTATACGTCCGTCATCTCCTTCCAACCAACGCCAATCGCACAATTGATGCAAATGGAAATCGGCGGTATTGAGAATATACATCGTACCTGCCGGGACAAACCTGTCGGATACGACGGGTATTCCGTTGTAAGAAATCGCCTTGTATCCGCCCTGCAAATTCATCACGTCGATATTGGTACGGTTGGTGATGAGATAATCCTGATAAGCGCGCTTTACTCCGCCGGAACAAACAATAAAGTCCGCAACGGACCCCGCCGCTTCTTCCAATGTGTCGATTGCCTTTTGAATAGTCACGTCGGAAAGGGTTTCTGCGGTCTTTTTGTAAGGCATAAGCCACTTGTTGGAAGCACGCGTCAGTCCATAGAGGGTTTGTGTGTCTCCGAAAATGGCGCCGAGACCCGTGATTTCCTTGTTGTAACTGCCTTGTACGGTGAGAAAGTCTCCCGCTGTCGCCGTTCCCGTCAGCGCCGAACCGTTGAGTGTGATTTTTTTACCTTCGCGGTCAATATCGACAATACGGCGAGCGGATACGACAGCCGTTTTTCCGCTGTTGCCTATCACGTCCACAACCATTCCTTCCATAACATTGGAAACCGAATCCACGGTGATTTCATTTCCGGAAACGGATTCTATTTTACACAAGACACCGCTTCCGTCGCCATAAAGCATACGACCGAAGTTGAACTTCGACGCGCGAATAAGCCCTTCCATTTCCGCTTCCAACAAGTTTACGAATGCGCCGCTGTTGTCGGAACTTGCGCGAATGGCTTTGTCGGAAATTTCTATCGTTCCGTACAAATTTTTCAGCGTAAGTACAAATTGCGCGTAGTTGTTGCCTGCGGAAGCGGGCAATTCGCCGTCCTCGGTACCGGCGCCGATTCCGCCGTTTATACCGAATGGCGCCAACTTGCGTATTTCCTTTCCCCAAACGTCGCTGCTTGTCTGTTCGATGCGGGCAAGCAACGGATTGACCGCGGTGTTTAGTTGCTCTGCCACCACACCGAGATAGAGTGTTTTCAGTGCGTTGTCCGCACTTGTAAGTGTTACCATCGCTTTTTCTCCTAATTAAAATATTTTTTTGCCAAATCGGACGCTTCACGAAGTGTCTTTGGACGGTTTGGCAACGCCATAGACACGTTTCCGCCGCCGGTCATTACTCTGGGCGGATCGGGCACGGCTGCTACGCGACTCCCGTCGGCAGCGTTTTCCGAACGGGAAGGGACTGTCGCCGCTTCGCTGTCATTTGCAACTGACTCGGCTGTGCCTTCTGTTGTTTGCGGTGACGCCGATTGATCGGACGCGGCATTTGTACCGCAGGATGTTGCTTCGAATGCGGCTTCGGGACTTATCTCAAAATTCGTGCCTTTCTTTTGCACGTCAGAGGGTTGAGCCGCCGCATTGTCTTCTTTTTCGTAAAACGGTGCGATTTGAGAATCGCCGCCGTCGACGAGATTTTTCATTTGCTTTTGCAATGCCGATAATTGTTGGCATTTTTGAGTAAAAACTTTTTCCAATTCGCCGTAGCCTTTTACAAGTTCTTCGACGGAGGCAAATTTGCCGAAATTTTCCATTTTCTTCTCCTATATCCAATAAATTTAATGACTTCCCGTCAGGCGCCAAGGTCTTTGCGGACGCTTTTGAATTTTTATAATGTCGACTTGCAAGCGTTCGTACGTGAGGCGCCTGTTATCCGGCAAAACCAACGTCGGAAAGCCTTTTTTTGTGTTCTTCGATATGAGCAATAAGTTTGTCGCGATTTATTTTATCGGCACTGTCTATATCGACCCCTATAATGTGTCTCGTGTGTTCTTCGATGTGAATGGCATGATCGTCTACGGACAAAACTTCGGCATGATCTATATCGACATTTTCGCGATTGGCGCGAGCAATGTGCAACTGCGTTATATCCTGCGCCGCTTCCCAATTGCCGAATCCCATCAACGAAAGTATTTTCGCCTTGGTAGCGGAGGATAGTTTACCCTCCGAATCCGCCAGCACTCCCGCATTGAGCAAATCGAAAAGCATGCTTCTGCGCGTGGCAAGACTGTCGCTGAGTTCGTTTTCCGTTTCGAATACAATGTCGTCCGAATTTACGTCGCTTCCGGAAAAATAAAATACCTCGGCGCTGTTTTGTCCGTCGCAAAAACGCATAAGTTTTTGTCCGCTTACAAACTGCTTGTACAATCTGAGCAAAAATCGGGATATACGCTTGACGGAATTTTTCAAGCTGTCCACGCTGCAAAAGATGCGAATATCATCCTGCTCCGCGATGAGTTGCAAAGCCACGCCGCTGGTCACCTGCGTAGGCGTGGTACTGTTGCGCGCAAACTCCGATACGCCCGAAACGGTGATGAACTCTTTGAGCAATTGTTCCTCTTCTTCCTTAAAGTCGCTCGGTACGTTGCCTCCATCCATCAAAGACGGCTTGACCGATCCTTGTCTGTAAACAAGTATTTTACCCGGCGAAAGACCTTCTTCTTCCAGATTATCCACATCGACCGATCCGTCCTCTACCGTCAGGACTCCCATGGCAAGTCGATTCAAAAACTCGTGTTTGCGATTTTTTACGGCGTTGTAAGCGCGTTGAATGGGAATAACACGCTCCACCATGCTCGTTCCCCAAAAACATCCGGTCTGTTCCATACATACCTGACGCACAAACGGATAGGCATACTCTCCGTCCTCGCCCAAACGGTAGGGAAGTTCACCGCTGTACAGCAGCTTGTCGCCCGCGACTATTTCCAACTTACCGCACGGAAGGTCGGCTGTGGGTTTGGTATAACGCTCGATTACCAATACCTGGTTGTGTTTCGCTTCCTGCACGATACTCGGTACAACCGAATTGTAACCCAATCCGCCTATACTCTGAGCGCCGTCTATCGCAAACACTTTTACGGTTTCTCCCTTGATTTCTTCACCCCATATTGCCTTTATTTCCTCTGAGGAATACACTTTGGCATGTATCAAAGAGGCACATTCTTCCAACGACGGCGTTACGTTGCTGTCTGGATAGATTTCAAAAGGAGAACATACGGACAATTGCGCTTCTCCTTTGACATTGTCCCAACTCAGCTTGTAAAACACGGTTCCGCACACTTCGCTCCAAGCGGTCGCGCGAGAAACAGCCTCGCTCAAACATAACTTTTGTGATAATGCGGATAAAATTTTTGTGGAAAGTTTGGCTGTGTTCACGTCCGCTTCACTGTCTGAAAAGGGTCGGACAACGGGTTGCGGACGCACACGGTTAAGACGGGAAACGCGAGTATCAACAATAGTTGCAATGTGATTGAATACCTGTTTTTCCTGCCAAAAGTAATATTTGTCCTCCTGTTCTATGGCTCCGCGCGGCGAAATGGCACAATATTGATTGCCCATAACGAAATTCATATTGAGCTGCCAACTCAGTTCATATGGGCGGCGCATTTGCTGACGTTCGGCAAAATCCTTCTTTATTTGACGCACAATATCGTCGGCAAATTCGCAATTTGTTTTTTTATTTTCTTTCGGCAAGGGCGACTTGTCTATTTGTTTATGAAAACTTTCCGTTTTAGTCTGCAATGTCCATCTCCTTTAACTTTTTGTCAATATGTTTTTTGATCGTATTCTGCGGGCTTTTGGGCACGAGACGCGCCCTGCCGTCCGCACACAGATTGGCGACACATTCGGCGCACAAAAAACATTTACCGTTTCTGCCCTTTGTATCGAATTGAAATTCGGCGTTATTTTTGCAGTCGCGCACGTCGCATTTGGTTTTTGCGTTAATTTTGTTCAGCATATTTATTCTCCTTTTTAAGTTGTCTCTTCCGATTCCATCGGAGCTGCGTTTTGTTCTTCCATCAATTTGAGCAGACGAATGAGCCGCAATTTTTCCACTTGCAACTGTTCGTCCGTCATCTTGCTAACATCGAAGTTTTCTTCCATTGTAAGCAATGCGCTTATCGCATGCGCGTCGGGATGGACATGTTTTGTAACGGTTTTACTCTTGACAAGTTGTTTTTTACCCTCGGAAAACACATATTCGTCGGTTTTTTCGGTGTAACGGTAACCCTTGGCTTTTTTCAGCAGAATTTTGGTCAAAAGCTCCTTGGAAATCATAATTTACCCCCTCTCAAACCGCGCAACAACCTTTCCATATCACGCTGAATCAAGGTTTTTGAAACTTTTTCCTGCCCGCGTTCCGCCAGATTGCTCACATAATAACGCAGTTCGTCCATTGCGTGATCGTCGCGTTTTACGGGGATTTCTCCGCTTCCCCAAAAATAACCTTTTATTTCTCTGAGCATATTTACACAGCTGCTGAAAATGTACAGTTTCGGAGGACCCGAAATAGGTTTGAGCAATGCTTTCACTCTGTTGATTCCCGCATAAACTCCCTTGTCCACACGCGTATTAACGGTAATGCCGTGTTCGCAAAACAACTCGGATACGCTTTTTTGTCCGTTGAGAGTGCGCTGATTTGCGGCGCTGTCCATAAGCACCGACAACCGTCCGTAACGGTCATGTTTCCAACCGAGACGTTCCGAGATTTCTTTGATTTTCGCCGCGTGATACGCCACGTCTTTCTTTGCTTCATAGTGTTCGGCAACAACGTATATATTTCCGTCGCCGTCTTGCGCATACCAATGACAGGACAATGGATTATTTAATCCCGGATCGACGGAAATTTCATCCTGCCACGAATCGGGCACGTCGAACGGCGGAATTACGTTTGCCTCGGAAAACTCCGGATAAACCAAGCCTGACGACTGCGTAAACCGTCCATAACGGCGACTTTCAAGCATATCGGCGGACAACGCTTCCGACATCGACCGAACTTCGTCCGCGTCGAGATAGGGATTGTCGCTCCATTCCATAAACTCATACCACACTTGCTCGGATCGATGACAGTTCAGATAAATCTCGTCGTAAACCCAACTGAGTCCCTTTAATGGCGTCATCGTTCCGAATATATGTCCGTTACGATCCAAAATACGCATACGACATTCTTCGTAAATATCCCGCGGCGGTTCCTCGTCGAACCACACAAAGTCGAGGCTTGCACCTTGAAATTTTTCTCTGCCCGCCTCGCAACTTTTGAAAGCAATTCGGGACGTGCCGCCGAAAACGTTGTCTATCACGATGTAATCTATCACCCCGAACTCGGGACTTGCCCTCGAACCGTTTATCATCACGATTTCGCGAATACAACTTTTGTCCAGATAGTACAAAATCTTTTGTTGCGCCACGTCCCGCTGTACTTGCTGACTTAGTGATACCACCCAACAGCTTATATTGGGACGGTTGGCGCGAAAAGGATGTATTCCCCGTGCAAGCCAAACGGTTTCCACGGCACCGCACTCGGTTTTACCGCTTCGGTTGCCCCCAAAAACCCATCGGTTGCGTTTGAGACATCGATGAAATTCCATTTGTTTGACATGAATTTTGTCTTTGTTGTAACGGGCAAGCGGACTGTCTTTGCGCCGTTGCTGTTCCCGTTCGATTAAGTTTATACGCGCTATTATTTCTTTCAAGTAAATCTCCCGATATACACCTGCACAAAACGACTGTTTCGACGTCCTGTCCGTACCGTTACCGTTTCGAATATTGCAATAGTCGCGGGACTTGCGGATTTTTTCGCCGACAATGTACAAGACGTTTTTCCGCGATTTTTCTTAAATGCACATTTTTCATTTACCGCCTCAAAGATACATAACTCGGCAAAAAGTACTGCAAGAAGGGGATTATACTGTGCTTACACTCTGATGCGGAGCGGAATATGTTCAAAAAAATTATTTTAATCGTTGCATCGGCGCTTTCATTGGCGCTTTTCGCGCTGATCGGCGCACAGCATCTTGCCATAGCGGAAACTCCCGCGTGGGCGAGAATTTTGGAGGATGGCGTTTATCTGTATTCCACGGAAGGCGACGCCCAACGTTGCTTCGCGCTGGAAAAATCATACTATGTGGAAATCATCGGAGAAACAGAGACAGCAATCCCTGCGGATCACACCGAAGCCCGTCTCTGCCCGCGGCGATCCTGATATTATCAATTCCGCTCAGATATTCGCACAATCTGTCTTCCTGAAAGACAGCGCTGATCCTTT